>NZ_CP036533.1:7745000-8045000 GCF_024585265.1 Bradyrhizobium sp. WBAH42
ACAACGTTGCCTGCGAACTCCGAGGATGCCTGGATGTCGGCGGGCAAGCAGCCCGGACTGGCAATTGGTGGCGCGACGCTAGCCGACTATGGCGCTGTTTTGCGCGTGGGCTACTTCGTCTGGAACCGCGAACTTGAGCGCATGTCGAAGCGACGAAGCGCGAAGCTCGACATGCCATTGGTGTGGGCGCGCAACATCCGGCCGGGCGCATTTTGCTTTCCCAAGGCGAAACGCGGCAATGGCATCGACTTCGTACGGTTCGATGAAGAGTCTTCGGGAATCGTGAGGACAAATGCGATCGTCCTTCAAAGAACAACCAATAGCGCCCAGTCGCGTCGCCTCATTGCAGCCCGCGTTTCGCCGAGCGTCATAAAGAAGTGGGGTGGCTTCGTCACCGAGAATCATACGCTTGTCATAACGGGCCCGAACGTTGCGACGCTCAACGCGCTCTGCTTCCTCCTGAATTCGGCTGCGGTCGACACACGTTACCGTCAGCTTTCCGGCACTGCGAGCATTTCCGCGAATTTGCTTCGCGGCTTGGATTTGCCCACGCCGGAAGCTCTGGCAGAGGCGGTTGATGCGCTTGGCTTGAGTGAGGCGGCGGTTGAACGAGCATATGCAAGGGGACTTCCTGCAAAGAAGAAGCTCACCGCATGAAGAATGGCCGGTTTGATCCGAAACGCGATCCCCATGTGCCGCATCCGTCACATCGTGAGCGCGCGGAGCAAGCTGCTTCAGCACGCAAACAACAGCTTGAGGCTCGCTCGCGCCAGTTGGCAGAACAGGCTGCCAAATCCGAAGCTGAGCGCGCAGCTATTGCCGCGCGGCCCGTACGGTCATCAGCCGCATATCGCGCGGCTCTTGCAAGTATCCCGTTCTCCCGCGCCGGTGAGACAGTACGGCTTTCGATCAGCGAGCCATACCAACGCCTCGTCGAAATCGCAGTGCGCTGCATTGAGGAGAAGGCGCGCGAGCCGGTCTTGTGTTGGCCCGAATTCGAGGTCAGCCCGGCGGCCATCGCCGCTTTCATGACGCTTGCGGACAACGCTGCGACGCCATTGATCAAGCACGATGCGCTCGATGCCCGAGGCCCACCCTTGGGAATGCGGGCCCTCATTTACCCCTACGCCACCAGCGTCCACCGTCCCCTTCGAAGGATATACGTAGACAAGGAGGCGGTAGGCCGCTTGCACATCCAGCATCAAGTCAGGACAACGCGCCAAGGGGAAGACCCAGCGCTGGCCGACTACCACAAGGCGGTTGCGCGCGCAAAAACGCTGACCGGCAAAGCACTGGACGGAAACACTTACGACGAATTTCAACACCCGTGCCTGGACGAAATGCTTCCTTCCGGTCCCTGTTCGGGGGGCGACGGCCGGAAGCCTCTTCTCTGGCGGGTAAAGTCCAAGACTGACTTGCGCGATATCAGCCGATCAGGCCAAGCTGACGATGCTGCAACCGCACGATTTTATCTCTTTGGCATGAGAGGCACCGACAATGTTTCTGCCTCGTTAAAGGCGCTACGAAGAAAGCTCGATATTGTATTGCTCGATCTCTCCCAGACAGGGCGCAACCGGTTAGGGCGCGACTGGGAGAGCCGGGTCCAGGTGTTCCTTGCCGAACTTGAACGCCATGTTGGAAGCGTTGCCGTGCTGGCGCTCACGGATGACCTTTGGACCTTTGACAGACTGCGGTTTCAAACCTTGCGCGGCGATGCCGCAGGCAAAGGCAGATCAAAGCCTGTGTCGTCCGACATTATTTTCGGACAAGCCTCGGACCTGATTGTCGCCGCGTCTCCACCTCCGGCCACGTACTCCGTAGTTTCAAGACAGGATGCAATTGGCTTTTCTGGCGATGTTGAGAGCCTTCTGAAGAGCATCCGCGCCGAGGCGCGCGCAGCCAAGGATCTCGGCGATGGACTCGCCAGCGAGCTGTTGTATCGCCTTGGCGGTATCCTTCGACGCTGCGCATCCTTGCCGGGCTCACGGAGTGATTTCTCCGCGTATGTTGAGCGGGAGGCAGGCAGCTTGGCGGCGGCTGATCTCTTGGCTTCATACCGGGTTGGTAGCGCTATTGCAGAAATTAGAGCCAGCGTCGGGGCATGGGCGCAGCATAACAATGCGGCGCGCACGGAGCTTTGCAGGAGTGTTGAGCGCGTCTGGGGCAATACTGCGCTCTTAACACCGATGGCGCCGCTGCTGCAGGACGTCGTCAAGAAGTTTGTGCGCGCAAGTTCACGAACGGCGCTTCTCTTCCGCAATGACATGCTGAGCGATTTTGCTTCCTACGTTCTTCGCAAGGATGCGGAAATCGGTGAACAAATCGAAGCCCGGATCGAGAAGAACATGCTTCTCCTTCTCGACAAGGAAACCTTGAATGACCTCGCGAAGTTGCCGTCGCCGGAGCGCAATCAAATCAAGACGCTCATCTGCGTCGCACCTACGCGGGGGCAGATACTATCCCTCCTAGCGCGACCTTGGTTGCCGGAGAGCCTGATTATCCTCGCTGACAGCGACACGCTCGCCAGCGCTGCACGCGATGCCGCTCGGCTCTTGGCATACCCGCAACTGTCGGCAATCCATAAACGGGTCTCGGGATTTGCAGAGAAGGCCGGTGCTGCTGTGCATCGTGCCTCCGGCACTATGGATACCCATGCCGATCACGAAGAAGACGATGTCGAATTTCCTGCGAGCAGTGTCGTCAACCTTGCCGGCACGGTACGCCCTAATCAGCCGACCATTCGGTTCAGGCTTTCGGGCGACCAGATCGTCATTGCGCGCCCTGGTACAAAACTGATTCTCCTTGATCGCTCCCGAGCAGTACCCATTTTCACGGAGAGCGAAGCCAAAGACGTTGAGGCAGGAGACCGCATCTGCGTCATCGGTGACGCGTTCCTTGAAATGGCCCGGCCGTTGCTCAACATCACGGTGCGGGCAGCCGAAGAGATACGGGACTATCATCAGCTTGTTTTGGAGCGCTTTTCGCGGCTGAGCGGAGCGTCTGATGCGGCCAAGCTTGCGGTGCTCGTCGCGGCTATGAATATCCCTGCCGTGACCGTGCAGCGCGCGAGCTATTGGATCAATCTGCGCGACCAACTTGACGTTCCGTTGCACGACGTGGTGCCGCATGCGCCGCGAGAGCGACCGACCTTTATGGCTTTCATGCGGGCATTGGGCGTCACCGAGTCCATCGCGGCACGGTTTTGGACGTGGGCTGTCATCGCCCAGCGCGCAAGCCGCTTGCGTGCGGCGATCAGTTTCCATGATGCGTACAGAACGATCTTGATCGACAACTATGCGGCCCAATCCAGCAATCCGGAACGCGCGCGGGATATCCGCAGGCTAAAAGCGGCGGCTGAAGATTTTGTGGGCGTGGTGCAGGAGAAAACCGAAGAGCGAGGTCAAGGTGAACGGGCTTAGTGCAGCGCAACTGTCGGCGGTTTCGCAAGAGCTCAAGGAAGGCGTTTGCAACGCGCTCGTCAACATGACAATCGCGCGGGTCTCAGGCAGCGACGCCGAAGGGCGTGTTCTTTTTGGCAGGACTCCGCGCCGTTCGATTGTGTCCGGCCAATTGCTGCCGCGTTTCGACCCCACAGGCCAGGACGACGAGACCTCCGACATTCGGATCGCCGCTTCTGGCATGGATTTCCATATTGCGGCGAATGCAGCCGGCCAATCGACGATCACTCCCTCTTTCTCGCTTTACGTCCGCGTCCTTCCCGACTGGGCCGAACTCGCCGACGAAGCCTTGAGCCTCGATGTTGATTTTAAGCTCCGCGCCGCTGTTCAGGCCGCCGTCGACACGCGGTTCCGTCAGCTTCGCGGCGAGCGGTTTGCCGCTGCCCGCGTGGCGACGCCTGACTGGCCTAACCTCAATCCCGAGCAGCGCCAGCGCATTCGCCAGGAACGGCAGGCGATCCTCGAAGAGGTTCGCCGTCAGGCGTATCATGAGCAGGGCATCGAGTTTCAACAAGGCGACGAACAGCTGCTGAATCCAAATGCAGAGGACGGAGACCAGGGACCGAACCCCGGGCCTCAGGCTGACGGTCAGGCCGCCGCGGACGGCCAAGACGACCATGCCGCCCAGCTTCGCATCGGGCGGCTGCTGCAGCGCGGGCGTTCGGTGCCGTTTGGCCTTTTAGAACCGGTGCCCGCGCCCGCTAAATGGCGAAGAATTGACCTCACATTTGCGCCGTTCGTCTGGCAGATTGATGCCGAAGGATTGGAGCTTGCCGCTCGCGTTTCCGAATACTCCAGAGCGATGCGCGACAGTGCGCTCCAACAAGTCGCTGCTTGGGTGAATTCGGCAGAGGGATTGCAACAGGTTTGGCGGGACGTACGCGTTCAGCCCCAAGACGTGATTTCGGAAGCCGCCTGGAATGGATACAGGCAGCGCGTTGCCCAAACGCCTCCTTCGCTGCCTGATTTACTACCGGCGATTGCCGGCGTGGCCCTCCAGCTCGACCGGACGCCGGATTTCGTTGATGCCACGCGGGTAGCCGTGCGGGTCATGCTCGACAATGGGTCGCCCGAGCTTTCACGGCGAGACGCGTTTACGCACTGCGAAGTCATTTTTAGGACGGAGCTCGCCGTAACCCTCCCGGCAGGCGTGCATCGACCGTTGCGCCTTGATCGCGTCGAGCCATCCTATCGCTTCAGGCATTTTATGCACTATGCCGCAATCGGGTTGAATTGCGGCGTCACAAGTCGGCAAGCGGGAGACGTTCTTACCCTGCGGACGACATGGTCCCCCCGGTTTGTCCAGCCACGGATTGTGCCGCGAGCGCCAGACGCTCCCGTGGCCTTCGCCGAGTTAGCCTCGGAAACGCGCGCCGTCCTTGATCTCCTTTCTATTCCGCAAGCGTACGTCGACTGGATCGGCAGCGAAGAGGCGAGGCTGAGGAGCGCCGTGCGAGAGGGCCTGAATCCAGCGGAAGCTGACATTGAAAGCCAACGCTTACAGCGCGATTTGGGCGACCAACGACGGGAAGCAGGTTACATCGAGCGCGGAATTCGATTGCTGAGCCAATCGCAAGAGGCTTACCGAGCGTTGGCGTCAGCGAGCGAGCACCAACGGGCGTCTTTGGAACTCCGCGCTGCGCCCTATCGCGCCTGGCTTCTAACCAATCAGAGCTTCCTCAATCGCGATCGCGGAGATCCACAACGTGGGTGGAGGCTTTTCCAACTCGCCTTCATCCTTGCCCATGTACCGACCTTTGCGTCCCGCATGGAAGAATATCGCGACTGGTTTGATCCTCTCTTGGATGAAGCGGCGGCAAGCCTTCTTTACTTCCCAACCGGCGGTGGAAAATCAGAGGCATTCTATGGAACCTTGATTTTCTCAATGTTCCTCGATCGCCTGCGCGGGAAAACGCGCGGCGTCACCGCGATGATCCGCTATCCATTGCGTTTGCTGACGCTCCAGCAGGGGCAGCGGCTCTTGCGTCTTGTGACTGCTGCCGAACTAGTTCGTATCGATCGGCGCGTCGGTGGCTGGCCGTTTGAGATAGGCTTTTGGGTTGGTGGCAACAATACGCCCAACCGCTATTCCTATGTTCCGGCTATCGTGCCTCGGGCAGACGATGCTGACCATCCGGATGACCGAAACCTTGAGGAAGGCGCTGACGGGGCCGACGCCGATGCACGCCGTGCAGCCGAGCGCTACCGCGAATTCCGCGCCGCCTACAACAAGGTGCCCCAATGCCCATGTTGCGGTGCTGCGACCGGCTTGCGGCGCTTTGAAGCTGAGGGACCGACGGCGCGCCGGCTTGGCATTGTCTGCTTCAATGATCGGTGCTCCTTCAATCGTGCCCATCCGAGCCGAACGCCGCTCCCCTTTCTGCTGACGGACGACACAATCTATGCACGGGCTCCTTCGATCGTGCTCGGGACGATCGATAAGCTCGCGATGCTTGGACAGCGCACCACGACCATCCGCCAGCTCATCGGAATGTTCGGCCTGGCGCGTGGTGTTGGTCCCACAGGTCATCTCTCGTCACCACCGAACGAAGGCGATATTGCTGCATGGCTCTCGGGTGATGGATATGAGCCGGTCGCTCCCGCATTTGACCACGGGCAAACGGTGTTTTTCGATCCATTTCCCTCGCTGATTATTCAAGACGAAGCACATCTCCTTGAGGAAAGCCTTGGGACGTTTAGCGGGCTTTTTGACAGCCTTCTCGACGGGGTATTTGCTGAGATCGCGCAACTAGCTGGCGACAGGTTGCACGTTTCCCGCATCTGGATTGGGGGGAGGGCCGGTGGTCCGCGCACTCCCAAAATTATCGCGGCCACGGCGACAATCTCTAATCCGGAGCGGCAACTTGAAGTGCTCTATCAACGGGCTCCGCTGCGCTTTCCCTGTCCAGGTCCCGATATCTATCGATCGTTTTTTGCCGAGCCTGCCCCAGCCCCTCGCGAAAACCCAGCGCGCGTTGAGCTGGAGCGCAGCTTGCCACTTTACGAGGTCCCGGAACGTACCTCACCATGGATGCGACTGTTCGTTTCGCTCATGACGAACGACGCCACGCACACTGTAACCGCGGTCGCCGTCCTGAGCGCGTTTCATTCGATCATCACGGACGTCTGGCAAGGTTTGCTCGCGCCTGCAACCCGGGCCGCCACGGCGGACGCGCTGGCTGACCAGCAAGGGGACGACGAAGGAAGCGGTTGGCGGCGCGATGCAATCCGACGCGCGATGCAGGACGGGCGCTCGAACGAGATTTTCGCGCTTATCGATCTTCACCGCATTGCCTTGGCTTACGTCACCAACAAGAAGGGTGGCGACCAAGTCATGGACGCCCTCGACTCTGCCGTTCGCCTGCGTCATCGCACGCGTCATCAGCCGCTCGATGGGTTCGTGAGCCGCCTCATCTCGGGTGGTATCGATATGAAGGAAATTCAAGAAATCATGGTGGAGGCTGAAGCTGGCCATCCCGGTGCCCCTTATCCGCCCCTTGCCGGTCAGCTTCGGAGCATCGTTGCGACGTCCGCGATCAGCCACGGTGTTGACGTCGATCGCTTCAATAGCATGTTCTTTGCGGGCCTTCCTTCCGATATCGCCGAATACATCCAGGCATCGAGCCGCGTTGGCAGAACGCATGTTGGTTTCGTCATGCTTGTCCCCACCCCGCAAAGCAGGCGCGACCGCTATGTCGTCGAAACCCACGACATCTTCCATCGCTTCCTTGAACGAATGATTGCGCCTCCCGCTGTCGAGCGATGGGCCGAGAATGCAATTCGGCGAGTGCTGGCGTCGCTGGTCCAGACATGGGCAATCATGCGAGAGAACCAATCCTTTGTCCGTGCAGCGGACTCAGCGAAAGCAGGTACCGATTGCTTCGAAACAATCAGCCCAATCCGGGCCCTCATCCGCCGAGACCCGGCCGGGTTCACCGCAGAACTTGGCGACTTCGTCTTGCGCGCCATCGGTTTCCAGGGCCGGGGATCGGATGGTCTTGGCAGGCCGATCTACTCTGAGCTGTACCGCTCGCTCGTGGAACAGGAAGTCTACCGCTTCACTGCCAGCGTTCGGAATTTCGACACCACGCTCCGTCTGTACGAATATTGGGAAGACTCTGCCGCTCCCTTCAAGCCGCCGATGACCTCTTTGCGCGATGTCGATGAGGCCGGAATGATTGCCGCTGCGGGCTTCGATGCCCGCGTAACGCAGGGGCGGCGAACGATCGATCAAGATGACTTGGTCCGGGTTATGCGTGCCATCCGTCAACAGCGGGGAAGCGTTGCCGAGACGGACGTCGATGCGCAGGCGAGGGCACCCTGATGACAAACGACGACACAAATCAGGGAAATCGTCGAGAAAACTGGCGCAATCGGCGGCAAGGCGCAGGAGCTCGGCCGCATCAGGACGACACCGAGGCCGAACGCCGGCAGCGCCCGCCGGTGATGTTCCGTTCACGCACACAACTTGCGACGACTTACGCCCCCGGGGTGCTCTTCACGTGGGAAGGAGCGAAGGGAATTTGCCGATCGGTGCCCATCGATCGCGGCGAGGCGCAGGTTTCCGACGCCACGCGCCTCCTGATCTTCGACGGTATGAAGGAGATCGCATCGACATGGTTCGCGCGTGGTTCCGGCTTGAGGGCGCCAGTCACTGTTCCGATTGAGCTCATTCTCGACGACGTTTTCTACGACCGTAATTCTCAAATCGTAGACCGGGATTGGGGGCGCATCTTCCAGCTCTGTGATCCCGGCACCATGGGCTACGTCCCATATCCGCTCGTATACCGGTGCGGGGTCTGCGGGCGCATCCGCCAATACGACACGATTGCCGACCAAGCGCGCCATCCGTTGCCTGCCCGTTGCGGCGACCATGAAGCGCGGTGGACGCAGGTTGACGTCGTCTATGTGCATTGGTCAGGGCACCTTGAACCACTAAGCCCGTACCGTAACAATTATGATGCCAATCGCCGCTACGTGACACGGCTCACCACATGCACGTGCGGCGGGCAAGAATTCACGCTGAGCAATCAAGCCCCCGTCTTTTCGGATTGGCGCTTTATCTGTGACAGCTGCAAATCGCCGCGCGATTTGAAGCAGCCGGACCCTCTAACGCTCGAAATCCTGGAACGTGAGCGGGCGAATACCGGGAGGAATTTCGAGCGCATCGAAGTTAATATGCTGCCGGTTTCCTACCGTGCAAACTCAGCTTTCTATCCCCAAAAGGGCACATTCATCGAGTTCCGGGATCGCCGCGTCGTTGAACTTTTGCTCCCCCAGCGCCAACCCGATCTGTTGCAGCGCCTGGCGGAAATCCATCGTATCCCCTTCGCTTCGCCGTCAGACGATGAAATTCGTGCTGCGCTGGCCTCGGCTGGCCGTGCTGCCGAGTGGGATGACTACAACGATCATTGTGAAATGGCCGAGCGGGCGGCAGTGCGCGGACAAACGGATCGCGCCGATGGCCTACAGCGTGAAGCCAACATGATCCGGGAGGCATGGTTTGCTTCCCAAGTTGTCGAACGGGGGCACGTGCAAAGCGCGGCTCTTGCTGCGGCTGTGGTTCAGCGGGGCGATTGGGCTCGCCGGTTTGATCCGATCCGGCTGACCATCGAGCACGACCGGTTCGTCGCGGAGCACATCCATGAACGCCGTGCCCAGCATGAATCCATCGATGTGATGGAGCCTGATCGCCTGATTTGCGATGCCGTCGGCGACCCGGTCCGCCTGGCTCAGTATCAAAACACGACAGGGAGCCTCCTGAGGCGTACTGGACTCGACCAAATCGTGCTGATCCGGGGCTTGCCGATTTGCGAATTCAGCTTTGGTTTCACCCGCGTGTCCTCGACCCCGATCTACTATCGCGAGTTTAACGGGCGAAGCGTCCCGATGCCGGTCAGGCTAAATGCTTTTCCCGAGCTTCCAAACGGCCGTCGGCCCATCTATGTGACACAGCAGCGCAACGAGGCCCTGTACTTCAAGGTCGATGAACGCCGGGTAAGGCGCTGGCTTGCTGCCAATGGAATGCAGGACGCAGATGCCGAGGCGGACAAGACACTTGGTGCGATCTATCTCGAACATTACTCCGACTTTGGTCCGTTCCTCGACGAATTCAAGGAGCGGGAGGGGCGCGGGCAGGCGCCTCGCTCTCTCACGGCCTTTGTCTATCTTCTCCTTCACAGCTTGGCGCACCAGGTCATGCACGCGCTTGCTGACATTTCCGGCCTGGATCGCGACGGGCTCGGCGAACATCTTTTCCCAGCCGATCTCGCCTTTGTGGTTTATCGCAAGGGCATGACGCCAGATCTCGGGAATATCTCGGCGATGTGGCGCAACCATGCCCACGACTTCCTCTACCGCTTACTCGATCAACGGCTGTTGCGATGTGGGTCGGGCTCGCTCTGTGACACGCGCGGCGGCGCATGCCCGGCTTGCATCATGGTATCCGAGGTAACGTGCCTCGGCGGCAACCAACTTCTGTCGCGGTCGGCTTTGAAAGGCGGACCCGCCCCTAACTGGGAACCCCAAGGGAGCCCACCACTCGTCGGCTTTTTTGATCCGGTGCTCTTACATGACTGACTCTCTTATCGCACCCTCTGCCCGTGCGCGCTTTGTGGTGACGTTGCCGCCAGAGCCGAGCCGCATAGGCGATCAGCTCCAACGCAGGGCAGGGGCATCGTTCACGACGCTCACAGACACCAAAGACGCGTTTCTCCATCTCGCGCGCCGTGCGCGGGAGCGGCTCGTCATTATCACACCTTATATTGACGCTTCGGGCGCAGCTTGGGCTGCCGACCTGTTCGACGCCACGGACGCGCCCAGCAAGGTCTTGGTGCTCCGCGGAGCCGATCAGCTCACCGTATGCGGGGCGGAGGGAGAGCGGCTCCAACGTTCGGCGACGAATGTTCATGACTATGCGCTTGCCGGCGTGCTTCCAAACGGCCAATCCTACGTCGAAACATTTCACGCCAAGGTCGTGCTTGCCGACGGTGCCGCGGCCTATGTCGGATCGGCAAACTTCCTTTATCGCTCGCGCGAGAAAAATCTTGAATGCGGGTTCCTGATGGAAGGTGACGCGGTCGCGCCAGTTGCGGTGCTTGTTGAGGCGCTACTGAATGTCTTCTAGTTGTGCTGGATTGTAGGGCGCACATCGCGCGGTTCGGCTATTAGCGGTCCTGGCTTACGAATATTTTGGCAAAGAGCCCCCCGACGCCGCAGTTGAGATACTTAAGTGACCGTCGACGGTAGAGGAGAGGATGCGTGGCAACGGAGGCCGAAGACCGGGCACGGCGCGAGCGAGCGTATCGGCATGTAGGACAACTCATCGACGGGATCGTTGCCCAGGCCTGCGCGCGGCACTATTTCGCACCAACGCAGGAACATCAGTTCACAAGTAAGATCGCAGATCGCCTCGAAAGCGAACTCAACAACCTCAGTGTGTTCGGCGTAAGCGTGTCGGTCCATGCCCAGGACTTCCCCGACAAGGGGCGCGGGAGCTGGGAGAAAGATTCCGGGGCGGATGTATATATCTCAGTCGTGATGAATGCCCCCGGCCATACCATCAACAAGGGTATGACAATTCAGTCAAAGTGGGACGATCACCGACAAGGCACCTGATGTTCTCGGAGGCGCGGATACGCGGTAGGACGGCGCAACGCGCGGACGCTGCTTCTAACGCGCTTCCCGCGCACTCCTTGAACCGCTAAAGGAAGCGAATTTGGATGCTCACGACTGAAGAACTCCTCAACGGACTATCGCCCGAGCTGACGCTGCGGTTCTTCGCGACATTCGCTCGCATGGAATTTGCGCTGAAGCAGCTTCGCTTGCTTCGTTTTACGGCAGAGGGAGAGGTTGCACAGATCGGCCACCCGCGCCTTGTTGCCCGGCTCGGGGCCGGATTCTTTCAGGCTGTTGAAGCTGCGCACGTGGCTGAAACGTTGATCGCGATCCCGCCAAAGCACTTTATCGTCAATGGTGACGGTGGCGTGGAATTCGGGGAGCAGCCCGCTCCCATAGGGACAACATCCGATTTGATCGGTGCGACATGGCGCGTCCGCAACAATCTCTTTCATGGCAACAAACTATTTCCGGCCAACCGTGAGCGTGACGAGGATTTGATGACGGACGCGCTGGCCGTGCTCGACATGATCCTGCAGGCGCTGCCCGATGTGTCGATGGCATTCCAGGAACCGCAGCAATACTTCTAAGCCGAGGCGTCTAGGACACTCATGGAGGAATGATCCAAGCTCTCAAGCAAGGAATTGCTAATGCTTCACGCGAAGATAGCCGATGAATTGCGCGCGCGAGGCATTACGCGCACTGCGAATAATCCGACGGGCGATCTCGCGGAATACCTGTTCTGTACGGCGTTTGGGTGGACTCGCGCAGGAAATTCCTATCCCAATGTCGATGCCATCGCCGACGACGGCTGCGCTTCCAGATCAAGGGCCGACGAATGACGACGAATCGCTCCAGGCAGCTCGGCGCCATTCGCTCCCTTGACGGCGAACATTTCGATTTTCTTGCCGACGTTCTCTTTGACAAACGGTATGGTGTCCTGCGAGCCGCCCTTATTCCCTAACAATCCCGTTGTGCTCGACGTGGTGCGGAAGCAGCCGGCTCAGATGATCTATGTGGGCGACAAGTACCAGCAAATCTACGAATGGCGCGGTGCGGTGAACGCGATGGAAAAAATCGCGACCCAGGCTGAGACCTACCTCACCACCTCGTTCCGCTTCGGCCCTGCCATAGCGGAATGGGCCTCGAAGCTCTTGCTCCTTCTCGGCGAAAAGCGGCCGCTCAAAGGCAACGCAGCTGTTAAGAGCCGGGTCGGGAGCGTTGAGCCGCGGACCATCCTGGCGCGAACCAACGCCTCCACCATTGGCGCAATCATCGAGTGCCTGGATAAAGGCAAGAAGCCTCATCTTGTGGGTGGTACGGATGAGTTGATGAACATGCTGCGCGGCGTGCAGGACCTGAAGGAAGGCAAGCAGAGCACAGTCCCCGACTTCTTCGGCTTCGACAAATGGGAGCAGGTTGTCGAGTTTGCGAAAAGCGGCGAGGGGGATCACCCTATGTCATTCGTGAACCTGGTCGAGGGCGCGGCGAGCGCCAATTGATATGGGCTCTCAATCGGACCGTCGACGAGGAGCGAATCTCCCGCATTGCCGGGTCAGGCGGACGAGATTTTCGATGCGGTTGATGCTGCTCATCGACGTTCCGTCAAGAACCGAAGTCAGGCTAGCGGACTTCGTCGGCTGTCGACATCGGTCTATTGGGAATGTTCTGCAATATCGCGTAGTCCTCCGCAGCAGTATCGCTTTCCTGGGGTTTATAGGGAGAGAACGACTTGATCAAACTAGCCTTGGAGTTCGCCGATAAGGTTGAGCATCTTGATCAGCGTCTGTTTGGAATCGCCGAGCTTTTTGGACAGAATCAAGTCGCTCCTGCCGGACATGCGCAATACGGCTTCGAGAACCTCATCGGAGGTGCGTACGAGATCGACCAGGTGCCGTCCCGTTGGTCCATTCTTGGCCGAAAACCAGTTCTTCACGGCGCGCTCGTTGGCATTTGTCAGAGCAACGACCCTCTTAATGGCGGCATGGGTGTCGCCAAAGTCCTTGTGAAGAGCCTCTGCAATCTCTCGTGCAAACTCGGCGCTTCCGAGATCTGTCGCTCCGTCAGGATGAGAGTTTCGTGAAACGGACTGAAATTTTCGGTCCCTTTTTGGAAGCGACATTCCAGCTCTCCCTTGGGTACGCTGAGCTATCCGCGAGGCTGGACCCGAATTCAGGTTGATCGATGACCGAGTAGCTTTCCGTGAGACGCGCAAGACAAGCAATTGCCGAAGAGCCACCCAAAGGCCCGGCACGGGCGGCGCAATATGTGCGCATGTCCACAGACCATCAAAAATATTCGACGGAGAACCAGAAGGAGGCGATCGCAGCCTACGCTACCCGGCACGGCTTCACGATCGTTCGCACCTATGCCGACGAAGGGCGCAGCGGCCTGCGCATCGAGGGTCGCGATGCCCTGAAGCAGCTCATCGACGATGTTCGAAGCCGCCGGACCGATTTCAGCGTCGTGCTGGTCTATGACGTGAGCCGCTGGGGTCGCTTTCCCGATGCGGATGAGAGCGCTTACTACGAATACACCTGCAAGGAAGCAGGCATCCGGGTCCAGTATTGCGCTGAGCAGTTCGAGAACGATGGAAGCCTGTCCTCCACCATAATAAAGAGTATGAAGCGGGCGATGGCCGGCGAGTATAGTCGGGAACTCTCGGCAAAAGTCTTCGCCGGGCAGTGCCGGCTGATCGGTCTTGGATTCCGGCAGGGCGGTACCCCCGGATATGGTCTCAAGCGGCAACTGATCGACGAGCATCGGACGCCCAAGGCCGATCTTGGCCGTGGCGAGTACAAAAGCCTGCAAACCGACCGGGTCATTTTAAAGCCGGGACCGCCGCAGGAAGTCGAGTTGGTGCGGCGCATCTACAGGTGCTTCGTCCTCCAGCTCAAATCCGAGGCTGAGATTGCCGCCATGCTCAATTTCGAGGGTATTCCGAACGAATTTGGCCGACCCTGGACCCGCGGGACAATCCACCAGATCCTTACCAACGAAAAGTATGTCGGTAATAACGTTTATAATCGCGTTTCTTTCAAGCTGAAGCAGGCGCGCGTAATCAATCCGCCGGATATGTGGATACGCGCCGATCATGCGTTCGATGCGGTTATCGACAGCGACTTCTTCCTTGCCGCCAGGCGCATCGTCGAGGAACGCAGTAAGCGGCTAACGGACGCCGAAATGCTGAAACGGCTAACAACGCTTCTAAAGCAGAAAGGGCACCTTTCCGGTCTTGTGATCGACGAGATGGATGAAATGCCCTCAAGCTCCGTGTATCGAACGCGGTTCGGCAGCCTTATCCGTGCCTACCGACTCGTCGGATACGATCCCGGACGCGATTACCAGTATATCGAGACCAACCGTGCTCTCCGGACGATGTTTCCGGACGTGCTTGAAAAGGCGATGGCGGGAATACGCGACGCTGGAGGAACAGTCGAGTTCGATGAGCTAACGGACATTCTGACCATCAACGGCGAGTTTACGGCCTCGATCGTAATTGCCCGCTGCCTGCACACTCCGGCCGGCTTTCTGCGCTGGAAGCTCAGGCTCGATACCGGTCTGCGTCCCGACATCACCATCGCTATCCGCATGGACGGAGAGAACAAAGAGATACTCGACTACTATCTCTTGCCCAGTATCGACATGTCGGCCGACCGGCTCAGGCTCGCGGAAGAGAATGGCATTTACCTGGACGCCTATCGCTTCGACGATCTCGACACGTTCTTTGGACTTAGCGCGCGCAACGAACTGGGAGTTGCCGCATGATCAACGAAACGGCGCCAGAAATTGTTAAGGTCCCTGTAGCGGACATCAGGGTCATCAACCCTCGATCGCGTAACAAGCGGATATTTGGCGAGCTTGTGACAAGCATTGCCCATCTTGGCCTCAAGAAGCCGATCACGGTTAGCCGTCGCAATGGTCACGGATTTGATCTCGTGTGTGGTCAGGGGCGGCTGGAAGCCTTTATAGCTCTTGGTCAAACGGAAATACCCGCGATTGTCATCGAAGCCTCCGAAGAGGATTGCTTCGTGATGGGCCTCGTCGAAAACCTCGCGCGGCGCCACCATTCTCCGCTAGAGCTGGTTTCCGAGATCGGCAATCTCAAGCAGCGCGGCTATTCGATCGGACAGATTGCGGCCAAGATCGATTTCAGCACCGAGTATGTCCATGCGATCTGCTCCCTGTTGGACAATGGTGAGCAACGACTACTGGCCGCTGTAGATAGGGGGGTTATTCCGCACACCATTGCCATGGAGATTGCAAAGGCCAAGGAGGGCGATGTCCAAAAGGCGCTTGCCGAAGCCTATGAGGCCAATGCGATTCCCGGCAATCAGGTCCTCGCAATCCGCAAGATCATCGAACAACGCAACCTGCTCGGCAAGGCAAAGACTCCAACAGGGCCGCGGCAACAGGCGAAGCGCGTGACCTCGAGCGCGCTTGTGCGCGCTTACAAGAAAGAGGCTGATCGGCAGAAACTACTCGTCAAGAAGGCTGGCCTGGCCCAAAGCCGCCTGCTCTTCGCCATTAACGCCCTGCGAATGCTTATGGCAGAGGTCCCGTTCGTCAAACTGTTGCAGGCGGAGGAGTTGCATACGCTCCCGAGGCCCATTGCGGAGCGGCTCCCCGGGGCGGGAGGACAGTCATGAGCATGGCCGATGTCCGGATAGCTTTTGAGCAAAACATCATTGTTCTCCCGTTTGATGCGATCCTGCCGCTAAGGCAGGTCTCCGACGAGACGAAAAGGCTTGTCCGGTACAAGAGAGTGGCCCAGTCGATTGCCGAGGTCGGATTGATCGAGCCGCTGGTCCTGTCGAAGCACCCCGACGAGAATGGGAAATACCTCCTCCTCGACGGTCACTGGCGCCGCGCGGCCCTCATGGATCGCGGCGAAACGAGCGCGCGCTGCATTCTAGCGCATGACGATGAGACCTTCACTTATAACAAGCGCATCAATCATCTTGCGACCATCCAGGAATATTTCATGATCGTGCGGGCGCTTGCGCGAGGCGTCTCGGAAGAAAAGCTGGCAAAAGCGCTTGACGTCAATATCGGTCACATCAAGCGGCGGCGCGCCATGCTGGACGGCATAAGCCCCGAAGTTATCGAGATGCTGAAAGACAAGATGGTCAGCACGGTGACCTTCGATGTCATGCGCAAAATGGGTTCGACGCGCCAGGTCGAAGTCGCGGAACTGATGCTGTCGGCCTCGAACTTCACCGTGGGCTATGCGCGGGCGCTTCTCGCGGCGACGAAGCAGGCTGATCTGGCGAAGCCCGAGAGGGCAAAACGGATCGATGGCATGACGCCTGAGCAATTGGCACGCATGGAACGCGAGATGAGTGCGCTTCAGCAGGACTTCAAGGCCGTCGAAGCATCCTATGGCGAGGATGTGCTGCATCTAGTGATTGCCTCGGGTTACATATCGAAATTGATCGCGAACCGGAAAGTCGAGCGCTATCTTGATCAAAATCACCCAGAGATACTCGAAGAGTTCAAGGCGATCGTTTCGGTCACGTCCCTCGATCACCCCGTGCCCAAGTCGACCGCGCGGTAATCACAGCTCAGGCGAAATGCGTTCGGCAATGGCCGCGTACTTAAAGGTCACGGGAGGCTGATCAGGCTTCGCTATTGCGGCTCCAACCTGTCAACTTGTCAACCGTGTCAACCCAGTTTCGGGACTTTGTCGCTGGAGAGTTCTTGGGGCGCGCTTGGGCCGTACGGGGGAGGGGGCCAGGAGGGACCCGCTCCGACCATCGATACCTTGATCACGCTTAGAGCAATGCACGAACGGACATCACCTATCAGGTTCGTTGTTTGCGGCGAAGCGGACGTCGGCTGCCGGCTTCGCGATGCCAGCTAAGGGCCACTTTGGGACTCACACACCGCAGCAAGCCGAATTAGTCCGGCGATTTGTTGTTGTTCCCATGAGGACGCTTTGTTCTGTCTCTCCGCTTCGGATGCAACTCAGGCGTCAGACGATTAGCCACGTAGCAAAAGTGCGACCAGCAGCCGATCCGGCTATCGGTTCAGTGGCGAGGGTTTGGCCAGACCCGAGGCTATGGCCTTTCGTCTGGCCACCGACACGCAATAGCTAATCCCTAAATGACGGGTCCAGCCGATCCAGCTTGCGAAGGAGTGCTGGCCAGGCCAGTGCGCCGGGGCCGGCGGCCCCACGTCTGGCTTTATTCGCAGCCGTCAGAAAGCCGTCGAGAACGGGCTGGGGGATAGGGATCAGCTCGCTGCCACCGGATTGCGCGCGGACCTGAATCATGCAGCTCGCTTCAAAAAAGTACATGAATGCGAATGCGTCGGCGATCGAGGCGGCCGCTGTGAGCAGGCCGTGATTGCGCAGCATCAGGAAGTTCTTGTCGCCGAGATCGCGCACGAGGCGCGGTTTTTCATCCTCGTTGAGCGCGAGGCCCTCGTAGTCGTGATAGCCGAGTCTAGAAAGCACGGCTAACGACTGTTGCGAAATTGGGAGCAGGCCGTTCTTCTGCGCGGATACCGCGACACCATTGGGCGTATGAGTGTGCATCACGCATAGTGCGTCCTGGCGCGCAGCGTGCACCGCGCTATGAATGGTAAAGCCGGCGGGATTGATATCATACTCCGAGGGCATCACCTTGCCGCCTTCAAGATCAACTTTCACCAGTGAAGACGCGGTAATTTCCTCGAACATCCAGCCGTATGGATTGAGGAGGAAATGGTGTTCGGGTCCCGGCACGCGAGCGGAGATGTGGGTAAAGACGAGATCATCCCAGCCATAGAGCGCGACGAGGCGGTAGGCTGCAGCGAGGTTGACGCGTACTTCCCACTCATCCTTGCTGACTTGATCGCGGACGCTGAGGGAGATTTTCGGGTTAGCGACGCTCATGGCGGTCTCCTTCTTGCTGAAGTGTGCAAACGATAAAGCGGAAGTCGCAATCATTCGATCACTTCGTCCCAAACGGGCGAACACTGGCTGCGACGGTCATTCGGGCAACCCGGCTTGCCGCAATCCTTCTTCAAATCGCGAGAGGTCTTCAGCACGCCGGTAAGGGCCCATGTCGCCGGATGAAACATAACATAATTCCCACCCATGAAGCGGGATGTCTGAACGGGCATCGGCTGTTGCGCGTGCGCGGCGAGCGGAAAACGGGCCGCAGCGCCCAAAAGCGTGATGAACTCGCGACGACGCATGTGCCCCTTGAAACCTAAAGCCTAGCACTTTGCGATGGAGCCGCGAGGGAGAATTTGTTCCCAACCGACCTCAAACATTGACCGGACGCATCGATGAAGTTGCTCGTACCGGCGTTCCGATGGAATAACTAAGACGGCGAGCACATCGGCCCACGATCACAGTGCGTAACGAAGCAGGCACCCGCAATACACGGTAGGCGTGTCGCGGATGGCGGCCATCTGATGCGGTCAACCATCGGCGGGATACCGCATTCTAGGCGAGCCAGACTTGGCAGCCTCCGATAGTTGGAAGGCTGATGGTGATTTTATCGTTCAACCACCCGATGGTTCGGCATTATGTGACGAATTCGCCGTAAGGCTTAGCCGTCTTTTTGGTCTGTCAGAATCGAGGAGATGCTTGGCGGCATGGCCAGTGCGGAACATCACTCTGGTCTTCCTTGCTGTAGGGATGTATCGAGTGTGAAGGATCGGCAGAAATGCTGCATCAACGTTTTGCTTTGGCTTTTCATACCTTTAACTCTTCAACATGTAGGGATGTAGGGAAAGGGCTATACGCACACATGAGAAGGTTGCTTATTGCCCCGTCCCGCATCCTAAATAGGTCAGGGAGAGCAAAAATCAAAAAAACCTGCACGACCTACATGAGCCCCGCTTAAGGCATTCTCTCGCTTACTGTATTCGCTCTATGTAGCATTCAAATCGACGCTACATCGATGTAGGATGATCCTACACGAGCTCACCTTGTCGAGCATCATACTCGCCGGATCGGCTGAGATGGCACGACGACGCGGCGTCTCAGACATGTTCTTGAGCGAGACCTGCGAATAGCGCGACGGCGCGCGACGCATAACCGCCGCGAGCGCATCAGCGTGACCAACATGCGTGGCAGATCGCGCTGGTGTGGCCCTTAATGCGGTTTGTGATTTTGTGGTGTGGAGATTGATATCGCGGAGAACTTGCTCTAGCTCGAAGCCTGCTATTTGGGAGCGGGGCGCTCGATGCATTTCGCTGACATGAGCCGAGGCGCTGTTGGAAACTCGTCGCGCATTGCCGAATGGGCCAATTTTCGATCTCGATTTTCTTTTTTGCTTGCCCCCGTCGATTTCTCAAAATGTAGGGATGTAGGAAGTATGTAGGATCAGTTTCGATCCTACATCGATCGTTTGTTGTTTGTATTCATTATCTTAGTTGGTTGTGATGTAGGGATGTAGGGTTAAAGCAGTACGCACACATGAGAAGGTGGTTAGATGATCCCTTCGCCCCTAAATATATTTGAGAGGGCGTTTTACAGCCAAACGCTACATGCCCTACATTGACTCCGCTTAGCTCATTGATCCGTCTGTGCTATCTCTTGCGTGTAGGGTGGCCGGACACCCTACATTGGATGTAGGGTACCCTACACAACGCCGAAACCCCTTCATCATCGCTCGGCAGCGCGCGTCGAACCTATCGAGCGGCGCCTTGCGCACATTCTCGAGGCGAGGTGCCGTTACAAGACACTTCCTTCGGCTAGACCGCTCTTATCCTTCGCTACCGCCGATGGGGACCCCGCCACGGCGGGGTGCGGGGCGAAGTCATGAGAGGAGTTTCAATGGCTTTCGAGGCATCCCGCCAAAATCGGGGGCGGGCGTATGCGCCCTAAGGGACTAAGCCAAGCAGCCCCTTGCGCTGATGAGCCCGCATGCTGCCGCAACAGCACCCGATGACCACGTAGAAATGGTTCGCCTTGGCAATGTGATGTGCTCGAAGAAAGGAGAACAGATCATACACCGACAACAATCACTGGGCTGATTTTGGGCGTATTCGTTCGCGTTTTGACGCTCAAAAGCGTCTCGAAATGCACATTGGAACCGCGCGGGATTTTGCAGAAAACCCTACAGAATAAGGGGTTTCAATGGTGGACGCACAAGGGATCGAACCTTGGACCTCTCCCGTGTGAAGGGAGCGCTCCTCGTTAGAGCCGCCGGGTCCAGATCAAGGCTCGCGTCAGGTGAGCTGACCACCGATTGACCACCGAAACCTCTTGAACGGACGGCGATAAAGGTGGTCAATCGCGAGCAAACTTCATTGTTTTCATTGATCTTTTCGTTTACTACTTACGTTCCGGACGCAGGGTATCCCTCAGTCAGATCGCAACTGGGACCGAATGTCGGTATCGGTGGTTGCGCCTCCCCGATTTGAACCTATCGATCGATGGCCTTGTAGTCGCAATTGACCCCGTAAAGTCCGAGTAGCGCGTGTTCGAATATCAGGCAGTGCAATCAACATGATCGTGCGACGAATGCCCACTTTCAGTCGGATAAACCCAGCGGTGCGACCAGTAAGTCATTGATTGTTCTCAATCCAGGGCTGTCTCTTAATCAGCGGGTCCCAGGTTCGAGCCCTGGTGCGCCCACCATATAAATCAAGCACTTAGCAGCAGACATGACGCGGTAAGGTGGCCTCGTTTTACAGGTCATTTTACAGATTTGTTCTCGCTTCGAGCTTCAGCACCGCAGCTTCGGCGAGCTGAATATCGCGACCCAAGTAATGCGCGTCGAGAATGGCTTCGACGTCCTTCAACGAGTGGCCGGTGACCGCAGCGATCTGCGGCACGCTGGCGCCGGCAATTGCCAACCGCACTACGGCCGTGCCGCGCAGGTCGTGAAACGTGAGACCGCTGATGCCGGCGCGCTCGCAGGCCTTTGACCACGACGTGCGAAAGCCGTCGGACGTCCAGGGCCGGCCCAGTGTGTTCGTCAGGATGAGCGGTCCCCGACGGTCGGTAGCGTCGAGCAGGGCTCTCAACGGCGTGCCGGCCGGCATCGCGACGCGCCGGCCGCCTTTCGACTGACGCAGCCGAATGTACGGGCTCTCGTACGCAGACCAGGGCAGGCGCAATAGGTCGCCCTGCCGTTGGCCACTCCACAATGCCAGTATCAAGGCGAGTTGGATCTCCGCCGAGGCGACCGACAGGACCGCAGCGATGTCCTGCTCCGACCAAATCTTATCTTTGCGGTCGGCTGCATAGAGGCGGCCGCCTCGCTCGCATGGGTTGGTAGCAATGATGCCGCGGTCCTTTGCGAACGACATAAGCCGCGCCAATGTCGTCCAGGCGTAGTCGGCCTTTCGTGGCGTGTTGGCGAACTTGTCTCGCCAGCCCTTAAACTCGCCGCGAACTCTACGGTCGGTGAGTGCGGCGATTGGCAAGTCACCGAATTCATCCTCGACCAGCTTGATGTAAGCGAGATAGGCGCGCTTTGTCGATTGAGCGAGCGCCGTAAACTCTGGCGCAGCTTTATACTGCGCAATGATCGTCATGAACGTGCCGGCGCGGGGCTGCCGGACGCTCGCGTACGCCTCGTGGTATTCGCGAACAAATTCCGGCGTGCCGGGCTTAGCCTTGATTTGTGGTCCGCCACGCCAAGCATAGTAGTAGGTCTTGACTTCACCCGTAGCGAGGCGGGCATTGACTTTATGAAGTCCTTTCAGAACGACGCGCACGTTTAGCTCTCCATTCATCCAAGGCAGACGTTTCCTGTTGCGGCTGGAGGCCGCTCATGATGTCCAATGCGAGGTCGATAGCTTTCAGATCCCAGCGCGTTGTGCCGGCAAGGGGCGAAGGCAGCCTGCCAGACCGCACCCAAGCCGAGAAAGCGCTCGGCGATAGGTTGCAGTAGGCAGCAGCCTGTTGCCTGCTCAGCAATCGCGGCGGAAGCTGTGGGCCGGGCGCCGGCTTGACGTCCCGGGTCGTAGTTGAGTTTGAGAACCAGACAGTCGCGCTAGTACTTCCAAGTGATGCGCGACCATCAGAGGCGGGCGAACGTTCGTCCATAAGACGCGCGTTGTGTGCGCGACCAGCAGATTTCGACTCCATTTTGACGTGCCAGTCGCCGGTACCAGCGGCGATTGTTTCACGTGACTCGTCCGAAGACTGAGTGGAGGAGAACTAGCGTAACACCGGATATAACCGTGTGTACTCGTAAGATATGGTAGGTTCGAGCAGGGATCAATAGATATCAGCTCGGCAGTTATGAAGCTCGCGCGCGCTCAGTCGCTATCGTAAATGTCAGCTTCGCTTGCAAGCAAGCGCGCATGCTGGGCGAAATCAAAGTCGCCATTTTGAATGAACCTCAAGTCGTCCGTGCCAACTTCCTCAAACAATCGCTTCGATGATAGGCGGGACCAATTGAGCACTGCTGAGGTCTTGATGGCGGCATATGTCGAGCCCGCAAAGAAAATTGTCCATCCACCTCGAAACAACCACTCCTGAACTTCCTCCAGGAATTCTCTATCCAGGCGATGCCGCCCCCATAATCGGCGCAACGTGAGATCAGAGAGACGTACGCGGCTAGTCGGCGTACCTTCCTGATTTCGAAGCTCAATCAGACGCAGCAGCAGGATTGCACACTCCTGTGCGGTCAGAAGCCGAGGCGTTAAGGGGGCTCTCATGTCCGACCATAACACATAAAAATGCGATTGACAGCATATTGAAGGGCCTGTAGAAACAAAAAGCCGATGCCGGGCTCGTCCTAGCATCGAAATTGCTCAATGGTCGGAAAGCGGACGAAGCAGGGTGTGCCGGTCCAATACCGGGCTCCATGTTAGACCTTTGATGCGCCTATTGCTGAATTCGTGGCAGCGCAGTCATGCGCGAGGCGCGTCAAAAAGCGATTCCGATCTGGGATTCAATCAATCGAGTAGCATCTAAGCTGCGCGAATGACGAAGTGCCGGCTGGCGTTTTGCTTACACAAAGTAAGGAGACGTGAGCCTATGTCCCAAGAACTGGTCGCTACACCGCACTCATACGATGAACTGCTAGACCGCCTTGACCATATCAAGGAGGAATACCGGCGGGTTGATCAGCGCTACCGGCTAGCTCTGTACCAGATGTTTGCGGACGCAATGAAGATTGCGCTGGCCATCGAGGCTGACCGCGAGCGCAAGGATCAGTTTCTGAAGAGCGTTGGACAAAAATCGGACGTCGTTTATGCCGCAATGATCTTCATCACGGACGCAAAGTCGGAGGAGGCTCGCAAGAAGGCCTCAAAAGCGGCCCGCGCTCTTCGGTACCTAGTCGAGCGAATGGGAGTTTCGGTCGACAATATCCCTGAAGCCCTACAGAAGCATGGCGGCATCCAGAAACTTGCTCAGCTGGCGGCTCTCAACGACCCACGCAGGAAATCACCGCCTATCGCCCCCGGATCCAATACTGCAGAGCAGGGCGAAGCGGATCATTCTGACGTAAGGCACCGGAAAGAGAGAAAACGCGTGTTTGACAGGCAGGTTCAGATTGCCCTGCCGCCAAAACTCAGAGCGAAATTAGATGATCTCGCCGACAGCACCGCGATCAAAATCATTGGTTTCGTTCGTGTCCCAGCCGGAGAGCGACCGACCATCGAGTTTCAAGACATCACCGCCTTGAGCGGCTCGAGCGTGCAGGAGGAGGACGAAGAGGACTGGGTGGACTGAAGTGTCATGCCGAGCTTCGCTTTAAGCGAAGCTCGGCAGCGCGCCATCGCGTTGACTAGGTCGCACGGATCAAATCCGGCGATCTTCACTCTCAGCCATCAATTCCGAGATCATCATGAAATTCAACTTCTATTCCGCTGATATCAACGAAGACTACGATCCCGCAAAACATCTAAGAAAGTTCGAGTCGCTGAATGAAACTCACGACCGGCGTCGTAGATTGGCGAGGGCTCTTCTCGAATTCGGAGAGCCTGGCCGCACGCTCGCCGAGCGTCTCAACGGATGTGGCTTAACCAAGTGCCGTTCAGCAGGCTGTCCAGTTTGCCTTCGCGCCTTTCGTCGCTGGTGGGGCTCAACGCTGGCCGAATACATGGCCCGTGACCCAGAGTTCTGGTTTACGGTAAGCGTTGTACCGCCAGATCTGTTCGACGTCGGGCATCTCGGCGGCTTTAACTATGACATGCTCAAAGATCGCGTACGTAAACAAATTGCCCGAGGCCCAATAAGCGAGCCTATAGTCCTGGGCGGGATCGATTACGATCTAAAGCACTTTGACGATGACCGGCCTCCCAGATGGTGCCCTCATCTCTACTTTCTTTTCAGCGGAGGAGGGATAGCTCCAATCGAAAGCACTTTCCGCCGTCACTACCCAAAGAGTGACGACGTGAAAAGACCGGTGGTCGTAAAGTCTCAGAAGACACTTCGCGAAGATTTGGTGTCAACCGCTACCTATACCATCAAGGCACGCTTCAAGAATCGAAGGCCATCTACGGATGACCGCGGTAACGCTGATACGGAAAACGACGAGTTGTCATTGCACCATCAGGCAGAACTCGCGATCCTTCTGCATAAACAAGGCTTCCTCGGTCGGATGATCCGCCACGGCAACGATTCAGCCTTTCCCGCACTGAAAGTGCGCTGAAAGAGCGCCCCTGCTAAGCCGGCATACAGGGTCTGACGGACTGGTCTACGACCTGAGCAAATTCAGGTCGTGGACACCGACCAGCCCTACTACCAGAGCGTGGTTGCGAGCAATACCCAGTCGCGGACGAGGTGGGAGTGACGGATTTGTCCGCCACTGAAATCGATGGTCTCGCCTATTGAACTTTTCTGAGAAGCGAAGGCCGGGGCTTCGTTGAGCTGCAGTGTATAATGTAAACTGTCATGTGCTTGTGAGCAGCAAACCGAGGATCATTGATCTATTCGAGCAAATAGCAACCGTCAGCACAGGCTCCGTGATCGTTCCTGCGGCATCTGAGTTTTGTGAAACTTCTTAGGTGTTGAGCGCCGGTGTCGGTACGGTGACTCTTCTGCGGAGGCGATTGGAGAGCAGCGGCAGAAGTATCAGGCGAACTTGTAAAGCAACCTTGTCCAGCCGCGCATTGCGGCCAACAAGGAGAAATTCAATGGACGTTAGGCTTGACGCTATAATCGCTGAAATCGCCCGAACTCTTGATGCCAGCCTACTAATGCACGATCCCGAGTTCGCGAATTTGCCGAGACCTCAAAGGATGCACCTCATAACGAGGTGCCTAGCAGCCCGCGGCATCGCCAGAGGCGAAAAGTACGGTGGGCGCAAGGTTCGAAAGTGGCGACCATCGAGTCAGCTGGGAAACAGTTTCGGCGTGAAGGATCACGGAATTCCGGACGAAGTAGAGCGTATCGAAGCGCCAGTAGCCATGTCGACGCTTGTCGATGGGTTTTCTGACCTCCTGCAGACGAACCATGAGCCGATCAATCAGGTGACCGATTACGTTCTTCGTCTCTTCGGGCTGCATGCGCTAGGATTACTTCAGTACCGCGGGAAAGATGATGGATTCTGTCAGTTCGATAGGTCAGAGAAGCGCATCGACGTGGTTGATGAGGCAGGGAACACCATGGACTTTGTCGACAAGTATCTGGCCTAGGGGCTGGCTAAGTTCGGCCGAGGGTTTGTCATTGCCGGTGCGGAAGTTCGAACTTCCGCACCGGCAATGTCCTCGGTGGCCAGCGTGCGGATGACGGTCCAGAAGCGCTCTCTAGGCAGCCGCGGGTGCCCAAGTCTTTTCCCTGGTATCCTCCACAGCAGGCTCGTGCGTTCAGCCAACCTAGTCGCACCGGCGTCGCGCACCCACAGATGTGAGGTGTCGGGGCTCGAAACCCGCCACCGCTGGACGGCATTCGCGATCTTGTAAATGCTCGTTGTGAATGCAGCCTCGATGCTGCGGCAAACCAACGGAGAAATGATCATGAGACGGTATCCTCGCCGGACTGAACAGGCATACCGAGCCCGAGCGATAAGAAAATGCCAACAAATGCACTCCGCACCTGATTCAGGAGCTTACTCAAGCTATTGCAGCTTGCGAGAGAAGTCCGCTGCTGCCCGATGAGATCGAGGAATTGTTCGATGTAATTGCAGAGGGTGAGAGTTTGAGGTTTGAGGCGCGAAAGATAAAGGACGACTTGCCATTCATTTTGCGGACGAGCTCGGCAGAAGGGTTAGCCGAGTTGACGGCAAGGCTATGGGAATGCGCTGGCCTCGCCCGAAAGCTGGCGAACCTCAGAGAAGACCTGCGGGTGGTGCTTCGGCACATCACAGAGTTTGACAAGGAACTCTCAAACCGCTGGACCGAACTTGTAAAGGATTCCACCGAAACCGTTGTTTCGGGCAGAGCGATGCTCTGAACCTTTGGAGATTCGTGATGGGTGAAAACTCTAAAATAGAATGGTGCGACCATACGTTCAATCCGTGGATCGGGTGCCAAAAAGTGTCGCCGGGCTGTGACAATTGCTATGCCGAAGCCATGATGGATCACCGCTACAAGAGGGTGCAATGGGGCGCACACGGCGAGCGCAAACGAACGTCAGAACAAAATTGGAAAAAGCCTATCCAGTGGAACGCGCAAGCCGGCACCGCTAAAAGGGCAAATGGCCATAGACCGCGGGTATTTTGCGCTTCGCTCGCTGACGTCTTCGACAATCAGGTTGATGCTTCGTGGCGCAAAGACTTGTTCGCTTTAATCCGCAAGTGCGACGCATTAGATTGGCTGGTGCTTACGAAGAGGCCGGAAAACATAGAAAAAATGCTGCCTTCCAATTGGCGTGATGGGTATCCCAACGTGTGGCTCGGAACAACGGCCGAAGATCAGGCGCGGTTTGATTTTCGGTGGAAGCGTCTAAAGAAAGTACCCGCGGCTATTCGCTTTATTTCTTACGAACCTGCTCTTGGGCCCGTGCGGCTGCCGACCAATGGGCTCTTGCCGGATTGGCTGATAGCTGGGGGAGAAAGCGGTCCGGGGGCCCGTTCAATGAGGCCGCACTGGGTTCGCGACGTTATCGCCGATTGCCGCCGCCTTGGTGTTGCGCCATTTCACAAACAGTGGGGATCTTACGACAACAATCCGCTTGTGGTGGAGAAAGGCCTGACAGCTCGTGAAGCACGAGCGATCGATACAGAGGGGAAGGGTGGCGGGCTGGTCGATGGTAAGCTCGTTCGTGAATTCCCAGATCGGAATAAAAGTCCTTAAGCGGATCTCGCGGGCGGCCTCGAAAGCGAATGGTGCCCAATGTTTATGTCTGCGGTCGCATCAGCGATACGCATTGAGGTCACGGACTACAACATGAGCCCGCTCCGGTGTCTACCTGGAGCGGGCGAGCGTCCGTAGCGCTCGCAGCTACGGGCACTCTGCGTGGATTGCCAAGGCCCCCTCGGCGCACAGCGTCTTCCACTCGCGCTTACTCTGCCGTGATCGTTTGGTCTCGCCGAGCAGCGAGCTATCAGATCCACCGCCGTTGCTCATTTGGCTCATTGCTAATATCCGTCTCAACATTAGCAATCGTTCGTAGCTGTTGGTGCGCTCCCAAATCATGTTTTTTGCGAATTGCCGGTCAAAAAAAGACTCAGTGCGAGGTTGTCGAAATAGCAGCGACGATGCTGGTTTTTTCCTGGAGGACAGCAATACGCGAAGCTTTCAAAATCAGTCTGTAGAGATCGTATCCAAGTCTCGGGATCAACAACTTCACTATCTTCCCGGTGCCGAGCACGTACCCCAGCGGCAGTTTTCTGGCCAGCGCGCACACCTCGGGGGGCTGCCGGATTAGAACCCGGCAGTTCATGTCAATGGCCGCGGAGACGATGCTGTCCCTTAGGACGGTGAACCGAGCACCACGAGGATTTCCATTCTCATCCAAACCGAGGACGTAGACCTGGTCTGCCTCCGGCGGTTCTCCTTTTTGGCCCATCATAACTCCCGGCAGAGGTGGTTGCAGCGACGAGGTATCTTTCATTCCCTCATCGGTGCGTAAAACTTTGAGTTAGAACTTTGGAGGCGGTACTGCAGCCCGTTGCTTGTCCAGGCGGGCATTTTGATCTTGGTCCAAAAAGCGAGGCTCGTTGATAGTGAGCACCCATGACGGAACAGGGGAGTTTGCGGATCGCGGTTCGCTAGAATACTGATTAAGCTCCATCGTTGAAGAGTTGCTGAGGTGCCAAATCCGGTTAAATGGCCGGGTATGAAATTGGGCAGAGATTATCCCGACGAGTTCTTGTGCCGGTGCGCCAGATGGAAAGATGTAAGATACGGCCGCCACCACGTTGGGCGACATGTTCTCTGTCAATCGGGCGACAAGCTGATTGCCCTTGATTGTACACTCTAGGATCGTCGGCTTGGGTGACGAAACGCTGCATCCTTTTTCAGCCATCGCCGCCTTTGCCACAGCTTCAGGCATACCGGTCGCAACTCCCAAAATTTCCCTTTTTGTAAAGGCATAAATGTCCGTCGAGTTTTTGTCCGCCCGAGTGAAGGTGGTCGTAACGTGCTTCCAGCTTTCGTAATCCTCCGGCCGAAGCAAAAGGAACGGCTGTGCGCCCAGGACGGCATACTTCAGGCTTTCAGCGGTGCGTCCTTGATCGTAGCTTGTTGCGGCGACCACCGGTTGACCGACAATCCTACCGTCTCGATCCAAGTCGAAACTGACAGCATAGTTAAGGTCGACCTGCGGGGCGGGAAACCAGTGCTGCATTATTTGCGCACGGATCACCGCTAGGGGGTCGGGCGCCGGAGTCTGTGCGAACGCCGATGAACACGCAAACATTGAGAGCAATACAATCCATTTCATCATTTGTGATCTCTGGTGTGAGTTACGGATTTGGCAGATGCGGGACCAGGTGAGCGCCCACGTCACCCTTCAACGGACGCGTAGATGAGGAATCCCGCAATCATGCTGG
Organism: Bradyrhizobium sp. WBAH42; assembly: GCF_024585265.1. Classification (NCBI taxonomy): domain Bacteria; kingdom Pseudomonadati; phylum Pseudomonadota; class Alphaproteobacteria; order Hyphomicrobiales; family Nitrobacteraceae; genus Bradyrhizobium; species Bradyrhizobium sp. WBAH42. Next base: position 7,773,916 of record NZ_CP036533.1, read on the forward strand.
TGATCCACGGACCGCGTAGTAGGGGCGCTGCTTCAGGCGCTTCGCTCTCAGAAACAGGTAGGCCGGCGCGAGCAGCACGGCTGTTACTCGGGTTATCCGCGAGCCATAGCCCGCTTGCTGTAGTCTGCGATCATCGAGCCAGCCCAACAGAGCGTTGACCGCAAGGGGCGCTTGGTACGGCAGTCCTCTGCTCGGATGATACGGAAATCCAAGTGCCAACGAGCGAACGGCAGCGTCCTGATTGCTGGCGCTCACTACAGCCTCGATCACCCCTATAACGAGAGGCAAGAGGGCGAGTGTCCAGACGTAGCCATTGCCAATGTGTTTGGAGGAAATTGGAGGAGGCTCGGCTGCCACCAGATCACGAAGGTCGCTCTCTCGGAGAGGCTTCCATTCCGGCATTCCCTTTCGCCAGACCGAGGTGTCGCTCTCGATCTGCTTTCTATTCAAGAGATCCTTGATGGTGTCAGCAGTCATAGGGCCTCGCCGACCGCCGTTCACGACGTAGTACCACTCGTTCGGTGTAGGCGGGGTCGCGGCCCCGAGATCCGGCAGGGGCGGTGGTGCAGAGCGTTCTTTAGTCACTTTGGCTTTTCCTTTTTCTAGAGACGGTTTTTGGAAGTCGCTCTCGCTTTGACCCCGATTCTCGCAAATAGGGAATATAGTCCCTAGAGACTATATGCCCGATGGTGCTCCATCCGGCAATGCAGGATTGGCGCGTCATCGTTGGCAAGAATGTCCGGCGTATTCGCCAGCAGCGTCGAATGACCCAAGAGAAATTGGCGTTCGAAGCTGATCTGGACTTGACCTACATCGGCGGGATCGAGCGAGGGCGGCGTAACCCCAGCCTCTCGGCGATGGCTCGAATTGCTGAGGCTTTGTCGGTGCCGCTCGTCAAGCTCTTGAGCGAGCAGTGAAGATAATTTGGGTCGACACCGAGGACGCTAGTATTCGTCCGCCCTCATGATCGTGATTATCCGTTCGGTGACGGAGGGATCTGCCGGGTTGGGCGAATGGAAGGTAAGTGATTTATCGTAGTAATCGATTTTGAACGCGACCCGGGTGCCTTCGAATTCAAAGACCCCATAGTCGTGCTCTTGGTGGGGATCGTTGGCGTGGCAAAAGTCGTCGAACACCGCAATGGTTCTGACCAAACGTTTGACCGCCTCAGCACCTAGTTCCGCGATCCCCGTGGTGATCACGGCTCCGCCGCCGAGAAGGTGCTGCCGAAGTTCGTCGTTGAGCGCGCGAATGCGATCCGTGTCCGTCTGCATGGACATGGCTGTTTCTCCATCTCTGTATTGGTGGTTCTGCCTGGGTCGCTGTTGATCAGCGCCCGGCATGTTCGGGGTGCAAAAGCCCGGGCCGTAGCCCGAGCTTTGACCTGCGGCGTTTACGTAGGACCGGGATTCAAGAGGCCGACTTGGGCAATGTGACGGACGTATGTGCCTTTATCCGGATAGTCGCGAAGTCGAAGTGTCAAGACGTCTTTGTTCCGCTCGGTTACCAAGCAAGGCCACCAGCCATAGCCAGGATCATCGTCTTCAACGAGCACCAAGTGGCCCGCCTCGATGCTCTCCCAAGTTCGCGGCAGTCCAGCAGCAACAGCCTCGCCCGCAGCCTTCGCCTTTTCGGCGCTTTGCGATGGCGCAGGTTGGTGAATGTGGCTTTGGTCTCCCGGCGCCTCGAGCGCCGCCTTGAGCTTGCCCAGGAGATCTCGCCGGATAGGCGGCACGAATGCCTTGCCGCTTGCGTACAGCCTCCCCACGGGCAGCTTCATTCCGATCTCGGTGACCGCTGGCGAGGCCGGGTGCACGGATGCCAACTTCATTTGTGCCGCGGCGCTAACGACTTTCTCGCTGAACTCCGCAAACCGGGCGCCCCGTGGTTTGCCGTCCGCGTCAAGGCCGAAGACAAAGAGCTTATCTGGTCCGCTGGCGGTCTTTTTCTCTGGCTGCTTTCCCATGTTTCTCCTCCTCAAAAGCAGACGGGGCCCAATAGGGCCCCGTGGTCTGCGGTTCTAGCGATGTCGTGGCTTGGCCACGGTGGCGAGCCAGGTGCTCGCCGAGGCAACTTAATCACAGAACTAGTCTCCACTATAAATTGCAAAGTCGTTTTTAGACCTTGTAAAGCGAGTATAGATGAATCGTGCTGCGACCTCAAGAAAATATGTGCCGCAATGCCGATCTAAGTGACTGATTAAATGGTATTTTTTTGTGATTTTAGTGGTGTTCGGCTGCATCTTTGGTACAGGTGGCAATAGCCGATCTGGCAGGCTCGCCGGTCGTCAATTCTGTTGCCGTTGCACAGGTTCAGGCCGTCGCCTGCGCAAAACCGCCAGATTGCGTTCTGCACCCAACGTGCAAATCGCTTCGGAAATTCAGGATTCCATGCGCGTGCATCGATGCGGTCAGCGACGGTCCTTATGATTTCAGCGCAGCCGCTCGGGCCATAGCACGCAGCACCATAGGCGTGAGGGATGCCGCAGTCGTGCAGGATGCCGGTCCTAATGAGCCAATTATGGACTAAGGTATCCACGCTTATCATGGCTTTGCCGGTTTCGAACCAAATGGGCCGTTGCTTGCGCGCACCGATCAGGAGCGTCGATAGCGTCATCATCAAAATCTTGTCCGACACACCGTAGATGTTTCGAAGGGGACCAACCAAGGCTTCCTGCCGTGCGGCTTCCAGTTCGGACGTGGTCTCACCTTTCGCGCTGTCCAGCTGGCCGTCGATCCAGCGCACCAAGTCCCCGTCAGCGAGGTCGCGGACGAACAAGAAGAGCGAGTATGCGGTTTGGTTCAGTCGGCCGTTGCGGAGCTGCGGACTGGGCAGGGGGCAAGCATCTATGTGATCGGGCTCCGCGCAGGTGAAGCTGGTCTTGTCGTATCGGCAGCCCTCGAAATGCCAGTAGCTGCGCAGTTTTGGACAAGAAGGCGCATTCCTCTCGCTCGCTTCTATTGCCGACCACGATGCTGCGCCATGCTTGTTGATGTAGTCGCGCGCGACGCGGTCCGAGATCCCCTGAAAGCTAAAGGTCGTAACGAGCCAATCAAAAATCCGAGGCGTGTCGGCGAGGGCGACAGCTCGATTTAGACCCGCGTTACGAATCTCGTCGTCGATCTCGTCGAGGAACGACATGGATCCCGCTACAGCGCAGACGGTCCGGATCAAGCTTTCAGCTCGGCCCAGCGGATCGGAATTTTGCTTGGTAACGACTGATCTTGCGCTGGAGGGGTCCCTCGTTATGCGCCGTCTCGAGACGTTGGCAGCTAGATCAGGCAAACTAGCCTCCTTTGGGCATCCGAATCCCCGTCGATATAGCGCTGCGTCGTCTGGATTGACCGGTGACCTGCTAGCAGTTGAACATCTCGCAGCGAACCGCCTGCCTTGTGAACCGAGCGAGCCGCGCGCGTAATGAAAGTTCGACGGCCCGAGTGCGACGAACATCCCTCGAACCCGAGTTCCTCATAAGCGCGGCTAAACCAGACAACGATGCTCATCGGTGTCATTGCGCCGCCGCGCTCAGATCGAATGAGGGGGCCTTGCCCTCGAGACAGCTGCCGCGCCTCGATCAGAGTTTGCCGAAGCTCAGGATGAATTGGAATCGAGCGGCCGCTGCGCTTCTTGGCGATCTCGTCGCGAACTTCAAGAGTGCTGCCGACTTCGCCGCTTGGATCGAGCAGCATCGCCCACGTCAATTTGGCGATCTCGGCTGCGCGAAGACCTGCCTTGACCGAAAGCAAGACGATGAGGCGGTTGCGAAGTGGGTGGCGAGAGCGCGCGGCGAAAAACAAGAGATCGTCGATATGATCAGTCGAAAGTGTCTTAGCTTGCTTGCCGGCCATCGTACTTAAACCAGTTACAGCAAGATTCTAGACAATCAGGCTCTGCGTGCAAGAGAAAATCTAGCGTGTCTGTGACTGATAGAGTGTCAAGATTTCCTTATCAGTCCGTAGCTGCAGTGCGCTCCGCCTGCCTAAGATTATGTGCAAAGTGCGCCGCACGGCGTGCACAGACTGCTGGCGGCAACGTAGTCGCTTATGGCGACTGCAAATTGCAGTTCAACCACTTCAGAAATAGCCGCGAGATTGTCTGCGCCAAAGACGGAAAATGAACTTGTAAAGGATGGGACCGTGACCGTTGTCACGGGCAGAGCACCGAGCTGTGACCTGCCTGTATCTGGGCAGGCAAGAAATCGAGGAGAGAACTATGAAAGACAAAAAGGTAGAAATCGAGCTTGATCAATGCGTGCAAGAGCGAAAGGAAATATTCGGCGTCACGTCCGCTCTTGTCGTAGAGTATCCGGGCACGCGCTCCGGAAGTCGACTTTGCGACTACAAGCTGACCCTCTACGAACCCGATCAAAAGGAAAAAAAGAAAGAGACGCGTGGGTACCGCGAGATGAGACGAAGTCGAGGAAAGTTCGTTCCGCCAATCCCGCATGGTGCGCTTAGAGACGAATTGATCATACTGGCGGGCGCGGAAATGAGTGCTTCCGATGTTGTGCACACCCTTCGAAATTTCGCGGACCAAATAGAAGAACACGGCTTATGGATCGGAAAGTACCGAGGTGACTACATTGTTGAAACGACCGACCGCGCGCTAACGGTCGGATAGTTCAGCCGAGCGTCGAGAGCCTTCTCCCTGGGGCAGGCCGTCAAGCCTGCCCCTCTATAGTTTTCTTCAGAGAGCTGTGTTTGGAGAAATGGGGCACGTCGCTCGACTGATAAGGAAATCAGAATTTCCTTATTAGTCGATGGAGTTTGACGATGCCGTTGTAGATGGGCGTCGAGGGTCCTGACAAATCATGGCAACAGCACCGAGCTTGCACTGTTCGGGCGATGCGAAAGCAATCTTGTAAAATAATCCGCTGTGATCGTCGTTGCAGCGGTGGCCGACTTACTCGGCCGAAGGAAATCGCAAATGAAAAGCTCTAAGAAGCCGACTTATCTGAAACTAGTACAGGGCGGCAAAGCCGACGCCTCCAAGGCGGCAAAGTCGCTCACCCATAAAGACATAAAAGAGCTCCTGGCTAGATTCGCGGAAGCCGTTTTGGTGGATCAAGAACGGGTGAACAAGCTCCCCCGGAAAAAACTTCACTCGCTTTACGATCATGGCATGTGGAAAAGGAATCGCGAAGGCCATGTTAGTGCTATTGTAGACCTATCCATGACCGTGGACCGCTTGACAAAGCGCCTGTTGAACGAGCTGGCCGAGATGGCGATGGCTTACGATCCCGAAACCGTCAAGACGACGTTCTTGAATCAGGTCAGTGATCTGGCAACAGGAGCTGCATCCCCATGGCTTTACGACACGGCACCTTTGTTCTTCAGGGAAATGATCAAGGACGTTAATCGGCGAGGAAGGCCGGTTGCCTTTCCGAAAGGACGCGCGACAGAACAGATGTTGAAGTGGTTTGATTATGACGATCCAATCGGAATCGGCAGAGATCCCGAGTGTGACTACTCTGACATATTAGCTGCGCACATTAAGCGCGAATCCGAGGAGACAAAGCGGGCGCTAGCTTTCCGTGCTAGACACAAATTCATCCGGATGCGAGTCGCTGAAGAATTATTCGATTATCTCGAGCCGCAGTTGCGGGACTTGTAGATTTGGGCGCCTATAAGAAGCGCAGCTAAGTGGGCCGTGTGCTGGAGATAAGCTCCAGCCCACGGTCTGCCTCATCTGACGCAGCAGCGCTTGCGTGCAAATAATCTGTGCGGCTGATAAGGAAATGAGAGTTTGCTTATCAGTTATACCGGTGGGCGACGTTTATGCGCACTAGCTATTACCAAATTGACATCGTCGCGAGCCTCTGTTCCACGACGTGCGACCGCCATGGATGGGGTGTCCGTCCTCCTTCTGCAATTAGAGCGCGCTCAGTCAATTCTGGTGTCCAAGCTGTCCCCAGCTCGGCGCTCAGTGCTTCAACGAGTTGACAAAATGCCTCGTAATCCTGGCCGGTATTCAGGTTGCTGACGAATGAATCGGCGCGCAGCACCGGTTTGTTTTTCTTGAGCTTCCACGTGAGATGTTGGTCGAGCTTGACGACCTGGCGGCCAGTAAGAAGGTTGATTGCGCAGCCAAGCCACTGGTCCATAATGTAGCCTTTGGCGACACGGGAGGAGGCGGCGGGCGCTAAGAAGTAAATTAGTTTGGTAAAGTACGCAGGTCCCATCCCGACAATTGCAGAGTTGCCACTAGATCTCAGTGCGGCGAACGCGTCATATGACTCAGACCGACTAAGTTCGTCGTCACGAATCCGATTAGCAATGCTGATCCATGGCTCTAAAGGCCGCTCGAACAGAAGATCGCGATTTTTGCCATGCATACCTCCCCAGGCAAGTACGCTAATGCACAGTTCAAGCGTTCCAACGCTACGATCTGTTGCCATGGCTAGAAGTTCGGGCCGGTTTGTTGTTGGACGCAGTGGTCCAACTCTCATAGTCAGTTGACGCGGATCGATGTCTTTGAACCAGCGCTCGGGGCTTCGTCCCTCATTTTCTTCTGGCAAAGCTAAGGTCGGGGGCGCTGGAAAGCATGATTTAAATTTTGATAGGTGCTCGGAAATAAACATTTTCGTGCTCGATTGCTTGCAACTTGAAAGATCACTGAGGGCGTCTTGGCAAGATCCAGTGTTTGGCCGGAGAAGATCGAGAGCCTGCTAGTTCTTGGCTGATGAGCTTCTCATGGCGTCATTGGTTTCGCCAGTAAGTACGCACCCGCTGAGCGTTGGCGGCTGTCCCAGTTTCTTGGAATATTCTCCCATATGCCCAAAGCCCCCAAGGACTTCGGTGTTTCGAACCGTTTGTTGAAATAGTCCATCATCTAGGAAATGACTAAACTGGCACAAAGCCCGGATTGAGCGTATTGAAATTCTTCCGCGTCAGAACCGCCTCGCGATATTCCGGCACCTTGAGATCGACATCGATGAGCTCGTGGATGACGCCGCCATGCAACAGGCGTAGCACTTCGCTCAAGGCTAGCGTCGCCGCGGCGGCGCCGACGAACGGCGCGCCGATGGCCTTCCCGGCGAGCAGGGTGACGCCGCAGCGATCGAGTGCACCGCTCGCGAGCATGCCCTTGTATGCAGGCCGGTCTTCGACCTGATCGTCGGCCTGCGCACCGCGCCAGATCTGCGACGCCGGGCGGGAGGCCGGCAAGGTGTGCAGCCGGATCGCACGAAAGTCGCGATGTCCCCGGCCCAGTCCAGCTTCCACAACGAAATCGAATCCAACCTGATCGAGCGCCTGGCGGCCGGCGCCGTTGTCGAGCCCGCACAAGGCGACGGCGGGCTCATCATCCTGGCGCCGGAACGACGCGTCGAACAGCCGTTCATGAATAGCCGTCGTAAATCCCCGTCGCTCGGCCCAGGCGGCCATGGCGCGGGTCTTCTTGACGTTGATCAGCGCGGCGTCGCTCAAGATCGACGTACTTTCGGTCGAAGGCGTGATGATGTCGATGTCCTGCAGGATCAGGCTCAAGTCTTGCGGCCGGGCGAAGGGCAGCAGCCCGAGCGCCCAAAGATAGGCCTGGCCCAAATGCCCAAGGCCGATGAGCCACAACCGTGCAGGCAGAAGTGACAGGGCCGGCTCGTTTCCGGCGTCTGCAAGCCAGTCACTCGCGGGCGATGGATCCCATAGTGACAAGCCTACCATGCGTCGCCCGGCGATGCCGACATGGCCGGACACATGAAGAAAGGCTTCGTTTACGGCGAGCGCGGCGGCGAGCATCGGCGCGAGCGCCATGATGGGCGCAGGCGCGGGCGCCGCCTCGGCCGGCGCCGGAACGATCCCGCCGCGCCAACCGGCGAATACGGCACGGACATGGAAGGGCGCGCACCGCGCGGACGGCGTGCCGCCGATTTCGATCACCGGCGTGCCGACCGCCGGTTCGGCGATGCTGCCTCCAAGGGCCGCGACCGCTTCGGCCAGCGTGGCACCTAACGGAAGCGGGGCGATCAACGGAGTGTCCGGCAGAGGCCACACGCTTACGCCGCCCAGAAAGACGCGCCGCGCGAGCGCGACGGCGGTCAGGAGCGTGACTTGATGATGACGGTCACGGGCAGCGTTCTCGCCGATGCGCAGTGCAAGGCGGTATCCGGCGAAGAGCGCTTCGGCCTCGGCGATGCTCGCCGCGGTGCCGCTGTCGAGCGCGTGTTTGACCAGGCGGTGCAGCTTATCGGCGGCGGTGAATGCAGTCATGGCGGCCTCACAATCCGATGTGGAAGAAGATGCGGCGGGCCGCATCCGGCACGGTCTGCCAGCGCTTGCCGCCGAGGTAGCTGTAGATGCCGACCGACTCCGTCCGTACGGGCGGCCGGGCGAAGTCAGGCAGGATGAATGCGATGTGCCCCGCGCGCGAGATCATCGGGTGATCGCGATCGGAGCTGCTCTGCCCCGCGCCGCCAGGATGCACGTGCACGTCGGCAACGACGCTCATGCCGCGCTGCTTGCAGATGTCCCAGAGCGTCCCGAAATGCCGGCCGTCGAAATGCACGATGCCGGTGTCGAGCGCGTGCGGGTCGAGATCGTCGTACAGGATGAAATCGTTGATACGGGCCCGGCCGTCCGCCCGGTAGCCGAGCAGGAACGCGCCGCTTTCGCGGGTCGAGTTCCGGCCGCGCTCACGCAGCTTCGCGCACAGGCGACGCCACAAGAACCATGAGCAGGAGATCTCATGCCGCGGTGCCCAAAGGCGTGCAATAGTCTGCGCAATTGAGAAGTTCATGTACAAGCTCCAGGTATTGGTTGATGCCGGCGGCCGGCCGCCAGATTTTCGAGGGCAGTTCGTTCCGCCAGTTGTCGTGGCCGGCGATACTCTCGCGGTCGCAGGGCAGGTACAGCGCGGTGCCGCCTTTCCAGTCGAGGCGGAACACGGTGCCGAGCCGCCCGCCCTTGCTGCGCGGCCAGCGAGCGGCGGGCAGGACCGTGTTCTTGTCGGGATCCCACGGCCCGCCGGTCGGCGGCTGCTGCGGGTAGCCGGCGCAGTTGAAGCGGAGAACATAAGCGCGGCCATCGGCCGCGGTGACGGCGATCAACACGTGCGGCCAGGCGATGCCGATCAAGCGCCAGCGGCCTTCCGCCTGGGCGAGGCGGAAGGTGGCCTTTCCGACGTCGGCGCGGAACGCCCGCTCATCCGGGAGACTCATCACGCCGCTCCCTAGCCGTTGACGCGCTCGTTGGGGACGAGATCGAAAGCGATCTTGCACGCCGGGCAGGATGCGATCGTGCCCAAATGCGTGCCCGGATCCGGCCGGTCCTTGGTGCCGGCGATCTGGAGCACGTGCTCGCCCGCCTCCTGCGGCGTCATGCCGAACTTCTTCTCGGCCGCCCAGGTTTTCACCCGCGTCACGGTCGTGCCGGGTCCGAAGCCGTGGTGCACGGTCTCGCCGTTGAAGGTGACTGCTACTTCCACCTGGCGGCAGCGGTGCAGGTGGGCCTTGATGCCGGAATGGCCGGCATGGTCGCCGACGAGGCAGCTCTCATCGACCGGCTCGTCGCGGTCTTCGAGGTAGATCAGGGTCTCCTTGGCGAGACCGTGCTTCTCGATGATTGCGATCTTGATGGCGGCGAAGCTGTGCTCCGGGTTGGCTTCGAAATGCGCGATCTCGCGGATTCCTTCGCCCTGGTAGAAGACGTCGATTGAAGTCATGTGCAGCACTCCTTGTTGGGATCAGGAGTGCGGCCCCTTTGCCATTCTCCGTCCCTTCAAGAGGTGATCGAAAAAACAGGGGATACCCGGAAAGGCGGAGCGCGACTTTTTCTAAGATAGGTCGAGTGGCCCTTTGGGCGCGGCGGGACAGATGAAGAAGTGAGGACAGCGCGGGCAGATGACCGGATTGATCTCGGTCGGGAAGTTCCCTGCGTTGATGCCGGAGAGCATTCCTTCCGTCTTGTCGCGCCGGTTGCCGAATTTCTCGTCGCTGATCTCCACGAACTCCATCACGCCGTCGGTCAGGTGCAAGGCCTCGACCACGAACCCGTCCTTGAAGTGCACCTCACCGGCCAGCCGGTAGAGCGTGTACTCAAGCCCGTCATACTCTTCCTTGGTCCGGTAACCGGTGCGCACGCGCCGCAAGACGACCTTACCGTCGAGCATTTCGGCGCGCTCATTCGGTTCGACAACGACGCGGCCATTCGGGAAGTCAATCGCAAGCGGCTCCGATTTCTGGAATCGCCGCCCGGCGCCGGAGCGCACCAACGCGCCGACCAGGCGCGAGGCGAGCTGCCGGTAGTCGGCGGCGAAGGCGTGGTCTTTCGGACCCCGGTCTTGCCAGATGGACTCGAAGGCCGCCTCTGCGTCGGTTTCGGCGGGATCGCCTTCAAGACGTGCCCGCGACATCCAGCGGATCAGTTCGTAAAGGCAATCATGCGTTCGGGCGAAGGCCGTTGCCTTGCGGGCGCCGCCAAGTCCGAGCACATGCGTGTAAAAGAACCGGCGCGGGCATTTCTGATAGAGTTCAAGGCGCCGATCGGAGAGGATCCAATCCGGTCCGAAGGTGATTTCGATGGGCTGCGGCCTCGGCGCATCGGGCGGCAAGGGGATGGTCGGCGGAGACGCCGTTTCCTTTACCAGGCGCAACAGTGGCTTGGTGAGAAGCTTGGACGCTGAGCGCTTGTCGCCATTGTCGTAAAAGCGCGTCTGGTAGAGCCGCAAATGCGTGCGTGCGCGCGACATTGCCACGAAGAAGAGACACTCTTCCTCCATCGCGTGCGAGCGTTTGGCGTCGTCCGAAACGCTGCCTTCCGCGCCCGCGATGAGTCCTACCGGAGGCGGGCAGCGTTGACCTGTGTAAGAGGCCGGAAAGCTGCGCGTCGCAAGGCCTGGTACATGCACTGCCTCGAACTCAAGGCCCTTGCTGCCGTGAACCGTCATCAACCGGACCGCATCCATGTGCAGGGCAGGGGCCGGTACTTGGCGCAGGTCGCGCTCTTCTGCGAGTAGCACAAGCTGGCGGACCCGATCGAGGGCGCGCTGAATTGGAAGGCCGAACCCGACTGGGCTGTGGTCGCGCAAGAAGTTCAGGAATTGCCAGACGGCAACATTGCGCATCCGCGCCGGGACGGTTGCGGCGCCAGCCATGATGCGGCCGATGTCGGTGCGATCGAGCAGATAGGCCGTTAGGAAATCCCACGGTTGGCTTTGCGGTACGAGCCCCTGTAGCTCGGCCGCGAGCCGCCGGAATCCGTCGGTGCCCTCCTTGGAGAGGCCCGGCAAATTGCCGAGTTCGGCGAGACGCTCCACCGAGCGCTTTCGCTCATCGCGCAGAACCGCAAGGGCAAGATAAATGTCCTGAAGCGGAACGCCGTATCGCGACAGGGCTCCCACGCGAATGAGCGCATCGCCGAACGGATCCACCGCAAGACTCATGAGCGCCAAGAGGTCGCGGATTTCATCGCGTTCGAACAGGCTTCCCAGATGCAGGACGGGAATGTTGCGCGCTTCGAGGGCGGCGGCGATCTCATTGAGGCGCCGGTTGGAGCGGCATAGGACCGCCTGGTCGCGCAGCCGCACACCCTTGCCCTGCAATTCCTGGATGGCGGCGGCAATACCTTCCTCTTCATCCTCGTCGCGATCGAACTTGCGCAGGTCGAGCCCTTCCGGGCCCGTGCCGCGGTCAGGGGTGAGCTTGAGCGCCAGCATGCCATTGGACGCGCCCATGTCCTGCGCGAAGATCGTGAACGCATCGATGACCTGCTGGGTCGAGCGGTAGCTAATCCGGAGCTGATCGATGCCAGCGGTTGGAAACTCGGCCTTGAACCCCACCATGTTGGCAGAGGATGCACCACGGAAGCGGTAGATCGACTGCCGCGCGTCGCCGACGACCCACAGGCGCTTCCCGTCTCCCGCAATGGCTTTCACCAGGCGCACGCTTGCGCGGTTCACGTCCTGGTATTCATCGACGAGGACATGGCGGTGGCGCAATTGAATGGCGGCTTGAATCGCCTTGTTGCTTTCGAGAAGCCGCGTCGGCCACATGATCAGGTCGCCGAAGTCCACGGCCTTGTGATCGGCCTTGGCCCGCTCGTACCGCTCATAGACGGCGGCAATCTCAAGGCACTTGCGCGCGGCGATTTGCTTTTCCTCGTCGTCGCCCGCCTCTTCTTCCATCGTCTTGGCGAGCGCGAGATAGCCCTTATCGTCGTAGAGTTCATCCTTAGCGCGGGAGATACCGCTCAATATTTCCTTGAGAATCAAAGCCGGATCCCAAAGATTGCGGTAATGAACCAGCGGCAGGGTCGGCAGGATTTCTTCCAGCACCGCAATCGCGTCGCTGCGATCGAACAGCGCAGGGTCCGGCGGAAGCTCGAACTCCTCATAGTAGCGGCGAACGAGATCGAGCCCGAACGCGTGGAATGTCCCGATCCAAATCTTCGAAGCCTTGTCCGGCGCAGCCGCACTGACCCGTTCGGCCAATTCGCCGGCAGCGCGGTTCGAGAAGGTCAGGACGAGGATGGACGCAGGATCGACGCCCTCCTCAAGCAGGGAAAGAATGCGCTTGACGAGCGTCTTCGTCTTGCCCGTTCCCGGACCGGCTTGGAGCTGAAACGGCGTGCCGCGATGCGCCGCCGCGCGGTCTTGCGCGGGATCCGGCCGGGACGGGCGGGCGAGCGGGCTGTCCGAGTCTTCATCCGCGGGGGGAGGCGGCAGAAGTACCACGTCGAGGATTTGCTGGCGCACGAGCGGCACCGGCAAATCAAGCTGCTTTGCGATATCGGATGCCGTGAGGGCTTGGTCGACGAACATCCGCCGCGCGAGCGATTTGGGGAAAAGAAACGCCCGCGCGAACACGTTGGCTTGCAGCTCGCGGCGCTCGCGCGCGCCGTAGTCTTCGACCCGCTGCAAGCCCACCGGCGCCGCTTCCATCGACCGCGACGGGTCCACGTCTTCGGCGCTGCAGGCGGCGGAGCCCGCATGGATGCATTCGTGCCCGATCTCGTGCGCGATGACGAGCGCGCGCTGAGAGTCGTTCCCGACATCTTCGGCGAATATCGTGCCGCTCTGATCGTCGAAGACGGCGCGAGCGCCCTTAAGCGCCGGATCGCCCGTCGGAAGCCACGTTAAACCAAGCTCAAGATGCTTGATGGCGGCGTCGACGAGTTCCATGGGCTTCTTGAGCGTCCCATCCCCCGCGACCTCGCGGTGGAGGTCTTCCGCAGCCTTCCGGATGGGTTCGAACGAATCCATTATCTAGTCCCGAAACGACAGCAGCTTGCGTTGCTGATCTTCGCTTAATCCGGATGTCTTCACCGCTTCCTCGAAACTTTGCCTGGCCGTAGCGGCAGGCTTTCCTTCCGCTTTGTAAAGCTGGCGGCCGGCGGAGACGGACTCTTGTGGCGCATAGAGATGCGCCGCCATGGCGTCTGCGTCTTCATCCATCTCCTGCGCGAGGTGCCGGCAATAGGCTCTTGGAATCGACATAGGCTCTATCGTCCGATCCCGCAGCTTCGACAGGAAGGCGCTGTTCACGTCGAGCTGGGATGCGAGCGCGCGAAATCCCTGCCGGTCGAGCGCTGCGAAAGGATTTTCCACGGAAGCCGTCGCGGCGCGCGCGGGCGGGGTCGCCGCACGCGCCTGCCGGCGTTCATAGAGCTGGTTTTCGAACTGGCTCATGACACGCGACACCACGGCGCTGATCGCCTCGGCATCGGCGGGGACATCTTCCTCGTCGCTCCGGTGCATCAGCGAGTCAATGGCAAGCTCGATGGCGAATTCGGTGAGCGCGTCGGCATACTGCGGATAGCGGCGCGCGAAATCGTCGAGCAGGTCGGCGTCCGGAACAGCCTTCGCCAGCGACATGGCGTACATGGCGTCTCGCAGGGACGTTTGGGTGGCGGCGGTGATCATAGGTCCTCCTTCAAAGTCTTGAGCTGCTTGTCGGCGCGGCTCAGCCGGTTGCGCACGGTGCGGCCTTCCACGTCTAGAATCCTGGCGGCCTCTTTCTCTTCATGGCCGATGATACGGCGCAGGACGACGGATGCCTTTTGGTCGGCAGGCAGGCGGTCCAGGGCGGCGATGACCTCGGGCAGATAGAGGGCATCTTCTTGCGAGGGACCAATGCTGGCCATCCGGGACAGCCGCGCCAGCATCTCGTCATCGAGGGCCGGCTCATCCTGGCCATCGCCGCTTTCGGGCAGATCGGTCAGCTCCTTGCGCTCAGAGAGCGCCTTGCGCACATGGTCGATCCGAAGGAAACGCAACGCCCGCAGGAATCGGCATTCATAAAAGTCCAGTTCATCCTCGTGGCCTTCCGTGCCGTCTTGCGTGAACATCATCGCGAGTTCGCTCAAGATATCGTGCCGCACCGACTCGGCGTCGCGCATCCGATTGTCCGGAACCGTGCGCTCGAGATTGGCCTCGGCCCGCTTGAGGAGCTGCGGCATCAGCACCCTCGCGCTGCGGTCCTCGCCGCGGCGGATGGCGTCCCGGAGAAGATGAACGAGGCATTCCGACGGCAGGAAGTCGCCGGACTGCGGATTCGTCTCTCGCGCGCGCCGGGAAAGGGTGGCCCAATCCTGGGTCAGCGCGATGTCGATCTTCCTTTCGATGCCCGGCGGGCGGGCCAGGCTCTTCTTCATCAATGGACGTGCCATTTCGCCCCCTCTCAGCAGCGGCTTCACTGGGCGTCCAATTCGTTCGGCCCACCCTTCAAGAGGTGATCGAAAAAACAGGGGGTACCCGGAAAGCTTAACCCGAAATTTTTACGCCATCTTTATCAAGCAATATCAATATGTTATGTGGAGCTATAACGTAAATTAAGGGAAATAACCGGGTATCCGAGGCCGTTAGGCGGCCTCCGAACGTGCCTGCGGCGGGCTAGCGGCCACCGCCAGCGTTACGCCGCTGATCGGCGCGCCCAAGGCCTTTCGCGCGACCTCCAGCAGGTGCTCGTGGTGCGTGAAGAACAGGACTTGCGTCTTCTTGGCGAGTTCGCCCAGGACGCGGAAGCCTGCGCCCGCGCGCTTGTCGTCGAAGTTGATGAACAGATCGTCCGCGATGAACGGCATGGGCTCGGCGTGGCCGAGATAATCCTCGATCGCGGCGATCCGCAGCGCGAGGTAGAGCTGGTCCGCGGTGCCGGTGCTCATGCCCGCGACCGGAACCCGCCGGCCGTCGTGTCGCTGGCCGGCGAGCTGCATGTTGTCGTGCTCGTCGAATTCGAGCTGCAGCGCTTGGAATGACCCGCAGGTGAGGATGGCGAACAGCTCGCCTGCGCGCTTGAGCATCGGCGCTTGCTTCTCCCGGCGGTACCGATCGATCGCCCATTGCAGCAACACGATGGCTGATCGCAGCCGGACATACTGCTCGGCGATCTCGGTCATCTCGGCGAGCGCCGCCTGGCGATCGGCGGCGTCCCTCGCCGCACGGTCTTCACCGCCGATCCCGTCGAAGGCTTGGCGGGCGGTATTGCGGGCTTCGCGCGCTTCCATCAGGCGGTTGCGCAATTCCTGCACCTCGTCGGTGAGCGTCTGGTATTTGGCGGCGATGGCATCGGGATCTGTGCCCGCGCACTCGGCGGCCAGTTCCGCGACGGAAAGACCGTCGCCATCCTGGGTCAGCGCGTCCGTGAGCCGATCCAGCTCGGCGCTGAGTTTACGCTTCTCATCGGAGCGCTGAATCGCGATCCGCAAGTCGTCGGTCGAAGCGACGCCAGCCTTCTGCTGGAGATGCGCGATGGTTTCGCGCGCTTCACGGTTCGATTCCCGGCACGTATCGATCTTCTCTTGCAAGCCGGCGATCTCGGAATCCTTCGCGCCCTTGAGGTCCCGCGCTCGCGCCGCCTCTGCGCACAGGCGATCAAGCTGCAACACGGCTTCTTCGGGATCCGTGCCGCCCAGATGCGGAGCGATGGCTTGCGCCAAAGCAGCCACGTCGGCCTCGAACGCCTTCACGTCGCGCTCGATTTTTTCGATGCGCTCATGGCGAAGATCGTTGATGCGGACCGCCGCCTCGCGCATGTCGTCGATGGCGTTGATCTGCGCTTCGGCGGTCTCCGGCGTCGCCGCGGTGGAGAGCTGCAACACGTCCAAGGCGGCCTGCCAAGCGCTCGTCCACTCCGCCCACTCGGCCTCGGCCTTCTCCAGATCCTTGCGCTTGCGTGCGAGCGCGCCCATCGCTTTGCGATGCGCGTCGTCAAGATCGCGCGACGTCTTGGCGGCATGTTCGTGCCGGCGCTCCTGCGCCGCCGCCGTTTCGATAACGAGGTGGAGCGGCTGGGCAGCTAGCGAGGCCGTGGATGCGCCCAGCGCTTCCAGTTCGGCCAAGACGAGACGCTTGCTCTCGCCCGCACGCTGTTGCCATGCGGCTGTATGACGCTCGGCCACCGAAAGCCGCGCGTTCGCGTCCAGGATTTCCGCTCGCGCGCGCAACCACTCGATCATCACATCGGGATCTTGCGGAGCCATGGAGCTGGCGGACCACAGCGCGGCCCAGCCGGCCTCCAGGGCTGTGCTCTCTTGCGCGAGCGCCCGGTCTTCCTGGCCCAAGGATTCCAGCAGGTCGTCCTGCTCGCTGATCTGGCGGCCAATGACCGCTAGCTGCGCGGCGGCATCAGCGTGCTCGAAGCGCTGATCCGCTGCCGAGTCCGCGCCGCGCATGGCGGCCTCGAAGTCCTGCGCCAGCGCATCGGGCTGGCCGAAGGCCGCGATCTCGTCTTCGGCAACCGGAACCCCTTCGACATGGCGGCGCCGGATGATCGACCAGCCGGTGTCACGTCGGCAGCGCAAGCGTTCAAGCTCGTCAGCGGTCACGACCTGTTCGTCGGCAACAATGCGCTCAAGCGCTTTCCGGCGGCGCATACGCTCCTGTTCGGCATTGCGGATCTGCTCGCGGCAGGTCCGCTGCCGGTGCTCCAGGCTGCGGCAAGCATCGCGATGGGCTTCAACCGAAGCCAGCGGGGGAACGGGCATTGCTTCCAGGACGACGGCATCGGCGACGGCGGGCCGCATGGCTTTCAGCAAGCGTGCAATTGAGGTCCGCGCCTCCTGCTCCTCGCGCTTCGAATTCGCAACCTGGCCGGCGATGTCGCCAAGTTCGCGCGTGGCCTTGATGATAGCCGCGAGCTTGGAGATATCCATCACTGCCCCATGCGCTTCGATGTCGGCTGCTATCTCGCCGAGCTTGTCCTCGGCTTCGGCCACAGCGCTCTTGGCATTCTCCACCGCCCCGGATTGCGCCCCACGGCGGTTGAGCAAGCCGCGCAGGACCGCAACCTTAGCCTTGGCAGGGATGCGCGCGATCAATTGATCGATGTCTCCGCTCCATTCAAGCTCGCCCGCCAGGCGAACGAGCGTGGCCTCCGCCGCGGCCAGTTCCGCCCGCCGCTTGGGCAAATCGGCTTTTCCGGCGCGAACCTGGATGCGGCGATCACGGAGCTGCGCGATGTCTTCGGTGCGTGCCAGCAAGACATCGTCGAAGGTTAGGGCTGCGCATTCCGTCTCAAGCGCCGCGATCTGCTCGCTCAAGGCCGCGATGCGCGTCGTGGCGGCCGCTTCGTCCGCGGCAGCCTTCTCCAAAATTTTGGAGGCCTCGGCATCAAACGGGATGACCTCGCGCAGCGCATCGATAGCGCTTTGAGTCTCGCCGCGCTTGCGCACGTCGCGGTGCACCCGCCGGATTCGGCCGAGCTTGCCCAACTCCGCTGACTTGATCTCGATTTCGCCTTCGATGACGCCGTAAGCGTCGATAGCCGTCTCGAACGCGCTCTTGAGCGCTTGCCACTTGGTGGTCGTCACCACATCGTCGCGCATCGCGGCCTCGGCGGCCTTGAAGCGTTCTTCTGCCTGGAAATACCTCCGGTGCGCCGCGCGGCGTGAGGCCCAAAGCGCGTCGGCTTCCGCCTCCATGGACTTGAGCGTCTCGCGCAGGCCGGTGATTCCGGCGCTCGCCGAAAACAGCATCTGCCCGACATCGTCCTGCGCCTGCAGGATGTCTTTGCCGCCTTGGCGCAGGCGATCGTGATCGAGGCTGAACATGCGCGTGTAAAAGCGGCGATCGGCCCCGGCCAGAAACGGGGCGAGCGCCCCCTCGCCCGAAGGGATGGGCGTGTCGTCGCCGGCCAGCAGCGTGTCCTTGTTGCCTTTGCGGCGGCGCAGTTTGAGCGTGTCGGCCCCCTTCTCCAGGAGCGCGCCCAGCCGCATGGCGTTGTACTCGTGCAGGAAGTTGCGGGGCGAGTTCGCCGGAATGCCGAAGAGCAGGTCTTCAACCCCGTTCATCGCCGTGGATTTTCCGGCTTCATTCTCGCCAAGCAGCATCTGAAAGTCCGGCTTGCCAGCCGCCAGAGGGATGATGGCGTCCGTGAAATGACCGTATCGAAGGAGATCGAGCTGCCGGATGCGCATGGTTACACCTTCTCCGTTGCGAGACGTGCGCTGAGATACGCGCCGCCATGGGCGATCAAGTTTGCGATGTTGCCGTCGATGGCCGCTTTGAGCACGGCGTCGTCGGCATTCGCCCGGATGTCGTGCGGCAGTTTGCGGATGAGATCGCCCAACTCCGTTGCGATACGGGCTTGCAGCTCGGTGTCGCTGCCAGCGCTCTCGATGATGCGCTGCAGATCGCCCAACGCGTCCTTTCGCGAGGCCGAGGCTTCCGGGCTTACGGTCGCAACGATGAGACGTTCGATCCAGGCGACTTCGTCGCCCAAACCCAAAGCTGCTGCCCTTGCCTCCGCAAGAAGGTGATCCGCCGACGCAAGCAGTTCGCCATGCAATCCCGTCGCTCCCGTCACTTCAATTCTGCACGCGAGCAGACGCCCTTGCGCGTCGCGCTCGACGGCCTCTTCGATGGCTTGCCTGATGCGGTCGACAGCGTCGGCAATCCCGCCGCACTGTTCAACCGGAACCTGCAAAAAGCTCCAGCGCACGCAATCAACATGGAGTGGCGCAATCTCCACGACCTGACTGTCCTCGACCGTAACCAGCGAAGCGCCTTTCGCGCCAGTTTCGCGGATGTGGCGGCCTTGCAGATTGCCGCAGAAGATGACATGCGGTTGCTCGTGGAGGACGGCAGCTTGGTGCACATGCGCGAGCGCCCAATAGTCGTAGCCCTTGTTGATCAGGTCTTCGATGGAGCACGGCGCATAGTTTGCGTGTCCCGGCATGCCGCCCAAGGAGGTATGCAAAACGCCTATGTTGAAGCAACTGGCGACCGGTGGCGGATAAGCAGGAACCAGATTGCCTGTGATGTCACGCTGCCGGAAGCTCTGGCCATGCAGGGCGACGTTGAGATGCGGCAGCCGGAAGGTCTCGGGTTTGCGTGCCGAAAAAACGCTGACATTGGCCGGCAACGTGAGCTTGCGAGTGATCTGGCTTTCGGCGTCGTGATTGCCGTGGAGCAGGAAGACGGGAATCTTGGCCTGTGACAGGCGACCCATCTGTTTTACGAAGAAGAGTCCGGTCTGGTAGTCGCGCCAGTCGCCGTCGTAGAGGCCGCCGGCAATGACGACGAAATCGACCTCGTCCTCGATAGCCCGGCTGATGAGGTTCTCGAAGGCGGTGCGCGTGGCTGTGCGAATTCGGTCGGCTGCCGCGCCTTGCTGTCCGGCCAGTCCTTTCAAGGGGCTATCGAGATGGATGTCTCCCGTATGGATGAAGCGAAATGACAGCAAGACAATCTCCTTCCGATCAAACTACGCGGGCGATCGCAGTGCCGTGGCGGCTTCCGACCCTCGTCCCTACCGGGTGATCGAAACCCGATGGGGTCACCCGGAAAGGCCGGGCAGAAAAATTTGCAAGACTTATCAAATATCGAACATAACGTGAACTAGATAGTCACTGAACTATCGATATCCACAATGTGTTGTGGGCGGTCGCGAGAATTCTTTGAAGCATTAGGACCGCAGCCGGGCGAAGCCGCTTGGGGCCAAGCCTACGATCTGGCGCAGTGACTGCGGCAAGCAGCCGGTATTCGGGACCAGCGCCTCGGCGCTATTCATCGTCGTCGTCGGCACCAGCATTCGCGTCGTCAGCAGCCAGACCATGCGGCGTTAACGGCGTGCGCGGTAGAACTCCGCAGCAAGGCAACGTCTCCCTGCGAGAGCCCATAGCCTGCGTTCAATACATCCGTGGTCCAGTCTCAAGGGATCTGAAACAAGGCGGACAATTCCTCGCCACTCGCAATCAATAATTTCAAGCGTCTTCGACCGCTCAAGCATAAACGTCCGTAGCATCCCGGATATGGAGGCCTTGGGAGGCTATCCACAATCGCCTTTGGTCTAAATGCCCGCGGAAGGGAGATGACGCGCCCCATTTCTCCCTATAATCATTCGCAACCAGAAGAGGAGCTGGATCAAGACGGGTAAGGCGAACGCAACATCTGCAGAATGCCATTTCGGCGAGCCCAAGATGTGCGACGCGGCCGAGATCAGCCCTCGTGCGTCAGACCAGTTTCAGAGTGACTCACAGAGGAGCAATTAGCTTGGCGAGCATCGGCACGCGGCCGAAAGGCGAGGATCAGGAAACCCGATCGGCTGTAATAAAGCTGTTTGATGATACGCGGCGCAGGCTAGTCGAGACAGGTACTCGCAATCGCCTTGTTCATGTAAATCGCGCGAACACGCGCGGTAACGTATTGAACATAGTGAACGAGCATTCCGACGATGTCTATGTCTTGCTTTCCGGTGGAAAGACCATGCGCTTCTTCGCGCTCGGGAAAGACAAGGTAGAAGACAGCCGCGAGGTCGTCCTTGCTGACGTTATGCAGCAAGGGTCTGACGAAGGTCGCTACACCGATTCATGGCTTGAAACGCGGCTCGGCCCTGACGCGCTGCAAAAAAAGCTGCTGAAGATAGCGCGGGAAGCTCAAACTGCGGAGGAGGAATCCGGCGTCAATGTCCTGTACCTCGCGATGGGCTTTCTGACCTGGTATGAGGACAAGGCGTCGAGCTTACCCCGTGAAGCACCGCTCGTCCTCCTTCCCGTCGAACTCGTGCGCAATGCCAGGACCTCGACCTTCGACCTTCGAGTGCGGGACGAAGACGCTCTCACGAATCTGCCGCTCCAGCAGCGGTTGAGGGACGACTTCGGAATCGAACTTCCCGAACTTGAAATCGAGGAGGACTGGAAACCTTCCGACTATTTTTCGGAAGTTCAACTCGTGACCAGTTCGCGGGATCGCTGGAAACTCGACCCCAACGCCATGCAGTTGGGATTCTTCAGCTTCAGCAAGCTGCTGATGTATCGTGATCTGGCCATTGAAGCGTGGCCCGAGGACGCGCTGGCAAACCATGCGCTGACTCGTGGTCTACTCTACGAGGGGTTTGAACGCGAGGAACCGCTATTTGCCTCAAATGATAAACTGGACGAGGTCCTGCCGCCCGAAAAGCTATTCCATGTGGTCGATGCGGATGCGTCGCAAGCGAAAGTGATCGAGGAGGTGCGATCGGGGCGCAATCTGGTCGTTCAAGGGCCGCCTGGAACAGGCAAATCCCAAACGATCACTAACATTATTGCGGCTGCAGCCAAGGAAGGTAAGCGAGTCCTCTTTCTTGCCGAAAAAATGGCGGCGCTCTCTGTGGTGCACGACCGCCTCGTGAAGGTCGGGCTACGCGATGTATGCCTCGAATTGCATTCGAGAAGCGCAAATAAGAAGGCTGTCTTAAGCGAGCTGGCGCGCACGTTGTCGCAGGCTAGCGTCGTGCCAGAAGTGCCGGCGGCGCCAACTGCTGTGAAGGAAAGCCGCGACCGGCTGAACAATCTTGCGGAAGCGATACACCGACCGATCGGAGCAACCGGAGAGACAGCCTACAGCGTGCTTGGACGGCAATCCCAGTTTATCGGGAAAGGCATCTCGCCTCCGAGTCTGGAGGTCGAAAGCCTGAGTTCGATGTCGCGGCAGCAAGAGATCGATTTGCTAGCTACGATCGAGGAATATGGCGCACTCCTCGCGGAAGAGGGACGAGCAACCATTCATCCTTTCGAAGGCACAGGTAATCTTCACCTTCAGCCGGTGGACTTAGCTCGTCTGAAAGCTACGCTGACTGAAGCTCAAGCTGCCGTGACCTCGCTTGCGGCGTCATTGCGCCTGCCCGTCGACACACTTGCTTTGCATGTTACCGCAGCCCTGGATATCGTTGCTCCGTTGGCCGATGTACTAGGACGGCTCGAAGGACTGCCTCTTGGCGCTGCCGACATTGCGCAGAAGGTACTCGACGCACCGGACATTCCTCGCCTTCACCAAGCATTGCGCGCTGGCATGGCGTGGCGGCAAGCGCTCGATCAAGCGTCAGAAGTATTCGTCGAAACCGCGTTCAACATTTCGTCGAGCCATCTACGCGCTCCGCTCGCGGCAGGTATTCGTTCATTTTTTGCTCGCTGGGGTGGTCGCTACCGCGCCGCTTCACGTGAACTTGCCGGCCTATTGCGGGGAAGCCTACCCAAAACAGCGGCTGAGAGGGTTGAGCGGATCGACCAATTGATCACTTTGGTCTCGTTGAGATCCGAATGGGAGGGCGATCGCGAAAATTGCGGTCGTATTCTCGGCGATGCCTGGCGTGGAGAGAAATCCGACTTTAGGAGACTCGTAGCCATCGTGGAATGGTGCGAGAAACTTTCTAAAGCGCCAATTTCCGTGCGTTCAGACAAGTCGGTCGCGTTGGCTGCTCGAGCTGATAGCCTAGCTGCGATGCGACGGGCATTGCAAGAGGCCGCGCAAGCTGCACGCTCGGCGTTGCAAGCCATTGTGAAACTACTTGATCTTAATCTTGCTAGCTTTGGCGACCAAGGCCTAGAGCATACCGATCTCGACACCGTCGCGGCGCGCTTTGGCACGATGGCCGCCGCGACTGGTCGGTATACGTCGTGGACTCAACTAGCGCGGCGTCGCGACGCGCTCGCCTCAGCGGGATTGTCCAAACTTGAGGAGCGGATGCGATCTGGGGAGCTAGACGGAGCTGCTGCAGCAATCGAGCTGCGCTACGCTCGTGCCGAACGCCTTTGGAAGATCGCTCTTGAGCAGAACCCCGACCTTCGTGGCATTGGCCTGGAAAGGCGCCATGATCTGGTTGACACCTTCGCGACGCTAGAGCGTCAGCAGCTCAGGGACAATGTAAGCACCATCCTAGCCGGCCACCTTGCCCAAGTACCTCAAGGCGCCATGGGCGAGATGAAGGTTCTTCGTGGTGAGATCGGAAAAAAGCGCGGCCATATGGCACTGCGACGATTGGTCGAAAGGGCCGGCACAGCGATACAACGCATTAAGCCCGTCTTGTTGATGAGCCCAATATCCGTCGCTCAATACTTGCCACCGGGCACGATCTCGTTTGACCTTCTAGTTATCGATGAGGCTTCGCAAGTCCGCCCAGAGGATGCGCTTGGGGCGATCGCACGAGCTGCCCAAATTGTGGTTGTGGGCGACAAGAAGCAGCTTCCACCGTCTTCCTTCTTTGATCGGGTGTTGGCGGACGAAGATGATGACAAGGAAGGCGATGACGAATATGTCGGCCCGGACTTGCTGGAAGGTGCGGCAACTATCGGGAGTATGGAGAGTATCCTCACTCTTTGCGAGGCGCGCGGCCTCGCAGGTAGAATGTTGAAATGGCATTATCGATCACGCGATCCATCACTGATCGAGGTTTCGAATAGGGAGTTTTACGACAGTGATCTCGTTCTTCCGCCATCCCCTCTACAGAGGGATCCGGCCTATGGCTTGTGTTTTACCCGGGTCGATGGCGTTTACGACAAAGGTGGAAAGCGGGACAACCGCAAAGAAGGTGAGTCCATCGTTGATCGGATAGCGGAACACGCGAGAGCAAACCCATCACACTCTCTCGGTGTAGTCACGTTTTCGTTTGCACAGCGAAATCTCATCACGGAGCTTTTGGAGCTTCGTCGTCGCCAAGACTCCACGCTGGATCAATTTTTGCGTGAAGGACAATCGGAAGATGTGTTCGTCAAGAACATCGAGAACGTGCAGGGCGATGAGCGCGACGTTATTCTCGTTAGTGTTGGCTATGGCCCCGTTATCGCCGGTGGAAGGTTGAACAGCATGTCGTTCGGTCCGGTTAACGGCGAAGGCGGCGAACGACGACTCAATGTGTTGTTCACCCGAGCTCGGATACGCTGCGAGGTGTTTGCGTCGTTCGATCCCGGTGACATTGATTTGAACCGCACCTCGAGAGAAGGTCCGCGAATCCTCAAGCGCTTTCTTGATTTTGCAAAGAATGGTCGTCTGGAAGTAGACTCGCCGACGGGCCTCGATGCAGATTCGCCTTTCGAGGAAGATGTTGCTGACGTGATCCGGGGGTACGGCTTCCTCGCAGACGCGCAGGTCGGATCTGTTGGTTTCCGAATCGATCTGGGTATTCGTCACCCCGACAGGCCGGGCAGCTACATCCTCGCCGTCGAGTGTGATGGCGCGACATATCATAGCGCTCTTTGGGCCAGAGAACGAGACCGCCTACGTCAGGACGTGCTCGAACACCTGGGTTGGCGATTTCATCGCATTTGGAGTACCGACTGGTTCTATAATCGCCACTTTGAGATAGAGCGACTCCGCACGGCGCTTTCGGAAGCGCGGGATAGGTCTGACCAGGGGCCGCGGGTCGAGGGAGCAAATCAGGCGCGGTCGACCGAACCAGCCGAAGTGGAAGCTACGCCGATTTTAGTTTCCGAGGTCGTTGTTCGGCAGATGCCTCCATATCAGCGGGCGTTCTTTCGCGTCAGCACTTCGAGCGAGCCGCATGAGGCGCCCGTTTCCATGCTTGCGAATCTGGCTCGAAGGATCGTGGATGCCGAAGGACCGATCCATGTGGAAGAAATCGCTCGACGCGTCGCCTCCTGCTTCGGCAAGGAAAAGGCGGGATCGCGAATATTGACTGCGACGGAGTCGGCTTTGTCGGTCGCCCGATCGGGAAGCGCCGATCTGCTTACCGATGGGATATTCTGGTACACACGAGGTCAGTCGGATGCACCTCCGGTTCGCGATCGTTCTGCGGAAAGCGGTGCAACTCTCAAGGCTGCGTGCATCTCTATTCTGGAAATACAAGCCGCGTTCAGGATAGCCCGTGAAGATAACGCCGGGGGTGAAGACGAGGAGCTTGTCAGAACAGTGGCTCGCCTACTTGGTTTCAAGCGGGTGGGAGCGGATTTGCAGGCGCGACTAGCCGAGGGCTTAACTTGAGCGGGTCATCACATCGATGGAGCCAAGGATCAGTCGCAAGCGGAGTGTTTAGTCTGACTAACTAGGCATGCCGACAGATGGAGTCAGTCCGCAACAGATAAGCTTTGGTCGCAAACGGAGTCAGTTCTTCGACTGATAAGGTTTCTAACAAAAGCTTACCAGTTGGCGACTGATAAGGATTTCATGCGCGCGTTTTACGAGAAACCTGCGGACAGGGTGATCACTTCCGATAAGGGCAATTATCAGAAGTGAAGCCTAAACAACGTTTAATTGTGTTGCCAGAGTTTGTCGCCCAAACGGCTCGTTCAGGCTGTATATTACATCAAGGACTTCCATGCTGCGGCAGTGGATGATCTGGGATTAAGTCCAACTGCGAAGGTCACTACATTCCCGGAAGGGGCG
Source organism: Bradyrhizobium sp. WBAH42 (assembly GCF_024585265.1). Lineage (NCBI taxonomy): Bacteria > Pseudomonadati > Pseudomonadota > Alphaproteobacteria > Hyphomicrobiales > Nitrobacteraceae > Bradyrhizobium > Bradyrhizobium sp. WBAH42. Next base: position 7,799,443 of record NZ_CP036533.1, read on the forward strand.
GCTTTTTGGGGTAGACCGCACATAGTTGGCCTGCCGTCCGGCCGTCGCGATTGACCCACAACGGACATCCGGCTTGGGATCTGCTACATTGTCTCAGTGCAGCCCTGGCATTGGGAGGGACACATGCGACGACGCGATTTCATTGCGTTTGTTGGTGCAGCATCCATGCTGCCTGCTGGCGCACACGGGCAATCCAGTAAAGTGCGCCGGATGGCGATATTGCATCCATCGCACCCCGTAACAGAGCTGAACGAACTTAGCCGCTTTCGTTACTACCGGGAGTTCTTCAGGGAACTTCGCCGTCTCGGTTATGTCGAAGGGAGCAATCTATTCATCGAACGCTTCTCCGGAGAAGGTCGCGTTGATGGCTATTCTAAGCTCGCTAGCGATGCCGCAGCTCGTAATCCAGACGTTGTTTTTGCGATTAGTGTTTCTCTGGTCCTTGCCATGAAGCACGCAACGTCAATAGTCCCCGTTGTTGCCATGACCAGCGACCCCGTGGGTCACGGTATTGCAGCCAGCATCGCTCGGCCAGGCGGAAACATCACTGGCGTTACCGTAGATCCCGGCTTAGAGCTTTGGGCAAAACGCATCGAGCTTCTGAGGGAGATTGCTCCTAAGATATCAAAACTCGGTATTTTGGCTACAAGAGCAAATCCGGAGGCAGCCGCAATGCGGGACGCGGCCGATAAGGCCGGAATCACCGTTGTGGGCCCCTCTTATGTGGATACTGGGAGTGAGGAAGAATACCGAAGCCTCTTTGCGACAATGTCGCTGATAGGTACCGATGCTCTTTTCGTCGACGGTAGTCCGGAGCACATTACAAAGCGACAACTAATCGTCGATTTGGCGGGGAAGTCCCGATTACCGACCATTTACCCGTTTCGTTCGTTTGTCGAAGCCGGCGGGCTGGTAGCTTATGGGATAGATCTGGTTGAGATTTTTCGCCGTGCCGCCGGTGCCATTGATCAAGTTCTTAGGGGTTCAAAGCCGGCTGACATTCCGTTTTACCAGCCGACAAAGTTCGAGCTCGTCATCAATCGCGCCGCTGGAAAGGAAGTCGGAGTAGTGTTCTCTGAGCAGCTACTTGCACGGGCCGACGAAGTGATCGAATGACGAGCGTTCACTGCAGGTATAAAGACCGCTTCTGGCCCGGATGCGAAGTTGCGCCTCGCGGGGGCGGAAGTGCGCTTGTTGAGCCAGAGCGGACCAGATTTGCTCACCTGAGTTCTTCGCGTTTCGAGCCGAGCGAACATCTACGTTGAAATCGTCGGTGTTAGGGAAGAATAGTTGCTAGCCGTTTCACCTTTTAGTCGGCGATGGCTCCTGGCCCTCTGACGAGGCCAGCCAGTCAATGAAGATGTGTCGTAGATCCTTTTTGATGTGGTCGTGCACGCAACAATCCATGATCGCGATCATCGATATCATCGCCATAATTCAGCGAGCAAGCTCTGCCACGAGGTCCCCGTCACTTGACCGGTCAAGCGCCCTTCGTCATATTTTTCGCCGCAAGACGGGCCATGAGACTCGTCGGCTTCGGAGGAAGACATGAACAACACATGGGCCGTCCTTGCGGGGACGATGATCTCAGCTGCAACGTTCTCGACCGCCACCTTGGCCCAAATTCAGCCTCCATCCAACTGTGTCACCCAAAACATGGGCGTGCCGCCCAACGCCAACACGTCGGATAAAGGGGCGCCGTTCTTCATCGACACGACCGGCCTCGACTTGCAGACCAAGCCGCCGACCCGCGATCCCAAGAGCGCGAACTATCCGCCCGCGACCGAGCTTGCGGACGGCACGCTGCCTCCGGCCGGCGCGGAGGGAAATTTCATCATCGGCCCGACACACAATCCGGCGCCCGAGACGATCGCAAAGGAGGGCGTGCCGAAAGGCACCATCACGACCTTCACTCTGTCGTCCAAGGACAGCGTGATCTACAACCCCGGCCTGATCCGTGACGACGTAGCCGGCTGCGGCAATTCTTCGATCATGAGCACGACGACGGTGTCAGGCGACAAATCCAACATGATCGTTACCACCAGCCATCCCGGCACATGGACCCGCAATATCGAGGTCTATGTGCCGGCGAATTATGTCCGGGGCACAGAAATCCCGTTCATCGTGCTCGGCGACGGTGGCTCCACCGCCTGGAAGGACATGAACACGACGCTGGATAATCTGATCGCGCAGCGTCGCGTGCCGCCGATGGTGTCGATCCAGGTCGGCAATGGCGGACAGGACGCACAAGGCGCGCAGCGTGGGCGCGAATACGACACTGTGTCGGGCACCTACGCGCAATTTATCGAGCGTGAGGTATTGCCGCTGGTCGAAGAGAAGGCCGGCGTGAAGCTGACGAAAAATCCCGATGGGCGCGCCACAATGGGGTTGAGCTCGAGCGGCACTGCTGCTTTCACCATGGCGTGGTTTCATCCCGAGCTGTATCGCCGGGTGCTGGCCTATTCGCCCACCATGGTGAACCAGCAATGGCCGTGGAATCCGGCATTGCGCGGCGGTGCCTGGGAATATCACAGCGCGTGGGCGGGGCCGGCCGGTCCCAACCTGATCGTGAAGGCAGGCCAGCTGACGCCGTCGGATCAGCCGACCGGCGCGCCGCTCATCCCGGGTTCCCCGACAAAACCGATCCGCTACTGGTTCGAGATGGGCGATCAGGACCTGTTCTATCCCAATCCGACAATCCCTGACGGCATGCACGACTGGACGCTATCCGCCGCGCTGATGGCAAAAGTGCTGGCGGAGAAAGGCTACCACTATCAGTACCTGTTTGCGCGCAACGCCAAGCATGTCGACCGCCCGACAGTGGCGCAGACGCTGCCTTCGGCGCTGGAATGGCTGTGGAAAGGCTATCAGATTCCGTGAGGTCTGGCCACGTAAGTATAATCAAGCGGGATTTTCGGTTCCGCGCGGCATCTTTCATCGGTTACAATCACGCCCGCTCGGAAGTCGCCGCTGCTTCCTCAAGCCTCGTGATAGGACAAGGGCTCCTGTGACCGGTCTACAGACAAGCGAGGATCAAGCGATCCGTGCGATTGCGCCCGTGGATCCAGGCGGCGCCGTTTCCTTCGGGCCGTTTTCCTTTCACGACAGAAAGCGACTGCTCGAAAAGAATGGAGCACCAGTCAAACTAGGAAGCCGGGCGCTGGACATTTTGCGCCTCCTCGTGCAGCGCGCGGGTGAAGTGGTTTCCAAGAACGAACTCCTGGCATTCGCATGGCCGGGACTCGTGGTCGAGGAGATCAATCTGCGGGTTCACATCGCCGAAATCCGCAAGGCGCTTGGCGACGGCAAGCAGGGCGCCCGCTACATCGAGAATGTTCCGAGCCGGGGCTATTGCTTCGTAGCCAGCTTGCATCGTGAGATGCCTGCGCCTGTGCCTGTGCCGGCTGCAGCTCAACCGCCAATCTTGCTGCCAAACCGGCTGGAGCGGATGATTGGGCGTGAGGATGTGCTGACGAATCTCGAGAACCGGTTGTCGAAGGAGCGGTTCATAACGCTTCGCGGACCGGGCGGCATCGGCAAGACGACGGTCGCAATTGCGGTTGCACATGACATGTGGGGGACGTTCGAGGGCCAGGTACACTTCATCGACCTCGGCACCTTGCAGGATGCGGCACTTGTCACCGGTACAATTGCTTCCGCACTCGGCCTTGTCGTTCATCATGCCGATCCGACCGACAGCATCATCAGCTTTCTGTGGGGCCGCCGCCTGCTGCTCGTGCTCGATAATTGTGAGCATGTCATAGAACCCGTGGCGAAGCTCGCGGAAAACATCTATCAGCGTGCTCCCGGCGTCAGCATCCTTGCCACCAGCCGCGAATCCCTGCTGGTCGAAGGTGAGCAGCTGTTCGAGCTCGTGCCGCTAACCGGACCGCCGCAAGTGAGCGGGTTGAGCGTCAACGAGGTACTGCGTTATCCGGCCGTGCAGCTCTTTATGGAGCGCGCCTCTGCGGCCGGGCTTCGATCGGATGTCACGGAGGAGAACGCGGAGGTGCTGGCTGAGATCTGCCAGAAACTGGACGGTATTGCACTTGCGATTGAGCTTGCCGCCGGGCGGGTCGGGGCGCATGGCCTTAAGGAGATCGCGGCGCTGCTCGATGGCCGGCTGAAGCTTGAGTGGCGCGGCCGCCGCACGGCACCGCCGCGCCAGCAGACGCTCGGCGCCACGCTCGACTGGAGTTATGGCCTGATCGGCGAGGGCGAGCGTGCCGTGTTGCGTCGTCTCGCCGTATTTAATGGGCCTTTCACCCTCGATGGCGCAGCGGCCGTCGCAGGCGAGCAGGAGCAGCCGGTCGATCGCATCGTTGAAATACTGGAGCAACTGGTCGAAAAATCATTGGTGGCGGCGCAACCGGGACGTGGCTCGACACAGTACCGTTTGCTGGGAACCACCCGCGCCTATGCCCTGGAAAAACTTGCCGAAAGCCGTGAGGCCACGCGCATCGCCCGCGCCCACGCGAACTTCGTACAGCGTGCACTCGAGAGCAGTGCTGCCGAACAGAGCGGGGACCGGTTATCGCGTGCGCAGCGGCGCGCGGAGCTTTTGAACGATGCCCGGGCAGCGCTGAACTGGGCCTACCTCAACGACCATGGTGCCGACATCCGCGTTCCCCTGGCGGGCGCTTGTGCCCGGCTATTCATTGAACTCAACCTGTTGAGCGAAGGGCGCATCTGGTCGAGCCGCGCTCTTGCAGCGCTTGATGACAGGACGCGTGGCAGTACCTGGGAGCTCGAATTGCAGGCTGCCCTCGGTCACGCGTTCATGTTTACCGAGAGGAACAGCGAGCAGGCGGAGAACGCGCTACGACGCGGTCTTGAGATCGCGGATGCGTTGAACGACGGACCGAACAAGTTCAGGCTGCTGGCAAGGCTCAACATGTTCTATCGGCGCACCGGCGAATTCCGTCATTTGCTGCCTGTCGCGCTTGAAGCCGAAAGAATTGCGCGGGCGATCGGCGATACCGCCGGGATTGCCGGCGCGAAGGCGTTGGTTGGAGTTTCCTATCACCTGATCGGCGACCAGTCATCGGCCCAGCTGCATCTCCGTGAGGGAGTGAGTGGCGCCGCAGCACTACGCCGCGCGCAGCCTGGCCACTTCGCATACTCCAGGACGCCGCAGATCCCGCTCGCCCGCGTTCTGTGGCTGCGCGGGTTTCCAGATCAGGCGATCGAGTGTGTGCGTCCGCTGACCGCGGACGCGGCCCCTCGCGATGTAGTTATGCATTGCATCGCGCTTTGCTGGTCCGCCTCGGTTTACGGATGGACCGGCGATTGGACCGAAGTCGAGCAGATGGCTGTGCGGCTGGAATCGCACGCCGGCATGCATGGCCTTTTGCCCTATAGGGCGGTCGCCGCCGGCTTTCACGCGCAGGCATTGATCGCTCGTGGACAGTTCGCGCCGGGTTTGGAATTGCTGCAGGGCGCTCTCGTGCGGTTGCAGGCGGACCGCTATGAACTTTATGCGTCCGCCTTCGTTGCCGAACTGTCCCAAGGTTTTGCGGAGCTCGGCCGGCTTCAGGAAGGACATAACGTCCTGAATGAGGCGATTGCGCGCCTGACGTCGCAGGGCGATGGCTTCGAGATGCCCGAATTGTTGCGCCTGCGCGGCAACATCGAGGCTCGTGGCAACGATTTCGAGGCCGCAGAAGCAAGCTATGCCAAATCGATCGCGCTCGCCGAACGGCAGGGCGCGCTGTCGTGGAAGTTGCGCACGGAGACGTCGCGCGCGAAAATCCGGCTTTCGCAAGGGAAGCCGGCTGCGCTCTCCGCCCTCGCCGAAACCTATGCACACTTCACCGAAGGATTCGAGACGGCAGATCTGAAGACTGCGCGAAGCTTGCTCGACAGCGCGCCTGCTGTCGCCCGGCCTCAGCGAAAGCGGAAGTGAGAGAGATCGATCGTCACCAACGAAGTATCGAGATGCGGTCTTGAACCGCCGTTGCGCAGGAACACGCGCCGCTTCGTCGGGATCATAATCCCATCGACATTCATAGGATTGGAGACATACTGAGCGGCCGGGAAACCTCCGGCGACGTCCACCCGGTAGTCGTGCCGACGGATCAGCATGTCCGGACCGAAGTAGAAATCCTGCTCGGTACTGTGGCTGGCTATCGTGGCGGGGAAAGTGGCGCGCAACCCGCGCCACTTGTCCGCTCCTTCGCTCCACGGTTCGATCTCGCGGATCTCGAATCCATCCATAGCGAGCAGGAATGGCGTCGTCAGATAGGTCCAGAGAGCGTACCCGTTGAAATAAGCGCGATGGAGCGGATCCCAAGTCGTCCGCATGTCATGACCGGCAAATGACGCGCGCGGATTCGTTCGTTCCGCGACGATCCTTCCGTCGTTTGCCACGATGGCAATACGATTCGGCATGAAGTCGGTCCGCTGACCGGTCGCTCCGAACGGCTCGACAGAAGCCCATTGCCGGTGCAAATCGACCTGCATGGTTCGCGGGTTTTGATCCTGGTTAATGCCCTTGAGGGCCCATAGCTCGCCGCCGGTCACGATTGTTCCCGCGAGGCCCGCATGAGCCTTCCAGCGGGCGAGGCCGCCATGGGCGTCGATGGCGTCGGCCAACAGCGTGATCATGCCAGTCGAGCCATTGCGAGCTGCTTGCGATATTCGAGGGCTGGAAGTCCGCCCCAGCCCCAGTTTGCCGTGTCGACCTCCTCGATTATGACGAATGTCGATTCAGGCGGTTTCTTTAGTACATCACGCAACAAGTCTGTTGCGCCCTTGATCAGGGCGTACTTTTCGTCTGCGGTGAGGGAGTCCGCGCCAGGATTGGTGCCCTCGCGCGTAACCTGGATGTTGACGATAGGCATGATCTTCTCCCTTGCCCGCGTGGCGTCAATGACCAGCGCTCTGGCCGCCATCGACGTGAAGGATCTCACCGGTCACGAATGGCGAGTTGTCCAGGAACATCACTGCATTGACAACGTCGCGCGTTTCCCCCATCCGGCTCACCGGGTGCAACTTAGAGAGAAACTCGTGCGTATCGGGCGTGTGCATCGGCGTCTTAATGACCCCCGGTGAGACCGCATTGACCCTGACGCCCCGGGGCGCATATTCGATTGCGAGCGACCTCGTGGCGGCGTTGAGCCCGCCCTTGGTGAGCGAGGCGAGCGCCGCCGGGACACTGCTGTTGGGATGATCGACCAGGCTGGTCGTGATCTGCACGATGTGTCCGGAGCCCTGCTTCAGCATCTGGTCGGCGACGCGTCTGGTGATGCGGAAGAAACCCCCGAGATTGACCGCGACGATCGCGGCATAGTCCTCTTCGCTGTAATCGATGAACGGCTTTGCGATGAAAATCCCGGCATTGTTGACCAGCGTATCGATGCGTCCGAACTTTCCAAGGGCTTCGGAGACAATGCGATCTGCGGTCACCGGATCGGCGATGTCTCCAGGCACGTTCAGGATGTTGGCATCGGACGAGGGCTTGATTGAACGCGAATTGGCGACGACGAGGAAATCGTGGTCGCGAAATCCCTTCACGAGATCGGCACCGATCCCCTGCGACGCACCGGTGACGATGGCAACTTTTTGTACAGCGCTCACGACGTAGTCCTCCGAGTTTCACCAGCTACTGCCGGCGTTCTGCCCGGGAAGATGTCGCAAACGCAGGCAAACCGCTCGTTGCGTGTTGTTAAGGTGCGATAGGCGGGAACTCCCGCATTTTTAACAACACCTAACGTGCGCTCTGCCCCGTCGTCGTCCAGATTTGCCGGGGTGGCAGGCGACCGGTTCGGACGGATCCCCCGACACTCAGCGGAGGCAGAAATGCCAGACACAATCTACCAAACCGATGGAGCCGGCGGGTCACGCAAAAATATCAACCGGCAAGTATTCACACCCTACGACCATTGCAGGGACCGGCCACAACCTGCCGCAGGACGCTTCGACTGCGTTTGTCCAGGCAATCCTCGACCTTGCCAGGCAGGACTGATCGATGCCGCGTTAACAGAACGGAAGGACGCGACAATTCGCAAGATATTCACCCTTGCAGCTCTCGCGACGATCGTCGTGCTCATGCTCATCCAATTCGGCCCCGCGGTCGTGTTCTGAGCGCAAGCCGTCGGTTCGACTCACGCGGGCCCAGGCAACGGCGCGTAGAACCTCAACCACATCGACAGGAGGAAGTCATGACAGTCACAGTCAACCCCGCAAAGGTAAAAACCATGGATATGAAGCTCGAGATCGTCGTTCTTCCAGTTTCCGATGTTGAACGCTCAAAGCACTTTTACGCCAGCCTCGGCTGGCGTCTCGATGCCGACTTCGCCTTCGAAGACGGTTTTCGCGTGATCCAGTTCACGCCGCCTGGTTCTGGTGCGTCAGTTATCTTCGGCACCAATGTCACAGCAGCAGCGCCAGGCTCGGCCAAGGGCCTCTATTTGATTGTGTCGGACATCGTGGCGGCACGCCAGGAGCTGCTCACCCGCGGCGTCAAGGTGAGCGAGGTGTTCCATGGCGGCAAGACGCATGCCGGCACTGACGAGCCGCACCTGTTTGGTAGTGTCCGAGTCACCGGTCTGGATCCGGAACGCCGCAGCTACTTCTCGCTGGCATCGTTCAGCGATCCCGACGGTAACGGCTGGCTGCTGCAGGAGATCACTACGCGCTTCCCGGGCCGCGTCGAAGGCAACACTGCCTTCGCCTCGGTCGCCGATCTTGCGGCGACACTGCGCCGGGCGGCCGCAGCGCATGGCGAGCACGAGAAGCGCGCCGGCGGCGCATACGACGTGAACTGGCCGAACTGGTACGCCGAGTACATCGTAAACGAGCAGGCCGGCAAGCCGCTGCCGCAGTAAAGCGACGGCGCTTCCCCTGACAGCTGCGGTTCGCCGACGACCGGTTAACCGCACACCTTCCGATAGTTCACCGCGGAGTGCGTGCCATGAGCAATCGCATCCTAGTCTTCTACGGCTCTTATCGTTCCGACCGGATGGGCATTCGGCTCGCCGAATTCGTGGTCGAGCGGCTGCGAAGCCGCGGCGACGACGCGGAGCTGATCGATGCTAAGGCCGTCAACCTACCGATGCTTGACCGCATGTATAAAGAGTATCCGAAGGGACAGGCCCCAGCCGCGCTCGAAGAGCTGGCTCAGAAGATTAGGAGCTCCGATGGCTTCATCTTCGTCACCGGGGAATACAACTGGGGTGTGCAGCCGGGCCTGAAAAACCTCACAGACCACTTCCTAGAGGAGTGGTTCTGGCGACCTGCCGCGATCGTCAGCTATTCGGCCGGGCGTTTGTCCGGTGCACGTGCCGCTACCGCCTGGCACGGCACGCTTTCCGAGATGGGCATGGTCGTGACCTCAAGCACGATCGCGGTCGGTCCGATCGGCCAGACGCTGTCCGCCGAAGGGGAGACAATCGGCGAGGGCGGCAAGGCGCTCGAACTGTCTTTCCCGCGTTTTGCCGACGATCTCAGCTGGTGGGTCGAAGCGGGAAAGGCGCAGCGGCAACGCAAGCCGCCGCCGTACTAGGCCTTGGATTCAATTGACCTCAGCCAAAACCCATTCATGCTTCCAGTGAATACTTCCCTGTGTAAGCAAAGGAGGCCGAACATGACCGCGTTGCCCTCTTTACTCACCCGGCGCGGCCTCCTCGCAGGTTCAGCAGCAATTGGTGCTGTCAGCTTGCTTCCTATACATTCGATTTCAGCAGGCGCGCAATCGAACCAGGGAAGGTCCGTGCTTGGTACGGCTGAAGCCGACGCAATTCTTCCCTTCCGCGTCAATGTCCGGGGTGAAGATCTCGATAGTCTTCGCCAGCACCTCGCGGCAACGCGCTGGCCGACCAAAGAGCTCGTTGAGGACCGGTCGCAGGGTGTGCAGCTGGCGACGCTGCGGGCTCTTGCTCGCTACTGGGCGACTGAGTACGACTGGAGCAAGTGCGAGGCCCGGCTGAACGCACTGCCACAGTTCACCACCGTAATCGACGGGGTGAAGATCCATTTCATTCACGTCAAGTCCCGGCATGAGAACGCGCTGCCGCTGATCATAACGCACGGTTGGCCTGGCTCGGTCATCGAGCTCCTCGATACCGTCGGTCCGCTGACCGACCCGACCAAGTATGGTGGCACGCCCGAGGATGCATTCCACCTGGTGCTGCCGTCCTTGCCCGGCTACGGCTTCTCGGGTGAGCCGACCGAACTCGGCTGGGACGCCGCCCGCATCGCGCGTGCATGGGCGAAGTTGATGGATCGCCTCGGCTACACCCGCTACGTCGCCCAGGGTGGCGACGTTGGAGCGGCAGTAACGGATGCGGTGGGGCGCCAGGCACCGAAGGGACTGTTCGGAATCCACATCAACTTGCTCGCGGGTGTTGCGGCAATGTCCGACAAGCTGCCCGCAGAATCCGAGAAGGAACGCGCAGCGCAGAAGGCGGCCGCCACATTCAGGACGAGCGGCTTTGGCTACTTCCTGGAGCAGTCGACGCGACCGCAGACGATCGGCTACTCCCTGCTGAATTCACCCATCGGGCTCGCGAGCTGGATGCTCGTCCATGACACGGACAGCTACTACAAGATTTCCCAAGCCTTCGTGGAGGGGAAGCCCGCGGGCAATCTCACCCGGGACAACATCCTCGACAACATCACGCTGTACTGGCTGACGGGCACTGGGGCCTCGGCGGCACGGTGGTACTGGGAGGCCGGACAGGCCGCGGCCCGTGCGGCCGGCAAGTCTCCTCCGGCGGTCGCGGTTCCTGTGGGATTTACGACGTTCCCCGGCGAAATCTTTGCTGCGCCTCGAAGTTGGGTCGAGATCATGTACCCCGGCCTTGCCTACTTCAACGAGGTTGAACGTGGCGGACATTTCGCTGCCTGGGAGGAGCCACTTCTGTTTTCAGACGAGTTACGTGCAGCCTTCAGACCGTTGCGCAATAACTAAAGGCTCGAGAATATTCGCGCATGAGGAGCCGACAATGGTCTACGTGCTCCTGAAGACCGAGTACACGTCTGGCTCGCCATTCGACTTGCGAGTCCGGGCTTCGATGAAAGTTGGAGCGGCACGACGCTGGGATCGCCCTTGCCAACAGCACCGGGTTATGCAGATGGGGACGACACGATCGGGAGTAGTGTCCTTTCGTAAGTCCGGTATTGGCCCATCTGCGACATCTGATCATCTCTAATGCCGGTTCAGTGTTGGAAAGTGACCGGAAATTTTTGCACCAGTTTAAGCTGGAAGAATGAGAAAGATCCGGGACGAGGTCCTCTAAGCGGTTGTCTCGTTTGATGGGCCCCTGATTTCCCGCTTCGCCTCAAGCCAGGTCACGGCCCACAGGGCGGCCGGCGCGCTCCCAGAGCTCCTGCGCTCGCGCCTTGATCTCTCGATCTCGCGTGGACGAGAATAGTCTCTGCCTCAGTTAGTCGGCAAACCGTCTCGAACGGCTGGCCGGCACAGCCCGACGCCAAAATCGTTCTCCGTTTATCGGTACTTACGCCCTAATGCTGATCAGCGCCGTTTTGATTGTGGCGGTAGCGAGCTTTGCCTCGCTGATCTGGCCGGCGTCTTGATTGCGGTGAACATCCGTCTCGCGTCTAAGCCGCTTCAGCCTCAAGCTTCTGGCTGCGCTTTAGATTGATGAGGTTCAAGAGATGCGCCGAGGCGCGCGCATCGCAAAGGGCCCGATGATGATTCTCAAGCTCGATTCCATAAACCTCGCAGAGCTTGCCCAGCCCGTAGGATTTATGCCCCGGATAGCGGCGCCTCATTCCAGCGCACGTGCAGAGCTTCGGAAACCTGAAGCGCCGCCCGATACGCTCGAATTCGTGGGCGATGAAACCGTAATCGAAGCTGACGTTGTGGGCGACGAAGATGCCGTCACCCATGAACTCCATGAGGCAGTCCGCCACTTCGGCGAACAGAGGTGCGTCCCGAACCATTTCGTTGGTGATGCCGGTCAGTTGAACGATCTTTGCCGGGATGGAACGTTGCGGGTTTAGGAGTGAGTGCCACTCGTCCACGACACGGTGGTTGCGCACCTTCACAGCGCCGATCTCGGTGATGCGGTCGCCGTTCGACCATGAGCCGGTGGTCTCGATGTCGACCACCACGTAATCCTGCTCGGGGTCAAAACGATAATCGACCCGGCCGATCTCAGCCATGATGCCGGCGGCGCCGAGTTGACGAAGGCGGGTCAGTTGGTTGCGGCGGATCACATCCCCTTCCGCCTTGACCTCCATAAAGGAGGCCTTGCCGTCCTGGACCAGCATCAGGTCGGGAAAGCCGTCGCGCATGCCACGGAAATCGTCGCACATGCTGCGGACGATGCTGGCGACGCCGGCTGGATCGGATCCTTCAAGCAGGGCGCGCAGCGCCTCCAGTTGCACGTGATCCCAGCTGAAGATCCCGTTCGGGCGGCCCCATTTCGCTGCGACGGTGCGGAGAATCAGCGGGAGGGCGGATCCGGACGCGATGGCTGCTAGTTTCTCGTCGATTGTCGCGGCGAAAAGCCGGCAAAAGCTGCGGTCCTTCAGACAATGAGGTAGCCAGTCGAACCCGCTGGGCATCCGCATGTTCTCGAACAGCTCGTCCCAGAAGAGCAGCCCGAACAGCGTGTGCCACAATACGTTCTCAGTGAAAAAAACCTTCGTGCCCTCGCGCCGCAGCACGCCCGCGACGCCCGCTTCGGGATTGCCGCGATGGGTATCGTCGACGGTGATCGTGCGGCCAGACCGCAAAAGTTCGGTGTAGAGGCCTGTACGCCTGCCGCCGAACTTACGGGCGTAGAAGTCGGTGGCGAAGAGATGTTCGCCATCGCTGGCAGGATCATCGATCATCCGCTGCAGCAGCGCTTCGGCCTCAGCCTTGTCGCCCATGTTGTAGAGCAGGCGAACCAAGCGCTCGTTGCAGTCGGGAGAAGGCCCGGCACGGTAGAGCTGCCGGGCGAGATCGTTCTCGCCCGCCTTCTCGAAGAAAAGCCCGGTCTGATGCGCGGCTCGGCAGCGGAGATCGGCGGCGAACTGGGTTGGGCAGGGGGGACCGGCCAGCACGTCGATGGCCGCCCGTCTGTGGACAGTCTCCGATCCGTCCTCCAGACTGTCCAGAACCTGGCTGTAATGAAACGAGGCCAGCGCCTCCTCTGCATCGGTGAAGCGTGCGCTGAACGATGTCTCGCGGTTGGTACGAAGGATTCCTAAATCGCGCAGCGCGAAATTCTTCAGATCCACCTCGGTCTTGCCGAAATAAAGGTAGAGCAAGAACTCGATCGGCCGCGTCCCATCGAGCGCGATGAAGTTGCGGGCGCCGCAGTGCTGCGCGGCGACCGAAAAGGGGATGCTCTGTAGATAATAATCGATGAACTTCGGCTTCGACCATGATTTGCGGACGTCTCCTCGTCCGGCCGCCTGCGCGCCAGTCACGAGGATGTCCTTTGGCAGACATGAGACGAAGGCTGCATAGTCGGCCTCGCCGAGCTCGCGTGCGTGACCAGCCGCAGTCAGATCGGATGCCGCCCGCCCGACGTCATCGATCTCGGGGTAGTTGAACAGGGATCTGTTGAATATGGCACCGCGCCTGTTGATCATGCGGACCAGCAGGCATCGTGCATCCCTCGATAGGCCCTCGAACTGCGCTATGAAGGCGTGATGCTCCGGACCAAGCACGGGAGCGTACGTCCACTGCACGAAGCCGAGCATTTCGGCGAAGTGGTCGAGGTAATAATAGACAGGCAGTTGAGGCAATTTGGCCAAGCGGACCTTCGCGGGGCAGAATCGTTCGTTCTATTTCTGTTCTAACGCTGTCCTCAGTGTCAAGGGCCTCGACTGGCTACTGACCAGAGCCGCGGACATCTGCCGTCGTAGGCACACCGTCTTCCTTCACGCCGCGCGCGACGATCTGCAGCGCGCCGTCTGGAAGCGGCCGTTGCAGTTCCAAGGCTTCATCCGCCGGAGCCGTCATCCAGATCTCGACCTCTTCGGGCGTGGTCAGGATCACCGGCATGGCCTTCGGGTGGATGGCAAACACTTCGGCATTCGCCTCCGTTGTGAGGAACGCATAGAGGTCGTTGGTGGTCTCGCCTTCCTTGACCTTCCGGACCGAGGTCCAGTTGGTCCAGATGCCCGCGAAGCAGGAGAGGGGGCGGCTCTCGTCGAGTGCAAACCAGATGTCGCCGCCCTCGGCCTTGTTGAACTCGCTGAATGAGTTGAATGGCACGACGCACCGGTTTTCCACCCCCAGCCAGCGCGTCCAGTGCTTGCTCTTCACGTTGCGGATGTTGGTCGTGCCGCTGTCGGGCTCCATTCGGAGTAATTCCTTGAAATCGACGGTCTTGCCCTTGGCTTGCAGCTTCTCGGCGCGCTTCTTGGTTGCGTCCATCAATGCTTTCGAAGATGACGGCATGCCCCAGCGGGCGGTCGCGAGTTCGCGTCCCCTGGCACCGGTGCGGATGATGGGCGCCTTGTAGTCGGGAAACACGCCAGGCATAGGCGCGAGGTTGCCGACGTATTGGTTGATCACGCGGAACAGCGCGCTGATGGCGGCTTGGTTCGTCGTGATCGAGTAGAGGTTGCACATCGTCACGTCTCGGGAGAAGAAGGGCGGGGATGATGCGCGAGCTGTAGCAACGTCGCGGCAGGGCGGCGTCCCGCCTTAGCACATTTGTTGCACCGGAGCCTGCTTGCCAGATCGTGGACAAAGGTTGTCGTGACATGCGGCAATGCTGCCAAGATCAACATCACGTTTAGTCTTGCAGCGCGAGCACTGGATATCGAGCCAAGGGTAGCCGCCGTTGATTGCCTGATCGACCGTGGGGGAGGGATCGATGGGTTCGCCGTTCGCCCACATGCGTTCGTTCCAGCTCTCGCACAGGAGGCGATCGGCCTGCTTGATCAGCGCCTCGCCTTCGGCGCGAGCCGCTGCGGACTGCGCAGCCAAAATGGCGGTCATCGCGCGCGCTTTGCTGAGCTCCTTGCCCAAAGCCTTGCGGTCGCCACCGGAGAGCGGCGTCGGGTGATGCTTCGGAGCCATGCGAGCGTGTGTGCGGTCAAACCGGTTCGAAGGCCGGCCAGCAGCCGTCCTCCTCGTGTCGGCCAGTTCGGTCCTGACAGGTGTTGTCCAGCAATCGCTGCGCAACCTCCTTCCATCCGGCCTGCTGCCCGTAGAGACGGACCGCGTCGGCCTTCTGAATTTCAACGATGCGCTCGCACCTGCGGCAGGAAACCCGCAGGACATGCTGCGAGATCTCGCTAAGGCGGAGGCTCGGGCCCGAACGTCCGGCATCAGCAGTGTGGACATGGGCATCATCGAGGAGGGCGCGCCAATACTCTTCCGGCAAGTCATCGCCGGGCCCGAGCGGACGCTCCCTCGCGGGCGCTCTACCCATTGATGCTGCTAACTTTTCCATCTGTTTCGGGGTGGGCATGCGCCAACTCGCAGGTCGATCGGTCATGGCGGCAATTAGAACATAAAGAGAACAAATGTCGAGTCAGGCAAAAGGGGTCCGTTGAAAATTTCCCGGGTCGGCGAGCTCGAGGAGCCATTTGACCGTTGCAGCTTCTCTCAAAAAATTTCGTCCACACGTCTTGAAACTGCTCCCTAGCTTCCAATTTCCTTCGGCGTCGTCGCAAGACGATCGGGATGCCGTTTGGGTCCCGCGACTGAGACGGGCACCGGTCGTTTCCGGTGCCGCTCGTAACCATTTTGCTCTCAGGAGGATCTGGCTATGCGCACTCTTGATTTTTCGCCCCTCTTCCGGTCGGCCATCGGCTTTGACCGTGTCTTCGATCTCGCCGAAGCCGCCCAGCGTGCCGGCGAGGAGACCTATCCCCCCTACAACATCGAGCGTCTCGACGAACACCGCTTCCAAATCTCGATCGCTCTCGCCGGTTTTAGCCCTGAGGAGCTCGCTCTGACGGTCGAGCAAAACGTACTGACTCTGGAAGGACACAAGAGCGAGAAAGAGGGTAAGACCTTCTTGCATCGCGGTATCTCGACCCGCAATTTCAAGCGCCAGTTCACGCTCGCCGACCACGTCGAGGTCAAGGGCGCCAACTTCGAGAACGGCTTGCTCGTCATCAGCCTACAGCGCGAGATCCCTGAAGCAATGAAGCCGCGCCAGATTGCAATCAACGGCTCCGGGCCGAACAAAGTCACTCAGATCGAATCTAGGGCCGCTTAAGCCCAGAATGGCTGAACCGCGCGGGTCCTCCCGCGCGGCTATTCCTCAAACTCGTCTTGGAAACGGAGGAAGCCATGCGGCTGACGACCGCTCATCACGATCACGTTGTCGATCCGAACGCCAGCATGCATCCCGGTAGTGTAACGAAGATGCTCGATGAAAACCTTGCCTGCATCCGTTTACATCGCAACAATATACGCCGCTACCGCAGTCTGCTGGAGACCCATCTGTCGGAGCTAGAGCGGCAATTCATCGATCTAGACGGAGGCCCCGACGTGCAACACGTCGGGGGCTGTTGCTTGGGAGGTATTCACTGAGAGGCGCAGAGAAATACCTTCCTTCGAGTTGGCTTCGACGCGCCTGCTTCGTCCGTCAGAGGATGAAATCCGCCGTGTGCAGCACCGGCGCTCCGACAAGCATTATGACGCCGTCGTTGCTCGCATTGTACCCGGGCGTGCTGTCGTTGATGACGACGTAGGTTCCGGCATCCTTGCCGCCTTTAATAGTTACTTCAGCAGCCCCGTTAGCCACGAGATTGTTGGCGTTAAGAAAGTTCGCGAGATCTGTGGAGAGATTTCCGGTGCCTTTCACCGTTCCTGTGGTCAAGCTCATAAGCTCATGCCCAATCTGCAGATGGTCGGCACCGGGGGTAAAATCGTTGATGGTGTCGAAGGCCGCGGCACGAGAGTTCGCTAGCGTCGTAAAGACAAAGTTGTCACTTCCGCCCCCGCCAAACAAGGTATCGGCTCCCGCGCCGCCGTCAATCGCGTTGCCGGTCGAATTTCCCGTTAGATTGTCATTTCCTGATCCCCCGGTGACGTTCTCCACGCCCGAGATGGAGTTAAAGCCTGTCGCGGTTGCGGGCGATAACAGATTGACGGAGACGCTTGAGTTTGTTCCGGCGTAGCTCAGAGTGTCAGTACCGCCAAGAAGATCGAGAGTGACTTTCTCGACGTTAGTAACTGTGCCACCCTCCAGTCCAATGATGCTGCCGCTCCCGGACACAATGACGTGGATCGTGTCGGCGCCGGCCGTGCCGGTGATGGTGAGAGTGTCGGCCCCTTTGCCGCCGTCCATCCTGTCGGCACCGTCGCCAACTTGGTAAAGGAAGTTATCGTTGCCATCTCCGCCATTCAGACTGTCGTTGCCGCGCAACCCCTGTAACGTATTGTTGCCCGAACCGCCGGTGAGCACGTCTTCCTCATCTGTGCCGGTGATCGTCGCCGCATCATTGGTTAACGTGATGCCGGCGACGTTGGTCACCGTCACCGCAATCGCCTGCGTGTCGATGCCGCCGTTGCCGTCCGCAGCTTGGACGGTCACGTCATAGACGTTGTTGCTGCCGCTATCGCTCGGAGCCTCGAAGTTCGGTGCCGTGACGAAGGTGAGCGCGCCGGTCGTTGCGTTGATGGAGAACTTGTTGGAGTCCGCGCCGCCAGTGATCGAGTAGGTCAGCGTCTGTCCGGCATCTGGGTCGGTCGCCGTAACTGTCATCACCGCGGTGGTGGTGTTCTCTGCAACCGAAATCGCTGCCGTGGTGCCGGCGCCGTTCGAGGTGATGGTCGGCGCCTCATTCGCATTCTGCACCGTCACGGCAATCGCCTGCGTGTCGATGCCGCCATTGCCGTCTGAGGCTTGGACGGTCAGGTCATAGACGTTGTTGCCGCCGGCATCGCTCGGAGCCTCGAAGTTCGGCGCTGTGAGGAAGGCAAGCGCGCCGGTCGTTGCATTGATCGAGAACTTGTTGGAGTCCGCGCCGCCAGTGATCGAATAGGTCAGCGTCTGTCCGGCGTCCGGGTCGGTTGCGACAACCGTCGTCACCGCCGTGGTGTTCTCTGCGATCGAAACCGCCGCCGTGTCGTTGCCGCCGTTTGAGGTGATGGTCGGCGCCTGGTTCTCGTGTTCGTCGGTTACAGTCACCGCAATTGCTTGCGTGTCGGCGCCGCCGTTGCCATCCGCAGCTTGGACCGTCACGTCATAGACGTTGTTGCTGCCGCTATCGCTCGGAGCCTCGAAGTTCGGCGCTGTGAGGAAGGCAAGCGCGCCGGTCGTTGCGTTGATCGAGAACTTGTTGGAGTCCGCGCCGCCAGTGATCGAATAGGTCAGCGTCTGTCCGGCGTCCGAGTCGGTTGCGACAACCGTCGTCACCGCCGTGGTGTTCTCTGCGATCGAAACCGCCGCCGTGTCGTTGCCGCCGTTTGAGGTGATGGTCGGCGGATCGTTGAGCGCGCTGACATCGATCGTCACGGTCGCCGTCTGGGACACATTTTCTCCCGGATCTATGCCAGCGCCGCCGTTCCAGTGCTGCGAAATTTGCGTGGTGGAGAGGGCGTGGTCCCAGATGGTCACGTTGTCGACGACACCATCGACCGTGAAATTGCGCGGGTCGCCGGTGTTGCGTCCGCCGATCAGAAGCGGCCCTGACGAGGGTATGATCGCGCCGCCTCCTGAGCCGCTCAGGACCTGGGTACCGTCTACAAACAGGTTGAAGGTGGTGCCGCTACGCTCGGCAACAAACTGGTGCCACTCTCCCGTGGCAATCGTCAGCGGATCTGACGTGAGGACTGCTACTCCAGCGGCATAGAATTGCAGACGGTGGTCCCCCAGAACCGTGAACGTCCAGCCCGGTCCGCTGTCGTTGGTAAACTTCTCAATCAAGGTCGATTCCCGGCTGAGGTCATCGAACTTGACCCACAGCTCAATAGTAAAATCGCTCGAACCAAAATCGAAGGCCGAGGGGTCGGTGCTGAGCACGGCGCCGCTGCCCTTGGCGCCATCGAGAGCCAGCGCCTCGCCAAACAAGCCCGGCGCAAAGCCGGCGCCGCCAGTCAGCGCCAGGTGATGGTCGTTTCCGGAATCATCCGCGCCGCTGCCGCTGAAGGTCCAAGTCCCCGCCGTGCCGGCGCCCACCCCATCGTCGCGCACGTGGAAATCGAATGTCGCGTAGTCGCTGCCATTTGCATCGGCCCCTGCCGTGAAGGTCAGTAGACCGGAGGCGATGGCCGCCGGCGAGACGACAAGACCGCTTGCCACCTGCGCCGCCGTGATCGCGACGCCGTCCAACGCCAGCGTGCCGGCCGCGGGGATCGAAGTGATGACGATGTGGCGCAGGGCGTCGGAGGGCTGATCAGCGTCGTTGAACGCGAAATCGGCCAGCGTGAACGTGTAGGTCGTATCTTCGGCCGCGGTCACGGTGGCGCTTGCGGTCGCCGGCGCCTCGTGCTGGTTCGTTACCGTGACCGCAACCGCCTGCGTGTCGATGCCGCCAAAGCCGTCTGAGGCTTGGACAGTCACGTCATAGACGTTGTTGGCGCCGGCATCGGTCCGGATCTCGAAATCCGGCGCGGTTATGAAGGCGAGCGCGCCGTTGGTCTCGTTGATCGTGAACTTGGCCGCGTCTGCGCCGCCGGTGATGGCATAGCTTAACGTCTGGCCGGCATCTGGGTCGGTTGCCGCAACCGTCGTCACCGCGGTGGTGTTCTCTGCAACCGAAACCGCCGCCGTGTTGCCGCCGCCGTTCGAGGTGATGGTCGGAGAGTTATTTTGCAGAAAGACCGAAAGGGTGTCGCTGCCAAAATTGCTAGTCACAACATCCATATGGCCGTCGCCGTTCAAATCGCCCGCTGCTACGGCAAATGGGCTAGCTCCAAAAGAAGAAAAAGTGACGGGGGATTGGAATGTCCCATCACCGTTGCCCAATAAGACCAGCATGTTACCGGAGTCTATGACGGAAACGATGTCAAGCTGCCCATCATCATCCACGTCACTGAGGATTGCGTCATAAGGAAGCTGCGCTGTGTTGTAGGTCGTCCGAGGCTGGAAGGTACCGTCGCCATTGCCTAGCACGACCGCAATCAGGCTTTGAGAAGGGCTGGAAGTGACGACGTCTAAATTGCCGTCTCCATTCAAATCAGCGACAGCAACGGAGTTGCTGTTGCCAGCCCCGATCGCGCTTTGTGACTGGAATGTGCCGTCGCCATTGCCGAGCAAGACAGAGACATCTGCGCCGTTGTTGCCGACAACGAGGTCGCCCTTTCCGTCACCATTAATGTCAGCGACAGCAACAGATATTGGATAACTATCAACGTTAGAGGCAGTTTGGTAGTTGCCAGTCGGAGGTTGAAAGGAGCCGTCGCCGTTACCCAATAGGATTGAGACTCTCCCGGCATAATAATTTGTCTCAACAATATCTTTTTCCCCATCACCGTTCACGTCTGCCGCAGTTAGCGAGCCTTGTTTGGAAAGAGCTGGGTAGGTGACCTGACTTTGAAAGGTGCCATCGCCATTGCCGAGCAATACGGATACAAATTCAGATTGATTATTCGCAACAACAAGGTCAGCTTTGTCATCCCCGCTGATCTCGGCAACCGCAATCGATATGGGCTGCCCACCGGTCGCATAAACAACTCTGCTTTGAAACGTACCATTACCGTTTCCCAGCATGATGGACACATCATTTGAGAAATAGTCCGATGAGATCAGGTCAAGTAGCCCATCCCCATTCACGTCAGCGATCTTGATCGCATATGGCCTACTTCCGGTCGCGTAATCCGTTCTCAAAAAATTGATGCTCATGCCGTCTCTCCTCATTCATGGGGGTTAAGCACATGCAATTCGGAACATTGAGAAGGGCGGAGTTTTGAAAGCGCCTGCCGATGGCACCAACGCTGCCACTTCAGAGAAAACGGAGAGTTCGGTACGTCTCCGTTTTACGGACAGCAGATGGCAAGGAGTGCTTGCCTGCCAACGCCTATACTCTCGGTTCAAGCGAAATCAATATAGCGGATTGGGTACTCAACGATGAGTCACTGAGTTCCCCTGATTTCGGTTTGCCCCCATCGCGGATGAGGGCGCACTCAGCAGCGTCTCGCTTTAGCTTTTCCAACCGAGCCTGCATGTCTTTCATCTGCGGCTCGATGTTCCAATGCAGGAACATTACAAATGCTGCCTCGGGTCACAAGTGAACACAGCAATCTCGCCGCCTGGGACTAGCCTCCAATCGCATGGCGCTCCTCACGCGCCAGCCGTCGGACCGCTTGGCCCCGCACTTGTCCCTCCAGCCCCAGGGGGTCAGGCTGGCCCGATGGGGCTTTGCGCAGCATCAAGGCGAGAGCCTGCTATCCCGATTGCTATGAGCGATGGTGCGCGAATTGGGAAACGCGAGACCTGAAGCTTTTGGGCTGTAGGTCAGCCGCGATGCGCTTAAACGGACTTTCGATGGTCGGCTAGCCGCACATATGTGCCGCTCTCATGCAGCTCCAACCAGCCGCGCTCCTGCGCCAAGGCGACTGCGGCGCTGAATTGTTCGCCCGTGCCGCCCTGTTTTAGGAAGGGCACATTGATCAGCTCGATGAAGACGCGTCCGTCCTGCACGGGTTGAATGCCGCTGGCGATCTCGACGAGCTTTCGGGCGCCGGTCTCAGGGTCGGCTAAGGGGCGAGCAGATGTGTATTTCATAGTGGCGAGGGACACATTGAGTCGCGGTAGCTGACCAACCAAGTGGAAGTTACTTCGGCTCTTGCCTGCCATCGAATTCGCGAGCGGCCAAGCTAAGCTCCAGCTCTCTGAGCTGTTCGAGCATGTGCTCTACAATCTCTTCGTAGTCAGATGGCGTGAGGGAATGCACGCCGCGCAAAGCCATTTGGTTTTGAAGGATCATCGCCATCATGGCTTTAATGCTCATGGGCCTACATCCGGAAATCAGTACGTCATGAAATTCAATCGAAAGTAGATGCCAAATATTCCGCGCGCGCAATGCCCGTACAAGTACGGGAAATGCATCTGCGAGTGGCCCGCGCTACTTCTTCAACAGCAGTCCCAACGTTCGCGCCATGCGCCTGACCGATCCGGCGTGGCGGCCGAGTTCGGCGGCTATCCTCAATGCGCCAACGCCTTGCCGCGCCAGAACTAATCAATCGTCGGACCTCCTGGTCGGCCCACTGCTTTGGCTTCGGTGTTTTCATGATGCGGCGCTCGACCCGCACCAGTTAACCAGCGAGCGAAATTGCCGACACTTGGGAAATTTACGTGGCCGCAGCATTCCTTCGCGGAAGCGCTCGCCCGCGTGCTCTCCGAAGTCGCGCGTGATCACCGCCGGACTGCGGTCTCCAAGAACTCCTGCACAGAACTTGGCACGTCGTCGTACTCGGCAAAACGCCGACGTAGCTCGTCGGCAATATCCACCGTCACGTCGCGCGACCAGCCCTCGGCGGTGTTGAACGCGACGATCCGCACTGGATGGCTATACTGGTCGTCCAGCAGACGGCGGAGAAGCGTCTCCCGGTCAGTGCCTTCTTCGTCAGCCTCGCACCAGGCGCGCCCGAGCCTGCCAAAATCGTTCAGCACCAGATAGGTGTCGTGATCGACGTGCGGCACGATGGACGGGGAGCGAGGCATACACAGCAACTCACGCTGGGGACGAACGGAAGTTTACCGCGCTCGGGCCTCGCTGTGTAGCGGAGTGCGCTCGGAAATTCCGAGGTACAGGAGGCTGCCCCTGGGGACGCATTGCCCGGCGCCCGCTGGCAGGCCGGATGATGTCCCATCGGCTGGCCGAACCATGCTGATGCGATCTTGATGTCGGCTATCGGCCGTAGAGCGGACGCGGGCCGGGCTACCCCCGACCGCCGCTTTTGACTCGAAGCGGTCATTTCTCTAGACAGGCCGCCTCGCCGGGGAAATGATGGAGCGCTAGGCGAACTGGGGCCGCCGTCATGGACCTGGGAGGTTGGCTGCGGAGGCTTGGTCTCGAACAATATGAGGCAGCATTCCGCGAGAATGAGATCGACGATACAGTCCTGCCGAACCTCACGGCCGAGGACTTGAAGGATCTTGGTGTCGGAATTGTCGGGCATCGCCGCAAACTGCTCGACGCCATCGCCGCCTTGCGTGCTGCAGCGGGCGCACCGGTGCCCCTATCCGACGCTTCTTCGGCAACATGCAAAGCCGCCAAGGACACCGCCGAGCGCCGCCAAGTCACCGTGATGTTCTCGGACCTAGTCGGTTCGACATCGCTCTCCGCACGTATGGACCCAGAAGACCTGCGCGAGATTATTTCGGCGTATCAAACGTGCATCGCCGATACGGTGCGCCGCTTCGGGGGCTTCGTTGCGAAGTATATGGGCGACGGCGTACTGATCTATTTCGGCTACCCGCAGGCTCACGAGGACGACGCTGAGCGAGCCGTTCGCGCAGGATTGGACGCGATTGGCGCAATTGGTGAGCTCAAGTTTTCAGTTCCACTGCAAACCCGCATCGGTATCGCGACGGGCCTGGTCGTCGTCGGCGACTTGATTGGCACGGGATCGGCACAGGAGCAGGCGATCGTTGGCGAGACCCCAAATCTTGCTGCACGGCTTCAGAACGTCGCCAAACCGAACGCGGTGGTCATAGCTGAGAGCACGCGGAGACTGCTCGGGAGCCTGTTCGATTTGGCGGACCTCGGATTGCAGGACCTCAAGGGCATCGATGCGCCGGCGCGAGCCTGGGCAGTGCTACAAGTGAGTTCGGTGGAAAGCCGTTTCGAGGCGCTCCACGGAAGTGGGCTGACCGAGTTAGTCGGACGGCGAGAAGAACTCGATCTGCTGCTACGGCGATGGCGGCGCGCGGCGAGCGGTGAAGGTCAGGTCGTACTGCTTGCTGGCGAGCCAGGTATCGGCAAGTCGCGATTGATCGCGGCGCTCCAGGAGCGACTTCAAATCGAGCTGCACACCAGCCTTAGGTACTTTTGCTCACCGCAGCGCGTCGACAGTGCGTTCTATCCGATCATTACACAGCTGGAGCGCGCTGCCGGTTTTTTGCGCGAAGATACGCCCGAGGCGCAGCTTGAGAAATTGGCAGCGCTGTTAGTGCAGGCATCACCGCCGCAAGAGGATCAGGCCTTGCTGGCAGAGCTGCTATCGATCCCGTTCAAAGGCCGTTTTCTGCCTCTCCAGCTAACGCCCAGAGGAAAAAAGGAAAAAACTTTCGAGGCGCTGCTTCGGCAGCTCCATGGCCTAGCGCAGCAACGACCGGTGTTGATGCTCTTTGAGGACGTGCACTGGATCGATCCCAGCTCGCGCGAACTGCTCGACCTTGTGCTCGAGCGGGTCCAGCATCTACCGGTGTTGCTCGTTATTACATTCCGTCCCGAGTTCGAACGGATCTGGGCCGGACAAACGCACTTCACAATGCTGTCCCTCAGCCGGCTCGACCGGCGCGAGGGCGCTGCGTTGGTTCAGCAGCTCGTCGGCGCAGGAACGCTAACGAGTGATGTCGTTTCGGAGATTGTCGAGCGCACGGATGGGGTGCCGCTATTCCTCGAGGAGCTGACAAAGGTGGTGCTCGAGGCAGATGACCGCGGCGCCAGAACCGCGCTCGCGCATGTTTCGAGGACTGCGCTTGCCATTCCAGCCACTCTGCACGCCTCCCTGATGGCTCGCCTTGATCGGCTCGGTTCACCCGCCAGAGAGGTGGCGCAGGTGGGCGCGGCCATCGGTCGGGAGTTCTCCTACGAGCTATTACGGGCCGTAGCGCAGCGGAACTCAGCTGAGCTTGATGATGCGCTGGATCAGCTGGTATCTGCCGAACTGATTTTCCGGCGCGGAATGCCACCAGACGCGGAATACAGCTTTAAGCACGCCTTAGTGCAGGATGCGGCCTACGGCACGCTGCTGCGGGGAGGCCGTCACAAGCTACATGCAGCCATTGGCAAAGCGCTCGAACTGCTCCTTCCCGAGCGTGCCAGCATCGAGCCCGAACTGTTGGCGCACCATTTCGCGGAGGCCGGACAGGCAGATACCGCCATTTCATATTGGTTGAAGGCCGGGCGGCGCGCGGCGGAGCGCTCTGCCGACCAGGAGGCCGTGCGTCATCTCAGGCGGGGCCTAGAGATGTTAACGACGCTGCCGCATTCGACGCAAAAGGATCAGCAAGAACTCGAATTCCAGCTCGCGTTGGGCACGCCCTTGGCGGCTCAGCATGGGTATGGCAACCCGCTCGTCGGGGCTGCACGCGATCGCGCGATCGCCCTGTGTGAAAAGTTAGGCGACACGGAGAACCTGTTACCGAGCCTCTACGGGCAGTATGCCTACTGCATAGCGAGCGGCAGGATCCCGAAGGCACTTGAGTACTCGCAGCGCTGCCAATCGCTGGCCGCGCACACCGGCGACCGCGTGGCGCGACTGATCGCGCACCGCGCCATGGGCGCCTCGCTGCTTGAAATAGGTGAGTTCGAGGCCGCGAAAGCACAGCTGGAACAGATCCTTGCAATCGACAGAGTCGAAATGGACCAAGCTCTGTCGGTGCTTTACCTCGCGGATCCGCACTCGTCAGGTCTTGCCTATCTGGCATTGAGCCTGTGGGCCTTGGGGTACCCTGATCAGGCAGTCGCAGCACGCCAGAAGGCATTTGAACATGCCATCAGCGCAAACCACGCGAACACGAGCGGCATCGTTGGCATCTATGCTGGCGCACAGTTGTCCGTGTTGCTCGGCAAGATGGCCGACGTTAATAACTACGTTGAAAACCTGAGCGCACAACTTGGATCGCGCGTGCCGCTCTGGGCCATTAGTTGCGGTCAAATACTGAGCGGCTGGGCAATCGGGTGTGCAGAGCAGCTGGAAGGCGGCATTGCTCTAATGAAACAGGGAATACATGCCGCCGAACAACAGGTTCGATTTCATTCTCCGCACTACCATTCACTCCTTGCGGTCCTGCAAGCACGCGCAGGAGATATGCAGGGTAGCCTGAGCACGATCAAAAAAGCCACCGAGCTGATAGCCGAAACAGGCGAATACCTCTGGCAAGCCGACGTGTTGAGAATTGAAGGCGAACTCCAATTGCTTTTCGGTGCATCCATGGAAGCGGAAGCAAGCCTTGTTCAAGCTCTCGAACTCGCCCGCAAGCAGCGGGCAAGATCATTCGAGCTGCGCGTCGCTATGAGCATGGCGCGGCTCTGGCGCGATCGAGGCAAGGGAAACGAGGGCCGCGAGCTGCTTGCGCCGATCTACGACTGGTTCAACGAAGGGTTTGATACCCGCGATTTGAAAGAAGCGAAGGCTCTGCTCGAGGAACTCACGTGAAAGGCGAAGACCTGCGAGTTCCAGTGATGGCCCTAAGCTGAACAACGCAGCACCGGCCGCCTACGTCGGCTGTCGGCCGGAAACCGGACGAGTACGATCGTCGCGGCGACCGTCGCTCCGGCCTCGGATCCTTCCTTCACACTCCGGGTGACGATCTGACGATCCAGAGCGTTTGCCGTCGGGCAGGGGACGCTGCAGCCTCTAGGAGCTTCGTCCATTGGCGTCATCACCTAGGGCGACCTATAGCTTCCGAGAAGAGCTGCTATCGGAAGTGACGATTTCCACGAATTCAATGATCAAGGAGGCGACCTACAAACTCAGAGCTTTCACGAAGGGAGTCATTTGGGCGACTGATAAGGTTTGGTCGCAAATGGAGTCAGTTGGCGGACTGATAAGATAATATGCGAAAGCTTATCAGTCGGGGCCGGGTGGCTTGCGACTGGGTCATTTCTCAAACTCACAAATCAGGGGAAGCTCTTGGGATTTCGCGGTGTTGCAGGCTCGGGCTTCAGTTGAAACTTCAATCCATCGCTGTTGAGAAAGAATAGGGGCCCCGACAGTACCGTACCAAATGCCGCCGCCGTGAGGGGGCCCCCGAAGCAAGCTCCTGTATCGACGTTGACGCGATTGGCTTGAACGTCGGGAGCACGCGTTGCCGTCGGCGTATGGCCGTGGACCACGAGAGCACCGTGCCACAGCCTCGAGGACAGGAACGGCTCACGTATCCACAACATGTCGTCTCTGGACTGGGCCTCCAAGGCGACACCGGGTCTTACTCCGGCATGAACGAACAACCTGTGCTCGTCGCGAACTTGAAGAGGCAACGCCCTCATCCACGCGAGGTGCTCTGCCGGGAGATCGGATGGGTCGTCCTTGCCGTAGGCCTCCAGTGTCTGCTCGCCGCCGTTCGCCCACCACTGAATGATCTCGGCATCGGAGCGGCTCCTATCCGCGGCGCGGCAAAGCATGTGGTCGTGATTCCCCATGAGGCAACGGAATCTCGACGGGGCGCTGGCCTGCTCTCGCATCAGATAGGCTATCACCTGGTTGGAGGCAGGCCCTCTATCGACGTAGTCGCCCAGGAAGAGGAAGTCGTGCTCAATGTCGCGGGCGCTCTTTCGGCAGGCGTCGAGCAGAGACCTGAGCTCCTCGAAGCATCCATGGATGTCTCCAACCGCGAAGGTCATGCGTTCGTTCATATTGACCGTCCATTGCAAATCAATCTAGTTGACATCAACAGGGGCGCTTCGCCACGCAGAATATTTTTTGCAAATGTTCCATAATGTGTAAATTTCTCGGGGCCTCGATTGAATATAGGGAGATTGGAATGGGCGGGGGCGAGGTCGCGTAGTGAGATTGCGAATCCATCGGGGGACGCGGGAGATTGGCGGCACCTGTATCGAATTGGAGAGCGAGGGGACCCGAATCCTGCTTGATCTAGGTCTTCCGCTGAACGCCAAGGACCTTGCTTCCACACCGCTGCCCGACGTCGATGGGCTTTCCGCCCCCAGTGGCAGCCTTCTCGGTATCGTCCTGTCGCACGGTCATCGAGACCATTGGGGTTTGGTGCCAAAGGTAAACCCCGCGATTCCACTCATCATGGGGCAAGAGACAGAGAGCATCATCCGGGCGGCCGCCGATTTCGTTTCCGATGCCGTCGCCTTGAAGGCAAGTCATCACCTCGAGCATCGCAAGCCAATCCAGCTTGGCCCCTTCACCATCATGCCCCGGCTCGTGGATCATTCGGGCTTCGATGCTTACGCTATAGAAATTTCGTCCGGCGGCAAGCGGGTGTTCTATTCCGGCGATCTGCGCGCTCACGGCCGCAAGCGCAAGCTGTTCGACGCGCTGATCAGCGATCCGCCCCGCGACATCGACCTCATGTTGATGGAAGGATCGAGCCTCGGCCGCTTGGCTGATGACGCGACGTTCCCGTCCGAGGAGGACCTGGAGGAGACGTTCGTCACGCGATTCGAGCAGACCGAAGGCTTCGCCCTGGTCGCCTGCTCGGCCCAGAACATCGACCGGGTGGTCACGGTCTATCGCGCGGCAAAACGAACCGGCCGCAGCCTCCTCATCGATGCCTATGCCGCCGAGGTGCTGAAGGCCACGGGGCGCGACAGCATTCCCCAGCCCACGCCGGGATGGTCAAATCTCGCGGTCTATATCCCGCAGAGGCAGCGCGTTCAGTTGAAAGCCAAGGGAATCGCTGCCCTGGTCGATAGCTACCGCGGCTTTCGGGTTTGGCCCGGGCAGCTCGCCGAAAGTGCGCCGCGCTCGGTCATGCTGCTTCGGGGGTGGATGATTTCCGATCTCGAGCGGGCAGGCGCGCTCAAGGGCGCGCGGGTGTTGTGGTCGCAATGGGACGGCTATCTGGCCGAGGGCCAGTCCGGAGCGGCCTTGAAGGCCGACTGCGAGCGCCGCGGTATCCCATTCGAAACGGTACACACCTCGGGACACGCCAGCCCGACTGACCTGAAGCGCCTTGCCACCGCCGTCGCGGCGAAGCGCCTGATCCCCATCCATACATTTGAACGGCTACGGTTTCCGGATCTCTTTAACAACGTGGAATTGGCGAACGATGGCGAATGGATTGACGTCTGAACTGAACTTCCTCAAGCGCGGCCTGTCCAATTCGCAAATGGCAGGTTTGAAAGGGCTCGCAGATAAGACGGATGACAACTGGTGGAAGGAGGTTCTGGAGAGCAAGGATCTCTTGCTAGCAGTCCGAAACGGATACTTAAATGCCTATGTCAAAGGTCAGAGCGTCTTCAAGATTGCCTTTGGGAAAGGCAGCAGCGGCAGCGAGCCCCGCCTTGCGATCCATTACAAGTACCTGGTGAAGCCGGACCTTGAGAAAAAGGATCCGTATGTGTCGTTCAATGGATCGAAGTTTGATATCGAGCCCGAAGACATCATCAACACCGAGTACGAGTCAAAGCTTACCTTGCGTCAACTCATCAAGACGGCTGCTCGATTTGCGGGGCCCGAGAAAAGCGGCGTGCACAAGATCGCCAGGAAGGAGCCGAGGGTCGTCGATCTCGAGGTTGCCTTCACGAGGGCGGGAGAGAACGGCGATCTATCTGCGCCACGGATGGATATCGCCGTATTGGTACCGACGGAATCGGGTGGAGCGGAGCTGGTCTTCTGCGAGGCGAAATGCGCAGACAATCCTGAATTGTGGGGCCTGGAAAAGCTTCCTAAGGGAACAAAAAGTCTGCCCCCGCAAGAGCGTTCCACTGCCGTGATCGCCCAGATCAGGAAGTATGAGCAGTTCATTCAGGCTAAGGAGAACGAGCAAAGATTGATCGATGCCTATGTCAGGGTCTGCAAAAATCTGGCGGACATCAGCGACCAAAGCCCGGCGCGGCAGGTCGATGACCTCGTCAGGCAGGTGGGAGACGGGAGGTTAAAACTGTCAATCCATCGCAACGTTTATCTCCTGGTCTACGATTTCGGCCAGGACGAGAAGGACGGCCGGATCAAGAGAAAGCGGCTGCAGCTGGAAGAGGCCGGGGTAAAGATCATCGCCAAGGGCAAGCCCGAGGACTTCCAATTGGCGAATGACATATTGCGGATGCGATGAGGCAGTGGATTGGTTCGAACGATTGACGGGTTTCCGCGAGGGCAGCTACGCCGATACCCGTGCCAAGCTCAGGGTGGAGGGAGACAAGCTCCGGTCTCTTGTCAACGGCAAGAGCTACGGCATCGGCGAGCTCGTGTCCCCTGCAGACGTTCCGTGAGCGCGTGATGTCTCTCGGCGGCCGGACAGGACGGCTGATACTGGCAGCGGTCAGCGGCGACGTGCGACGATGCAGGCTTAGTCGCGTAATGATAAGAAAACTACCAAATGGAGTCAGCTCGCGAGTGATAAGGTTCCGTACGAAGCGCTGTCAGCTCGGCGACCGATAAGGAAACTGCCGAGCCGCATCGCGGCGCTCACGCATGTGACTTTTCTCAACGAGCAAGTTCGGCATGTTTGGTTGCAGCGTCGTAGATCTTAATCTGAATCGACGGAAATCGATCCTTTAGCTCGACAGCCGCCTTGCGCGCGCCTTCTCTGGTGAGAAAAATCGTTTTAGCGTGTCCGTCCACGATAATCGCGAATCCTTCGAGCGGAAGGTCGTGCAAGCGCTGATGCATGTAATGAATCCCCCTAGACTGAGATTTGGCGTGAGTCGCGAGCGGATTTCAAGCGGCGGAGCCGTCCGGCATTCTACGGCTCAGACAGCCGTGATTGGCGATAGGTCAGTGGCAGCGAGTCAAGTTTGGAAGGTGCCGCGGATCCGAGAACATTGCAAGAAGCCCAATGCGAGTCGCGGCAGGCGCAGCGTTTAGGTAATGTCGGACTGTGCTACAAGGTTCGGGCATTTTCTGATTGGCTATTTGTTATAGGTGTTTGCCGCTAGCGACGCCTGCTCGTTCAACGGAAGATGGCCAGAATGTCCTTTACGGAAAGGCACCCCTACAACTCAGAACCCTTGCCTGCTAACGTCCGGTTGCTAATTGTCGGCACGGCGCCGCCCCCCCGGTTCTCCAATCCCCAATGCGAGGGCGTCCGAGCACATAAACTCGAGTTCAGTTTTTTCTATGGCTCTGGCCATAACAGCATGTGGCTCTGGCTAAACAAAATTGCCGCGGACCAGGGGAGGGCGCTGCCGAATGACGAAGCGAGCGCACAAGAATATGGCGAAGCGGCACGGGAATTTCTTAGACTTAATCGCCTGTGGATGAAAGACGTCTTGCAAAGCTACCGGAGGAAAACCGGCCGGGAGTGCAGTTCGGCCGACGACGACATCATCACACCTTTACCTAGCGAGTGTGTAAATTTTGCTGAGGTCTTGGTGCAGCACCCGTCAGTAGAGGCTTTGGCCTTTACGAGCCATAGAGCGTTTGAATGGTCGCTTATGGCAATGGGGCAGTCAGCTCGCCTCCGCGTCTACCGCGAACGTCTGCGCAATGATCGTACTATCGACCGGATCCAGCCGTTTGACCGGATCAAGATTGGCGATCGAGAGGCCAAATTCTTCTTGCTGCCGTCTCCTAGCGGTCGGGCGTTCTCGAATTGTGAAGCGATTAATATTTATAGGACTGTACTTTTTGGACCAGCTGATGGCTAAGGTCGGCTGAGCCGAATTGCTCACAACTCGGACTAGTAGACTAACTGATAAGGATTGCATCGAGACCTTATCAGTCCGGTGGCGGCGAAGCGATTCCGTTGCGTGGTTTGGCTGTGATGGTGAATAATTTGTGGCTCGGAGGTTCGAGTCGCTCCGGACCTTCACGTTCTTGTGCGAAATGCCCGCCGAGGCCCTAGTCCCGTGCACGTCTCAGCGAGGCTTGCAGCCGCTCTCTTTGCTTCTCCCACCGATCATCCTCGGCGCGTGACCGCTTCTCAAGCGCCTCGACCTCGGCCTGGATGGCCGCTGCTTTTCTTTCGTGCTCGCGCTGGGCCTTGTCAGCGCAGCTTGCGCTTTGGCCGTCGCCCTCTCTCGCCGTTCGCGCTCCCTTTCACGGGCGACCTCTTCCCGCCGGCGCTGCGCATCGCGGCGTTTCTGCTCCTTCTCGTAGTCGGCCGCGGCCTTTCGGGATTCTCGTTCGCTGATTTTCGGAGCAGCTCGCTTCGTCGGCTTCGGCCGCTGTCTTCCGCGCCGGGCCCGGTTCTCACCGGATCCCAGGTCGGACGGGAGATCGGACTGCTCGGCGAAGCGCCCGTTCGATCCCGCCGGGCGCTTGAGCACGACGCGGGGCTTGGACATCGTTGCGGCGACCACGTCGGGGTCGTCCGTCTCCTTGGCGACGCCCTGATGGAAGAGATTGCTGCCAGCGCCCCAGGCTTCGAGCGCCGCTTTCATCGACGGCGCTGCGACCGCGAGATCATAGAAGCCCAGCGACGTCTGAAATGTCTTGAGCTTCCTTGCCATGGATGTCGGCAGCCCGCGGCTTTGTCCTAGCGCCGGCGCGCAACCCAGGTGCCGAGTAGGAAGGCGACGAACAGCGCGGACAACGGGGCTTGCACCGTCACCTTGCGCAGCCGCTCGGCCCAGCGCAGCGCCGCCTCGTTCGAGGGCTGGCGCACCGACCTTCGGCTCCAGGCCGTCTCGGTCTGGCTGCTCGGCTGCGGTGCGCCGAGGGCATCCTGATCATCAACCAGGCCGGAGGCTTCGGTCATCGCGGAAGCTTCTTTCATGTCCATGCGGTCCTCCTATTCCGACCTCAGGCTGACTTCCGCTGCGGCTTGGCCGCTGGCTTCTTCGCCGCCGTCTCCTTGAGCTTCTTGCCCTCGATCGGCATCAGCATCTCCTTCTGACCACTCGATGCCTTGCGCGCTTTTTTGGCCGGCTTTGCGATCTTCGCCGGCGCGGCCTCCCGCCCGACGCTCCGCCGCAGCGCATCCATCAGGTCGACCACGTTGGTCGTCGCGGGCCGCTCCTTCGGCGTGATGGGCTTGCCGGCGCGCTTCTGGTTGATGAGATCGATCAGCGCAGTCTCGTAGTGGTCCTCGAACTTGTCGGGCTCGAACCGACCGGCCTTCTGGTTCACGATGTGCTTCGCGAGGTCCAGCATGTCCTTGGTGACCTTCACGTCCTGGATCTCGTCGAAATACTCCTGCTCGCCGCGCACTTCGTAGGGGTAGCGGAGCAGTGTGCCGACGAGTCCTTTGTCCAGCGGCTCAAGCGCGATAATGTGCTCGCGGTTGGTCAGCACCACGCGACCGATCGCAACCTTGTCCATCTCGCGAATGGTCTCGCGGATCACCGCAAAGGCGTCGTGCCCGACCTTGCCGTCTGGACGGATGTAGTAGGGACGGATCAGGTAGCGGGGGTCGATGTCGGACTTGTCGACGAATTCGTCGATCTCGATGGTGCGCGTCGATTCCAACGCGATCTCCTCGAGCTCCTCCTTCGTGACCTCGATGTACTGCCCCTTATCGAGTTCGTATCCCTTGACGATGTCCTCGTTCGGCACCTCGTCACCGGTGTCGGCGTCGACCTTCAGGTACTTGATGCGATGGCCCGTCTGCCGGTTGAGCTGGTTGAAGCTGATCTTCTCCGACTCGGAGGTGGCCGGATAGAGTGCCACGGGGCACGTCACGAGCGACAAACGCAGGAAGCCTTTCCAGTTGGCGCGGGGGGCCATGTACGCAGAACTCCGGTTCGAGACGGCCTGGATTCAAGACGAACGGCAGACCATGGTTCCGACAACGGTTGCCTCGCCATAAAGCTCAAATTTTCGGTCCGGGACTCGACTCTTTTGTTCTTGTTATGTTCTAATCGGACATGACCGATCGACCCGCGAGCTGGCGTATGCCGACCCCAAAGCAAATGGAAAAGATGGCAGCTCTCGTCCGCAAAACCATGCCTCGGGAGCAAGGATTGGCTCCGGACGACGATCTGCCACAGGAATACTGGGAAGCGCTTCTCGCCGACCCCCGGGCCGAGGCCAAGCCGACGACCCCATCCGGAGGGACGCTGCGGCTAAGCCAAATTCCTCAACATTTGCTGAGGGTGGGCTGCCGCCGCTGCGCCAGGGTCGTCGAGATCCAGAAGGCAGATGCCGCTCGCCTCTACGGTCCTGACGCGCTCTGGAAGAAGGTCGGACAGCGGCTGTTGGCTAATACCTGCACCCAGCGCACCGGTCGCCATGAGGAAGACGGCTGCTGGCCTGCGTTTGAGTAAGTCGCCGACGCTGCGCGAACTGGATGCTGCCATGGCACCGAAGCATCACCCGACGCCCCTCTCCGGAGGAGACCGCAAGGCACTCAGCAAGGAGCTTGGCCGGGCACGCGCGATGACGAGGATCCTCGCAGGACAGGCAGCTGAAGCCCGGGCCAAAGGCGAAGCTTTCATCCGCCAGGCTGACAAGTTGCTCTGCGAGTCCTGGAACGAACGCATGTGGGCAGATGGCGGGCCCATTGATCCATCACCGACGGTCGACCAAGCCATCAACGGTGGCTTCGCCTCGCTCGCGATCGAATGCTCGCGCTGCAAGACAAAACAGAACGTTGACTTGGCGGCGCTGCGTCATCCGCCGACCACATTTGTCCACGACTTGGCCAGCCGGCTCCGCTGCAGCAAATGTGCTAAGGCCGGCCGTCGCCCCTCTGCCACGCTGCTGCAACTGATGTCGCGGCCCCGCCTGGCCGCTCCGGAGACTTGATCGTGTGCAATCTCTACTCCATGACAAAAAACGTCGAAGCGATCCGCCGCCTGTTCGGCGCGCTGAACAGCCAGGTCGGCAACCTGCCGTCCATGCCCGGCATCTTTCCCGATTATCCGGCGCCGATTGTCCGAAATGCAGCCGAGGGGCGGGAAGTCGTCATGGCGCGGTGGGGCATGCCGTCGTCCGCCAAGGCGCTCATGGACGCGACTAAGAAGCGAGCAGAGAAACTAGAGGCGAAGGGCAAGCCCGTCGACTTCAAGGAGCTACTCCGAATGGAGCCGGATGGCGGAACGACCAACATCCGCAACGTGAACAGCGCACATTGGAAGCGGTGGCTTGGTCCGGAGAACCGCTGCTTGGTGCCGTTCACCTCGTTCAGCGAGTACGACACCATTGACGGCAAGAAGGTGCCGGTCTGGTTCGCCGCGGACGAGAGCCGGCCGCTGCTTGCGTTCGGCGGCTTGTGGACGAACTGGACATCGGTTCGAAAGGCCAAGGAGGGCGAGGTCACGACCGACGTGTTCGGATTCCTCACTACCGAGCCCAACGCTGAAGTCGGCCGCGTCCACCCGAAGGCGATGCCGGTGATCCTGACGATGCCCGAGGAGTACGACGCCTGGATGCGCGCCCCTTGGGACGAGGCTAAGGCGCTACAGCGGCCGCTGCCCGATGGAGCCCTGACGATCGTCGCCAAGGGCGAGAAGGAAGATCCAGCGTCCGCCTCCTGAGCGCAAGCCATAGCAAGCTGCTGGCGCGTTGGAATTCGCGGCTGTGCATATGCCGGCGGAACACGTGGACAAGCGGCAGCTCTAGCGATTTCGAATCCCTGCTCTGTGCTAGTCGCTCGGAACGAAGCGGGCGCCGCAAGGATTCGTTCCGCGGGAACGATCTCGATGCTGATGACGAAATGGAGAAGACCGGCGATCCGGACGCTGCGCGGCTGGGCGACCTCGGTGCTGCAGGAAGTCGGCGCCATCCGCGAATGCGAGGAACACGGCTGGATGCAGGATCGAGCTGACCCGCACGCCCGCGATCGCGCCTATGATATCGCTCGTCGGGATCCGCCGGCGGGCGTGTCTCCCGACGAAGCCACAGGTGCGATCACAGAACTCTTGGATACCGTCGGCGACGCTTGCCCCGAGTGTCCGCCCGAGGACTTGGTCTAAGCTGCGACGGCCGGACGGCGAATGTCGTGGCGGCGATGGAATTAGTTGTGGACTGATAGGGAAATTACACAAACCTTATCAGTCTAGCCGGCAACGGTTGCGACCACGCCACTACACCCCGCGACCATCGCGCCTGGTTTGGTCGCCTTGTGCGACCCCAATGCGCCTTTCCGGCTTCGCGGTCTTATCAATCTATTAGGCCGCTCTCTCGCAACCGCTCGATGCAGGCCCGCTCGATCGGCTTCTCGGAGATCGTTTTCGGGATCGCGTCGAGGACCTGAATAATCTCGGGTATGTCCCGCTTCTGCAATGCCTTGCTGCAATATGCGCGGAGCGCGGTCCTGTTGAAATCAGCTGTGCGCGGGACCACGGCTGCAACCAGGGTCTTTTCTCCCGCCACGTTCTGTGACGTCGCGACGCCGTAAACGAAGACGTCGGAGACCAGGCCCGACTTGATCAGAGCTGCCTCTACAAGCGTTGTGTTGATAAAGTCGCCATTGCGCCGAACGCCACCACCGATCCGATAGTGAAAGAAGAACCAGCCGTCTTCATCTGTGTGCACAACGTCGCCGGTGCGGAACCAGCCATCGACAACCTTTGCCTCGCTCGCCTCCGGATTTCTGAAGTATGTGGTCTTGATGTGCACACCATCCTTGCGCCGGAAGCGCAGCTCTCCGGGCCGCATCGCTGGGCAGCGCCGTCCGTCGTCGTCGAATACGGCTGCTTCGAGCTCTGGGGGTGGCTTGCCCAGGCTTCCGATCGGTCCGAATCCTGGCGGGTTGGTGAGGGCGCCGCCGCCTTCGGTCGAGCCGTAGATCTCGCAGATCCGCACGCCATAGCGGCGCTCATACTCTGTCCAGAGGTCGGGCGGCATGCCGGCGCTGATGATAAGCCGGACCGGGTTCCTCGCATCGTCGGGCGCTTCCGGGATGCTGTAGATCTCAGGAATCATGCCGCCGAGAATGTTGAACATGGTGCAGCCGAATGTCCGGCAGATCGGCCACAGATGCCGCTTGCTGAACTTGCGGCTGATGACAACCGGCAAGCCTGCCGTCAGGCCGATGCGAAGCGTGCCCTGGGCGTTGATGTGCGTCAGCGAAAGGCCTGTGTAGAGCACATCATCGGCATTGAGCTCGATGCCGTGCATGCCGCGGGCGCGGCTCATATAGGCGCCATGGGATATCACGACGGCTTTGGGGTTGCCCGTCGTGCCCGACGTGAACATCAGCATCATGGGATCGGCCGGTGAAACGCCGACGCGGTTGCTGGATCCGTCTTCCGTCAAGACGTCCCCGTAAGCCAGGTTCATCCGCGCGATCGAGGCAGGCCAAGCGCTTTGGTCGGTAAGAATCACGGCCCAGGAGAGGTCGTTGCCTCCGAGGTCGGCAATGGCGGCTGCACATTCGGCTGAGCAGATCACGCCGCGGCACTCGGCATGCGACAGCATGAAGCTCAGCTTCTCGCCGATTGTTCGGGGATCGATCGGCACGAAGACCGCGCCCAGCATTGCGGCGGCCAGCATGGCCTCGACGAATTCCGGGTGGTTGGCCATCATCAGCGCGAACGTGTCGCCGCGCCGAAGGCCGAGCGCCGCGAGACGCCGCGCGAGCGCAGCGCCGTTTCTTTCCAACTGGGCGTAGAAGCGCTCCTCCGTTCGATAAGTGCCGTCAGCCGCCACGTCCACGAATGTCAGGGCCGTCTTGTCTGGCGTCCCCAAAGCTTGGGCGGCAACGAGGTCGGCGACAGTATCGAACGGAGGAGCGGTTTCCATGGGCCTCAACCCCCGAAGCCATAGTAGCTGCGGACCACCGGCTCGCGCAGCTTGCCCGGCTCGAAGATTTCGATGACGACGCCGTCGGGCGCGCCGAGCATGAAATAGCCGCCACCTCCGCCCAGGCGGCGAATGGGATTGGGAATATGCAGGCCTGCGGCCTTCATGCGGTCGTAGAGCTCGTCGATCCCGACCACCTGCATGCCGAGATGATGAACAGCATTCTTGCCTTCGCCGCGCGGGAGCTGGTCGTAGAGGTGCAGCGCACCGATGCCGACCTTGATAAAGACGTTGCGCGCTCCGGCGACGTCGCCATCCCACATCACCTCGGCATCGAACCATTTCTTGTAGAAGTCGATGGTGGCGTCGACGTTGGAGGCAAACAGATGCACGTGCTGGAGGTGGTAACGCTGCTTGGTGCCGTAAGGATATTGCCACTCGCTCTCGGGTGTCGTCATTGTCGTCCTCGGATGTTGAAGTCGGATGATGGATGTAATGTCAGCGCTTCACGAGCGGGCAGGTGCTCTCGGTCAGCGGAATGGTGACGTCCTGGGCCGGGATCGTGCGGAGAATCTTGTAGAGATCCCACTCGCCCCTGGATTCCTTGGGGGCCTTGACCTCGGCGAGATACATGTCGCGAACGACACGGCCGTCCTCGCGAATCATGGCGCCGTGTGTGAAGGCGCTCTCGATCGGCTTTGCACGCATCTTCGCGATCACGCTGTTTGCGTAGTCCGAGCCGGTTGCCTCGATGGCCTGCAGATAGTGACGCACGGCCTCATAGACGCCGATCTGCATGAAGGTCGGCCGCTGCCCTTTGCGGCGTGCCGCGAACTTCTCCGACCAGGCACGGGTTTGTTCGTTGAGATCCCAATAGAAGGGAGTCGTGAGGAATGTGCCTTGCGTTGCCGGAAGGCCGAGCGAGTGGACGTCGGTGAGCAGAAGGAGCATCGCGGCCATCTTCTGTCCGCCCGCCGTCAGGCCGAACTCTTCGGCCTGCTTGATGGTTGCGACCGTATCCCCGGCGGCGTTCGCGAGTCCGACGATGTTGGCCTTGGAAGCCTGCGCCTGCAGAAGGAAAGACGCGAAATCGGTGATCCCTTGCGGGTGCGCCGAGGCTCCAAGCACCTTGCCGCCGTTGGCCTGAACGACGGCGCTGGCATCCTTCTGAAGCTGATGACCGAAAGCGTAGTCCGCAGTTACGAAGTACCAGGTCTTGCCGCCACCCTCGACCACGGTCTTGGCCGTTCCACGGGCAAGAGCGTAAGTGTCGAAGGTCCAGGCCACGCTGGTCGGGGAGCAGAACTGGTTGGTAAGCGCCGTCGTCCCGGGCGAGGAGAACAGCATGACGCGGGACCGGGACCGGGCGACCTCCTGAACCGCGAGTGCGACGGCCGAGTTCGGAACGTCGGCGATGGCATCCACGCCCTCCTGCTCGAACCATTTGCGCGCAATGCTGGCGCCAACGTCTGGCTTGAGCTGATGGTCCGCGAAGACGATCTGGACCGGCTTGCCGGCGACGCGGTTGCCGAACTCCTCCGCAGCCAGTTGTGCGGCGACGACCGAGCCTTCGCCTGTGGCATCGGAGACGATGCCCGACATGTCGGTCAGCACGCCGATCCTCACCACGTCGCCGGAGATCTGCGAGCGAACTGGGGCGCTTGCCCCGGTTGCCAGTCCCGCGACGAGCAGTCCGAATAGCAGCCTCATCCAGCATTCCCCCATGATCAGGACGTGATGACGGGGTCTGTGTCAGAGCCGGTTCGGCCTTGCAAACGAGGTTTTTTCGGTGCCCCTTGAGTGCAACTCAACAGTCAGTCAGGTTCACCCCTTGCGCACAGGCTTCCTGTTGCTGCCTTCTTGCTGTCCAGCAATAGCATGCGCCCGCTACGCAGCACGGACGCTGGTCAGGAATTTCGCAACCTCTTGTTTAAGGCGGCTACTGTCGTCGGAAAGTCGCTTCGCCGCCTGAAACACTTGCGAGGACGCCACGCCAGTTTCGGTCGCGCCGCTCTGCACGTCACTGATATTGGCGGAGACCTCCTTGGTACCGTGGGCGGCCTGCTGGACGTTCCGAGAAATCTCCTGAGTCGCAGCGCCCTGCTCCTCGACGGCGGCAGCAATCGCCGAAGAAACATCGGACAGCTGCACGATCGTGCCCGAGATTGCCTTGATCGCGCCGACGGATTCCTGCGTCGCTGTCTGAATCCCGACGACTTGCTGCCCGATCTCGTCAGTTGCTTTGGCGGTCTGCTCTGCGAGCGCCTTAACTTCAGCGGCGACCACGGCGAAGCCGCGCCCGGACTCGCCGGCACGGGCGGCTTCGATCGTGGCGTTGAGCGCCAGAAGGTTGGTCTGGCCGGCAATGCTGTTGATTAGTTCGACGACATCGCCGATACGGCTTGCTGCCTTCGACAGCTCACTCACCCTTTCGTTGGTTCGGCGAGCCTGTTCGACCGCTTCGTTGGCCATGCGAGCCGATTCTTGCACCTGTCTACTGATCTCGGTGACTGAGGAGGCCATCTCCTCCGTAGCTGCGGCCACAGATTGAACATTGGTCGACGCGTTTGCGGACGCCATCGTGACCGCGATCGTGAGATTCTCGCCTCGTGCGGCCGTGTCGCTCAGCGTGCGGGCAGACTTTTCGAGCTGCGAAGAGGCTGACGAGACGGTGTCGACGATCTCTCCGACGGCCCCTTCGAATTCAGCCGCCATCTTGTACATGTCCGCTTTGCGCCGCGCAGCCGCCTGTGCCTCTGTCTCTTCTCGTTCTGCCTCGAGCGCCCGACGCGCTACCGCGTTGCTCTTGAACACGACGACAGCCTCGGCCATCTCGCCGATCTCGTCTCCGCGAGTAGTGCCAGGGATGTCGATATCGAGTGAGCCGCCGGCAAGAGACTTCATGGCGGCCGTCATGCGATTCAGCGGGTTAGTGATGCCACGCGCTACTAGCGCCGAGACCGCAAGTGTGATCAGCATGACAACGCCGGCGGTTGTTAGAGAGCGCAACGTCGAAGCCCATGCTTGCGCTGAGAGGTCGTCAATGTAGACGCCTGTGCCGACCACCCAGTTCCAAGGGGCGAAGCCGCCTACATAGCTGAGTTTGGGGTATGCATCGTCAGAGCCGCGCTTTGGTGCAGCATAATCGATGACGCCGTGACCCGCGTTCCGGACGGCATCGACGAATTCGACGAAGACAGGTTTGCCGCGCTTGTCCTTGAACGTGGACACGTCCCGCCCAATCAGCTCTTTCGCTAACGGTTGCAGGAGCACGCGTGGTGTCATATCGGTGACGAAGAAGAACTCGTTGCTGCCATAGCGCAGCTGTGAGACGCGTTCCAAAGCTCGCTTCTGCGCGTCGGCGATTGGGATACCGTTCTTCACTGCGACAGTATGTTCATCAGCTATGACGCTCAGCGCAATCTCCGTCAGGTGCTGCAGTTCGAGCTGTTTTTGCTGCTTTAGCCCGGCGCTAAACTCGAAGAAGTTGAAGGCCGTAACTCCGACGAGGCCAATGAAGCACAAACCGATCAGTGCATAAATTTTGAGGCCAATCGAGAGCTTGAACCGGCGTAGCACGGCGAGCCACATATCAGTCTCCTTGAGAGGCAGGTGTTACTTGGGAGCGCTAACGCGAAAGTATGCTGACAATGCAACATTGCCATTCACGCGGCATTCAGGAGCTGGTATCGAGATTGGGCCGCCGCAATTAAGTGGAGGTAAATTGTTCTCGAATCGCGAAAGCTGATCGCGCGATTTGGGGATTGTTGGCCAAGCCTGACCACAGCGCCCGAAGCTGAGGGCACGAGCGGCCGGGTTTGGAGATTGCACTACGTTCGTGTGCCAGCCCGCTGATGAAGGCGGCGGAGCCGGTACAGACGGGAAACCAGATCTTTTCGGGGCCCTTTGAGCGAAACTCAACGCCCAATCAGAACACCCTTTCGTACGGGCTTTCTGTTCGGTGTTTTCTTGCCGGCCTGTTGTTTGCAGGAATTACACAGCCAAGTTGAAAATGCCGCAACGGCCGGGTCGTCCGCCATGCGCTGCTCGTATTCGAGAACGAAATGACGCCGCGTCGGCCGGACGAGAGGATGCGCCTTCACGAGATTAAGCCGCGCAAGATCGACATCGAGTAGGCTCTCAATCGCGACGGCGGCGCCGAGACCGGCGGCCGCAGCTTCGACGGCGAGGCCAAGGTTCTCGAAGCTGCTTCCGCCGCGGACCGGCACCTTACTAAGCTGCGCATGGTCGAGCCAGCGGCGCCAGTCGTCCGGCCGCGGTCTGTTATGCAGCAGCGGAACGGACGTGAAGTCCAGCGTGCCGTCCTTCAGTAGGGTTGGCGAGCAGACTGGTACTGTGGCAATCGGCAGCAGAGGTCGGGTTATCAATCCCGCTCTGGGTGTCCCGTCTGAGACGGCGATGACGGCATCGTAGCGGCTGGCAAGAAGGTCCACGGGGTTCGCACTGGTGTGAAGGTCGATTTCCAACTCAGGATGCGCTGCCTTCAGGCTGGGCCATATTGGCAGGAGAAAACGCGACAGGAAGAACCCGTACACGCCGACGGACAGCCGCCTGAACTGCCGCAAGTGCAGGCCTTCGGCCGCATCGGCAATGCGGTCCAGCGCTTCGCGCGCGGAATCGGCGAAGGCTTTGCCGGCGGAGGTCAGGACCAGGCCCCGCGATCCCCGCAGGAACAGCGCTGTGTTCATTCGTACTTCGAGTGCGCGGACGTGCCTACTGACGGCGCCGACCGTCACGTTCAGTTCGTCGGCGGCGCGCGTGATCGACAGATGTCGTGCCGCCGCTTCAAATGCCCGCACGGCATGGAGTGGAGGAAGTCGTCGTGAAGCCATGATCGTGCGCCCCGCGGATAAGGGAGCCTTGAGTTTGGCTCAAGGCTCCCACCCAAGAAGTCGTTTGCGCGGAGCGCTGTCAAGTCATACCCGGAAAATGGACCGGGTCCGCCCGGCCAAGACACGCACGTCCGGAGAGGAAGCTCATGACCGTTCATGCCGGTTTGGCGCGTCGCGAAGCGTCGTCCGGGCGCTCGAAGGCGTTGGCGCCCACCTGCCGTGGGCTGAATTACTTTGTCATTGACCAGAGCGTTCGGGATCTGCTTCCCCTCTACATGAACGCGCCATTGCTGGCTCATCTAGAGCCGCATCTTCAAGAGCTCGGCATGCTGGCCGGGAGCACGTTGTACGACCTTTCCGATCAGGCCGAGCGCCATCAGCCCGTGCTGCATTCTCGCGACGGTTATGGCCGCGATGAAGAGTGGGTCGAGTATCACCCGGCCTATCGCGATATGGAGCGGATCGCGTTCGGACAGTTCGGCATGCACGCGATGTGCAACCGCGGTGGTGTGCTGGGCTGGCCCTCGGCAATGCCGCCGATCGCGAAATACGTGTTTCACTACCTGTTCGCCCAGGCCGAGTTCGGCCTGCTGTGTCCGGTGAACCTCACTGACAGCTCCTCGGAGCTGGTCCGGCGCTTCGGCAGCGAGGAGCTTCATGAGCGATATCTTGCGCGGATGTGGAGCCAGGATCCGGCCACGCTGCTCAAATGCGCGCAGTTCATGACGGAGAAGGCCGGCGGTTCCGATGTCGGTGCGGCCGAACTGACCGCCGTGCGCGATGGCGCGCAGTGGAAGCTCTATGGTGAGAAATGGTTCTGCTCCAATGCCGATGCGGAGCTTGCCGTGTTGCTGGCACGGCCGGAGGGCGCGCCGGTCGGCGGGCGCGGTCTCGGCCTGTTCCTGATGCCGAAGACGCTGCCGGATGGCAGCCGGAACGCCTATCGCATCGTACGTCTCAAGGACAAGCTCGGCAGCCGCACCATGGCAAGCGGTGAGATCGTGTTCGATGGCGCCGTTGCCTATCAGCTCGGCGAGCTCGATCAGGGCCTGAAGCACATGCTGGTGATGGTGAACTCCAGCCGCGTGTCGCACCTGGCACGTGCCGCCGGCATGATGCGGCGCTGCCTCAATGAGGCGCTTCAGGCCTCCTGTCACCGCAATGCCTTCGGCCGCGCGGTGGTCGATCATCCCTTGATGCGCCGACAG
Source organism: Bradyrhizobium sp. WBAH42 (assembly GCF_024585265.1). NCBI lineage: Bacteria > Pseudomonadati > Pseudomonadota > Alphaproteobacteria > Hyphomicrobiales > Nitrobacteraceae > Bradyrhizobium > Bradyrhizobium sp. WBAH42. Next base: position 7,842,807 of record NZ_CP036533.1, read on the forward strand.
CTCCTGAAACTGATGGTGCCGACCGAGCAGGCGCTTTCGGCGCTGCTCTATTCGGCAACCGCGCCGGAGAAGGTGCTGCGGCTGCTGACGCCCGTCGTCAAATACCGCGCCTGCCGCGACAATGTCACGGTGGCAACCGGTGCGATGGAGGCGCGCGGCGGCAACGGCTACATTGAGGACTGGCCGAACGCACGGCTAGTGCGTGACGCCCATCTCGGCCTGATCTGGGAAGGCACCAGCAATATCAATGCGCTCGATGCCGTGCAGCGCGCAGTGGGAAAGGTCGGCGCGCAGGCCGCCCTGCGCGACGATCTCGCGTCTCGGCTCGCCGAGATGCAGGGCGTTCCCGGTCAATTCCGTACGCGGCTTGAGGGCGCTATCAATAGTGCCATGCGCTTCGCGGAAGAGGTCGCTGCAAGCCCAGAGAACGAGCGCTTCTGCCGTGCCGCCGCGGGCAAGCTCTATCATGCCGTCACCGCCGCGCTGTTCATCCAGGAGGGCCTGCGCCTGGGCGCGACCGGCGGCGATGCCCGCCGCCTGCTGTTGGCGCGCTTCGTGCTGGAGCACCGCTTGCAAGAGCCGAACACGCTGAATCTGGAGAGCCAGCGCTGGGAGGACGAGGCCATCGACTTGCTGCTGGATGATGCGCCGGTGCAGTTATCGCGCGCGGCCGCGCTGCTGGTGAGGTAATCGCGATGGATCTGTTGGCCCAACGCGAGCTTGCCCGCCTGCTCGCAACCCTGCGCCGCGAAGGGCGCCAGCAGAGCGGCCTCGACCAGCGTCTCGTGCCGCCCGACAAGCCGACCGCCTATCGCATCGCGCGTATGGTCGAGGAGGAGCTCGGCTGGGACCTCGCGGGCTGGAAGATTGCAGCCATGAAGGAAGGGCTGCAGCGGGAATTGCGCACGGACTCGCCAATCTATGGTCGGGTCTACGTTCCGCTGATCAAGCCATCGCCGGTCACGGTCGAGCATGCACGCCAGTGCAGTCCCATTCCGGAAGTCGAATACCAGGCGGTGCTCGGGGCCGATCTTCCGCCGCGTGAAGCGCCTTACAGCATGGCAGAAGTCGAGGAAGCGATCGCTTCACTGCATCCTGGCGTAGAACTGGCCGAGTGCCGCTTCGTCCACGACGCCGCGTTTCCACCTCTGCCCGCGATCCTTGCAGATGGGGCCGGCAGTGGGACCATCGCGTATGGTCCGTCGATCGAGAACTGGCGGGAGAGGGACATTGCCGGCCAGGAAGTTGTCCTGACCTGCAACGGGACACTGAGGCGGAAGGGATGTGCGGCGATCGCGCTGGACCATCCGATCGTGCCTGTGACCTGGCTCGCCAACGAACTCTCCCGGACCGGCATCGGCCTGAAGGCGGGGCAGATGATCAGCACCGGCACGGTGACGGGAATGTTGAGGCCGAACGCCGGCGAGACGTTCGTCGCTGATTTCGGGCCCTTCGGCAAGGTGACAGTGACGTACGCGTGATCTGATCGAACCGACGAGTTTTTCAAAAACAACAGTCGGACGTGCGGCGTGACGATCTCGCCACACCAACCGGCGAAGAGTTGGAAACAGCATGGCGCCAGCCTTGCCTCGAGGGATGGGAGAAGCCAATGGGCTTGATCGGTCTTTGCCGCAAATTACTGCTTGCGTCGGCCATCGCGCTATCCACGCCTGCGGTGGCGAGGGCGGAATTTCCCGAGCGACCGATAAAATTCGTCGTGCCTTTTGCGGCCGGCGGACCGACGGACGCGCTGGCGAGGTCTCTGGCCGAGGGCGTCAGAGCCAAGCTCGGCCAACCCGTCATTGTCGAGAACCGCGCCGGTGCCGGCGCCAATGTCGGTGCCGACTACGTCGCAAACGCGCCGGCCGATGGTTATACCCTCCTGTTTGGGACATCGGGCCCGCTTGCCATCAATGTGAACCTGTACGCGAAGCTCAGCTATGATCCGATCAAGAGCTTCGATCCGGTCATCATGATCGGCAAAATGCCCAACGTGCTCTCGGTGCACCCCTCTGTGCCGGCGCAGAATGTGCAGGAGTTGATCGCGTATGCGAAAGTGAATCCAGGCAAGTTGAGCTTCTCCTCGTCCGGCAATGGGGCATCCACTCACCTCGCTGGGGTCATGTTCAACGCCGCCGCCGGAACCGATATTCTGCACGTGCCTTATCGTGGTGGCGCGCCTGCGATCAACGATCTGATCGGAGGCCAGGTTCAGATGAGCTTCGCCGACATCTTCGTCTCCGCCCCTCACATCAGGGCCGGACTCCTTCGCGCGCTCGGCGTCACGACGATCGAGCGGACGCCGGTCTTGCCTGATGTACCGACCTTCGACGAGCAAGGCTTGAAAGGTTTCGACGTCAGCGTCTTCTTCGGCGTCGTCGCGCCGAAGGGCGTACCTGAGCCGATCATCGAAAAGCTCAATGCGGCTTTCGTCGGCGCCATGAATGACAGCTCGATCAAGCCCATTCTCGAAGCGCAAGGCATTATCCCGGCGCCGTCGAATAGCCCGGCATATTTGGGGAAGTTCATGGCGCAGGAAATTCCCAAATGGCGGGACGTCATCAACTCGATCGCATTGCGGATTGATTGAGGCCAGCTTCGCTAAACCTGAAACCGGGCGCGGTTCGCTATAGTTTTTCGATTGCGCCCTTCAAGACGAATTCGAGCTCGTGACTGACTTCGTCCAATGGCTCGGCGCTCCGCGCGGCCCGGCACATTGCGACAGTTCCCTCGACGGACGCGACGACGAGCGTCGCAAGCCGCCGCGCCCGCGATGCCGTGAGACCTTCGCGCCTCAGCGCACTGGACAGGATCTGCTGCCAGTCGGCAAAGATGCTCTGGGCGAGATCGAGCAGGCGGTCCTGTACGTCCTGCTCGCCGACGCCATCCTTGTCGACGGGATCGCAAATGTATTCTTCGACGGCGACTGCCAGGATCGGGCATCCCGCCTGATAATTTGTGCGCTCGAGGGTCTTCTTCCACAGTGTGATGAAGGCGCGCAAGCCGGCCATGGCACCGCGTTCGCTGGTGAGATGGCGCAGGGGACCGCTGACCTGGGCGCCTGCAAAGACAATGGCATCTTCAATCAGCTGCTGCTTGCCTCCGGGGAAATGATGGCTGATCGATCCGCGCGGCGTGCCGGTGTGACGCACGACTTCCCGCACGCTGGTCGCATTCACGCCGCGGCGGCTCATCAGGTCGGCGGCCCCGGCCACCATTTTCGCTCTCGTATCGGACGTCATCGGGCACCTCGAACCCCGATTGTACAATATGCCAGTTGACATAGCGAGTATTTGCGTGGCTATGTCACGTGACATATAACCCCGCGCCCGAGATCGCGATGACGTTTATCCATGTGATGACCCCGCAGGGTCGATTGACCGGGCAGCAGCGCCGAGTCTTGGCCAAAACATTGACGGATGCCGTGCTGGTGCCGGAGGTCGGCCGGCTCGTCACGCAGGCGCGTCGAGGCTACCAGGTGCATTTCCTCGAGCGCCCGCTCGACATGATGGCCAACGGCGGAGAGTTGCTGTCTGACCAGCCAAGAGACGTCATGGTGGTGGATGTCGTGGTGATGGACTGCTGCTGGACACGAGAAGACCGAGCTGCGGTCATTCGCAACGTTCTCAGGGCTCTCGCGGATGCTTGCGAGCTGAAGGAGCCGCCTCCGGGCTGGTGGGTCAATTTCCGCATCATCGAAGAGGGCAACTGGGGCTCACGCGGCGGTGTGCTGTCGTTCCTCGATATCCTGCAGGAGGGCGCGGCAGCTTTCCCGCCAGAGCGGGCCGCAGCCATCCGTACCGCACTTGCGATCAAGAACGATCGATAAACAGGAGGCTACGAAATGACAACCGAGGGCACGATCCGCACCGAGGCGCATGATCACATTCTGAAGATCATCATCGACAACTCCGCGAAGAAGAACTCCTTCTCGCCAGCAATGATGGACCAGCTTTCGGATGCTCTGACCGAGTTGCACAACAAAGACAGCTACCGGGTCGGTGTGATCTGCGCGGAAGGTAGGGACTTTACCGCGGGTCTCGACATGCCGAAGTTTTTCGGCCCGAACGCGGAGAAGCGGAACATCAAGGAAGGCAATGTTGACGTCTTCGGCCTCAGCAAGCGTTGCAGGAAGCCGATCGTGACGGCGACGCAGGGCATCGTCTATACCGTCGGCATCGAGCTGATGCTGGCCGGCGACATCGTGGTCGCTGCTGACGACAGCCGGTTCTGCCAGATGGAGGCGAAGCGCGGCATCGCGCCGCTGGGCGGTGCGCATTTCCGTTACCTGTCCCGCGCAGGCTGGGGCAACGCCATGTACCACCTCTTCCTCTGTGATGAATTCACCGCACAGCGTGCTCGTGAGATCGGTCTCGTCCAGGAGGTCGTGCCGGCCGGTCAGCAGATCGCCCGCGCCCTGGAGATCGCGGCGACCATCGCCCGGAATGCACCGCTTGGTATTCAAGCGACCAAGGAGGCGGCTGCGAAATACATCGAGCAGGGCGAAGCGGCTGCGATTGCCTGCATCCCGATGATCCGGGATCGCGTTCTCAAGAGCGCCGACGCGCGCGAGGGCATCCAGTCCTTCATCGAACGGCGGCCGGCGGTCTTTCAGGGCCGGTGAACGACCGCGTCAGCGTTCGATGCCGGAATGAGACATGGCGTTGCGCAGGATGAGCGGCAGCAAGCCACCTGCACGAAGAATTGCGCATTCCAGATTGGTTTCGATCGCGGCCGTCGCGACAAACCGTCCGGTTTCCACGCCGTTCGGCAGGACACGCACGGCCAAGATTGCGCGCGGGGGGGGGGGATCGCCTCCGCCGGAGCCTCGATCTCGATGCTATCGTCCGGACGGAGGTCCAGGTCCTGCGGATGTCTATCCCGGCGGCATTGCGGGCGATGGCGCGACCTACGTCGCTGGCGAGCGCAAAGGCGACCACGAGCGGGGGCGATGCCAGAAACGCAAGTTCGATCTGGCCGTGCACGCGACCTGGAAAATTGCGATTTCGCGAGCTCGCGAGCCTGCATGGCCTTGGCCATGGCGGGCGCGAGCAGCCCGAATTGCCGATGCAGGCCATAGCCGACAATGCCGAAGCCGAGCGTTTCCAGATCGGCGAGCAGGCCGACGCGCTGCAGATAACGCTCTGCTGCGGCTGTTCCCGGTAGGCGAAACCGGCTCGAACCTCCGCGATCGCTGACATTTCGCCGTATCGACGAATTCGTCATCGAGGGCCCTTCGGCGTTCAGACACAGTTAGGACTGACGGCGCACACGCGATTGCGGCTTCGTTGTCGCAACGTGTTCCTGATCTTGCACCGTAAGGTCTTTTGATTGGAATCCGAGTAGGCGCGAGATCTTGCGGCCAGCCTCAACAACGAGGTTGGCGAACTCTTCCTGATGATCATCTGTAACCCTTACATTGGGACCATATAGCCCAACTGCTCCTACGACCGCTCCCCGATGATCGAAAAAGGGAGCGGCGACGGCGACGGCTCCGAGGATGATTTCGCTTCGGCTTGTGGTAAAGCCCTTTCGTTTGGCAATCGCCAGGGCTTGCTCGAGACTTGCGCGATGTGCATCGCGCGGCATGCGGTTCAAAAACTCGGTCTGTCGGTCTTTCTCCATGAAGGCAAGCATCGCCTTGCCCGTTGCTCCTTGCGAGATGCTCAAGGAGTCGCCGACGCCTCGGCTGATCGAGAGAACATGGCGGCTCTCGCACTCCAGAATGCAAATTCCGCGATCTTCCTGCAGTTTGAAGAGCGCCGCGGTCTCGCCGGTCACGTCGCGCAGGCCTTCCACGATCGGCCGGGCAAGCTGAACAGCATCAAGCGCCTTCAGCCAAACATGCGCGAGGCTCATCACGCCATGCGCCAGCCTGAAGCGCTGGGGATCTCCCTCGGCCTGAATTAATCCTTTTTGCGAGAGCGTATGGAGCAACCTGTAGAGCGTCGGCCGGCTAAGTCCGACACGCTTCTGGATGTCGATCACACTCATCGTTGGATTCTCGGAGGTGAACGATTGAAGGATCGCAATAGCGCGATCGACGGCCCTGACGCTCGTTGCGCCAACATCGTCGAGGTCGGATTCGCGTGATTTCGCCATAGCACCGAACTGATGTGACTCGTGAATTTGGCTTCGACAGTACTGGACCCAAATCAGCGGGGACAGACTGAAAACTTGCTGGTCTGTGGCTCGCAAACGCAGGCACGGCCGGGAATGTCTATCTGATGGACACTATTATCATGATTTGATAGTCATGCGAAGTGACCAATTTTGGAGTGGAGGGGTCATGCTGACCGGTGGCGACGCCTTGGCGCAACAGCTCGTGCTCGAAGGAGTTACTGATGTCTTTGGTGTGCCTGGCGTTCAACTTGACTGGGCCGTCGACGGCCTGCGCAAGGTACGAGAGCGCATCCGATACGTAGTCGCGCGCCACGAGCAGGCGAGTTCGTATATGGCGGATGGCTATGCTCGGAGTACCGGAGGCGTCGGAGTCTGTATGGTCGTCCCAGGGCCGGGGCTGCTGAACGCAATGGCCGGGCTTTCGACCGCCTATGCATGCAACTCCAGGGTCCTCTGTATCAGCGGTGACATCTACTCGCCTGCGTTTGGCAAGGGGCTCGGCCTGCTGCATGAAATCCGAAACCAATCGGAGATTCTTGGGTCGGTCACTAAGTGGAATGGGAGGGCAGGCAGAGCGGAAGATATCCCCGCGCTGGTCCATCGGGCCTTTCAAGAGCTGAACTCCGGGCGACCGCAGCCGGTGGGCATCGAGATTCCGCATGATATGCTAAGCGCAACTGCCGACATGAGCCTCGTTCCACCGGCCGTCGGCCCCGGTCCGACAACTCCGGATCCTCGCGCTATCGAGCGTGCTGCCGACATGCTCGCGAAGGCGCGGCTGCCGATCGCCTATGTTGGAGGCGGCGTGATGGCGGGCGCGGCATCCGAGGCCTTGAAGTCTTTTGCAGAAAGACTCCAGATTCCCGTGGTCATGGGCGAAAACGCCCGAGGTTCGATCTCGGATCGTCATCCACTCGCACTCAACAGCCTCGAGGGGCGCGCACTGTTCCCGCACGCCGATCTTGTAATGGTGATCGGAAGTCGCTTTGTGGATACTGCGATGGGCCGACCTGCCTGGCCGTCGGATGCGACCACTCAGTATATCTACCTCAACATAGATCCCTCTGCCTGGGAGCCACCGCGTCGGGCCGATGTTGCGATCGAAGCTGACTGCAAGGCTGGACTCGCAGCGCTCGAGCGCGCTTGCGCTCGACGTGCGCCGCTGCGAATCGATCTCGGCAAGGTCCGCGCCTGGGCGGAGGAGCAGATGCGCGATATCGAGCCGCAGGGAGCCTGGGTGAGAGCCCTTCGTGCTGCCATTCCCGACAATGGCGTTCTCGTGAACGAGCTCACGCAAGTCGGATATTTCGCCCGGATCGCCTATCCAGTCTATCTGCCGAACACCTTCATTACTCCGGGCTATCAGGGAACGCTCGGCTTTGGTTTCCCCACGGCGCTCGGCGCCGCAGCCGCCGACCCGGGTCGCATGGTCGTCAGCATCAACGGCGATGGCGGCTTTGGATGGGGGATGCAGGAGCTTGCCACCGCCCGGAAATATGATCTCAACGCCGCGATCGTGGTGTTCAACGACGGTCATTTTGGCAACGTCAGAAAGATGCAGCAGGACCAGTTCGGAAAGGAGTTTGGAGTTGATCTTCTCAATCCGAAATTTGATCGCCTAGCGGACGCGTTCGGCATTCCGTATGAGAGAATCGACGAGCCCGGTGGACTCGAAAAATCTCTGCGCGCTCGCTCAGAAACGTATGGGCCAATCCTGATCGAGGCCCGTGTCGGACAAATGCCGAGCCCGTGGCACCTGCTGAGGCTGATGCCTCCGCCCTTCGCATCGGACAAGAAGGTTGCGCCGAATCCGCTGGGACCGGCGCCTGTTGGCAGGTGAGAGCGCCTAGACGGAGCAGCGAAGACTACTTCTTCCAGGGTGTCTGCCCCTCGGCAGCCGCTTTGGCAAAGACCTCCTGCTCGTAATCGATGAAGGATCGCACCATGGCGCGGTAAGTGGTCTCGGCAATCTTAGGCGACAGGCCGTTTTCCTCGGCAAGAGACATTGCCTTTCTTACAACGGCTTCCGCACGTTCTGGCGCTTCCACCTGCGCCGGATTGGCTTTGAAGCGTGACGCCTCGTGGACGTAGCGCCCTCGCTCCGCCATCAGTCGCACAAGCTCACGATCGATACGGTCGATGTTCTGCCGCACCTCGGCAAGCGTCGAACAGCAAGTGCCATTGTCCACGGTCGGGCTACCCCAGAGCGCTGGGGTATTTGTGGTGGGCTCTTCCGCGCGCGCGGCGGCTGCTGCGGCAACAAGTAGCAACACAAAAACTATTCGTCCCATGTTTCTCCTCCCCTAGGCGCTCGCGGCCGCACCAAGGGGGTGGGCGAGCGAGTGCGATAACGGTCATTTCGAGTTGGTCGCTTCACGTGCAACTGCGAACCATTGACACGTCGGCCGCTATTTGACATAGATCAAAAAATAATACACGTGTCCACCTAATGGACATCACCATAACCCGTCCTGGGAGGGTGCAAATGCTTCGACGCGTTCTTCGGACTGCGTTTCCGCTCACGGCGTTCGTCGCGGTCGTTTCGATCGCAAGTTCGGGCGCCGCTTCTGCGCAGCAGCCGGCACTGGCGAAGGTTGGGGTTCTCGGTTCGACCGGCGACGTGGCGCTCCACCTGGCTGAAAGAGAGGGTTATTTCCAGGCTGAAGGACTGAAAGTCGAAATGGTCCCGTTCAAGTCGGGCGCGCAAATGGTGGCGCCGCTGGGAACTGGACAGCTCGATGTCGCGGCGGGAGTTGTCGCGGCCGGACTGAACAACCTGTCTGTTCGCGGCGTCGACCTCAAGATCGTATCCGATCGTGCATCGATGCCGCCCGGCCACGGCTACATGCAGTTTCTGGTTCGCAAGGACCTCATCGAAAATGGCAGGTACAAGAGCTACGCCGATCTCAAGGGAATGAAAATCGGTACGCAGTCCAAAGGCGGAGCTGCGGAATCAACACTCAACGAACTCCTGAAGCTCGGAGGCCTTAAGTTCGACGATGTGGATGTGACCTATCTGGGGCACTCCGAACTTGCGGTCGCGCTGGGAAACAAGGCCATTGATGCAGCCTTCGTGACGGAGCCGCATGCGACCTTTGCTCTTAGCCAGGGATCTGTCATTCGCGTTGCGACCGGAGACCAGATCTACCCCAATGATGTGCTCGGAGTGATGATCTATTCGGGCTCGTTCATGAAGGACCGCGCCGGGCCTGCGGTGGGCTTCATGAAGGCGTTTCTCAGAGGGTGCCGTCTTTTCAATTCTGCCTATGTGAATGGCAAGATGGTCGCAGGCGCTGCCGCGGAGAAAGTTAAGGCGGCCTACAAGAGCTACACGGAACTGAAGGAGGATCGTCTCATTGAGGCGATGACCCCCCATGGTTGCGACCCGGACGGAAAACTCAACGTTCCCGGAATGAAGAAGGATTACGAGTTCTTCAAGCAGAGGGGCTTGATCAAAGGAGACGCCGACATCGAGCAGCTTATCGACCTGTCTTTCGCCGAGCGCGCTGCCAAGGCGCTTGCATCGGCGGGTGGCACCAACTGACGGTGCCGAGCAAATCAAATGATCGTATCGGCGAAAAGAATGTCGCGCGGATCCGCTGAATCTCCCGTTTTGTTCGAACCCGCAGCGCTCCCGATTGCGGACCAATGCAAGATCCGCTTTCGCAATCTGCGCAAAGACTTCACGGCCGGGAATCGGGTTTTCACCGCTATTGACGAAATCAATCTCGACATCGCGAATGGCACGTTCTTCGTGATTGTCGGACCAAGTGGTTGCGGAAAGACGACGCTGCTGCGAATGCTGGCAGGCTTGGAACGGCCGAGCGCCGGAACCATCGAATGCGCCCGCAGCGGCTCCGGTCGTCCGCGAATGTCGATGGTGTTTCAGGGAGACGCAATTTTTCCCTGGATGAATGTGTGGGACAACGCGGCGTATGCGCTCAAGCTCCGAAACGTATCGCCCGGAGAGGTAGCGGATGTCGTCGGGCATTTCCTGGACCGTACCGGTTTGACCAAGTTCGCGAAGGCATATCCCCACCAGCTATCGGGAGGCATGCGCCAGCGTGTGTCGATCGCGAGGGCCTTCGCCAATGATCCGGAAATCCTCTTGATGGACGAGCCGTTTTCAGCGCTGGACGAGCAGAACAAAACCCTCCTTCAGGAGGAGCTGCTGAAAATCTGGGATGAGACGAAAAAGACAGTTCTATTTATAACCCACAGCGTCGACGAGGCAGTCACGCTTGGCGACAAGATCATGATCATGACTGCTCACCCTGGGCGCATCAAGGAACTCGTCGACGTGCCGTTCGACCGGCCGCGAAAAGTCATAGACCTCAGAGCACAGCCGGCATACGGCGAGTTGGTCTTCCGCATCTGGGGATATCTTCGGGACGAGGTTCAGCAGGCAAGATTGCAGAGCGAGGGGCGGCTCGAGGGGAGATACGGAGCATGAGCAGCATGAGTGCTCAGGTAAGTTCATCGAAATTTGTCACGGTCGCCTCTGCATCTGCAAAGAGGCGCCTTTCGCTGAGCTTCGGGTCTGCGCTGACCGAACGGATCATGACGCTGGTGTCGCCGGTGGCGTTGCTGTTGGTTTGGGAGCTCGCGGGACGGGCTGGTCTCCTCGATCAACGGTATTTTCCGACGCCCAGCACCATTTTTGCAGCTCTGCACGCGCTGGCTGCTTCAGGCGAGCTCTGGTCGAATACCAAGGCAAGCCTGGCCCGTCTGGCGCTCGGATTTCTGGTCGGTGGAATTCCGGCGCTGGCCATTGGAATTCTCATGGGGCTGTCGCGTCCAATGAGGTTGATTGTAGATCCGCTGATCGCCGCGACCTATCCCGTTCCGAAGAGCGCGATCCTGCCTTTGCTGTTGCTGATATTCGGTCTCGGAGAAGGATCGAAGATCGCCATGGTCGCCATCGGTGTGTTCTATCCGGTGGCTATCCAACACGACTGCGGGTGTTCTTACCATCAACAAAGTCTACTTCGAAGTCGGTACACATTTTGGAGCGACGAGGTGGCAAGTGTTCCGGACAATCGCTCTTCCCGGGGCGCTACCGCTCATTATGACCGGGATCAAGCTGGGTGCGGGGCTTGGACTCGTATTGATCGCGTTGGCCGAGATGGTCGGAGCGAAGCAGGGGCTCGGCTACATGATCTGGAACTCCTGGGAGCTGCTTGCGGTCGATACGATGTATGCAGGTGTCCTTACAATCGCGGTCATCGGGTTCGTCCTGACGCTGTTCTTCAACGAGATCGAGCGGCTTCTAGTGCCCTGGAATAGAGCCTAGACATTTCGGAGCCCCAAGGCCGCAAGACCAATCTGAAAGCGGCGCACTTGGTTTGGGCGGCACGGTCTGTCGGGGTGCCTCGCAGGCGATGAGCGAGGTCGGCCCCTCTGGCCGGTTTCTGGGGTGCTTGAGGAGGATCAATGACAGCCGAGTTGCGAGCCGCATTCGATCGCCCGGGCTTTCTCGTCACCGACGCAGACGTCCTCGCGTCGGTAACTTCCGATTATCGCGGTTGGTTCAGGGGGCCTGCGGCGGGGCTATTGCGCCCGAACACGGTGGACGAGGTTCGATCCGCGGTTCGCGTTTGCGCGGAGAACGGCTTCAAGATTGTGCCTCAAGGGGGCAATACAAGCATGTGCGGAGGTGCGGTTCCATCGGATGATGGCAATCGCTGGATCGTACTAAGTCTCGCGAACCTCAATCGTGTCCGTTCGATCGATCGGACATCGTGGTCCGTCGTCGCGGAGGCCGGCTGCACGATCAGTCAGATCCAAGGTGCGGCACGAGAAGCGGGCCGGCATTTTGGCCTGGACTTCGGAGCGCGCGACAGTGCGCTCCTGGGAGGCGCCATCGCCACGAATGCAGGCGGAATGAACGTGGTGCGATACGGCAATTGCCGTGAACTGGTGCTCGGATTAGAGGTCGTTCTCGCCGATGGCGAGCTGTGGTCCGGATTGAAAAGTTTACGCAAGGACAACACTGGGATCGACCTGAACCATCTCTTTATTGGTTCGGAAGGAACGCTCGGCATCATCACTGCAGCGGCGCTTAAACTTGCCCCGCCCGAAGCGTGGGGGCAATCCGCGTTGGTTGCAGTGCCCTCTATTGAGGCCGCGAGCGAGTTTGCAGAACGGGCGCTGATCTTGGCGGGAGGGGGGCTGTCGGCACTGGAATTGATGCCCTTTATCGGGGTCAAGGGTGCTTGCGAGAGGATAGTCAAATGTCAGCCGCCTCTTCCCCTTTGTGGCGATTGGTACGTGTTGGTGCGCTTTGCAGGTAATGCGGAAAGCGATGTGCTGGAGGGGCATATTGAGGAGGCGCTACAGCAAGGGTTGTGCAATGACGCCGTTGTTGCACAGTCGGTAGCGCAGGAGGTTCAGTTGTGGGCGATCCGTGACGCATTTTCTCCATTTCACCGCCATCTGGGTCAGTCGATCCGGTTCGACTACTCGGTCCCCATCGGCCAGATTCCCGCGCTCTATGACCGTTTGTGCGAAGCAATCCGCAAGCTGGAGCCGGACTTCGTGCCCTTCGCCTTCGGTCATCTCGGCGATGGCAATCTTCACTTCAGCGCATGCCAACCTCCGCACGGAGATCCGAACGCATTCATTGCCAAGAAGCAGCGCATTGAAGATGTTGCAAACGAAGTTGTCTGGAAGCTCGGCGGCAGCATCAGTGCGGAACACGGTATTGGGCAGCTTCATCGTCGAGAACTGGCTGAGCAACGGTCGGAGCTGGACATCGAGCTGATGCGGCGTGTTAAGCACGCGCTCGATCCGCGCGACGTTCTCAACCCTGGCAAGTCGTTTGCGCGCTGAGCTTGGCGCTCGCTCGCGCCTATTCTGTCGATTGCCGACGACAACCGCCTCGATGGCGTAGCCAGCCGAATTTCCTGATCGACTCCAGGGTACCTGGTCTTGACAGTCTCTGTCAAAAAGCTGATTCTCATGAAAATGAAAATAATGTCCATCTGACGGACATCTGGTGCTGTACATGCCGCACGTGACCTACATCCAGCCCAACGGTTCTCGAGCCATTGTCGAAGGGCAGTTCGGCGTGAGCCTCATGCAAATTGCCGTGTACAACGGCGTCTCAGGTATCTTGGCCGACTGCGGTGGCGCTGCGTCTTGCGCAACCTGTCACATCTACCTCGACGAGAGTTGGGTTTCGCGCGTTCCGGCGGCCAGTGAGGACGAGGATGAGATGCTCGATTGCACCGCCAGCGAGCGGCGCCCGACGAGCCGTCTGAGTTGTCAAATCGAATTTTCCGCAGATCTCGACGGTCTCGTCGTTCATGTCCCGGAGCGGCAGGGATAAATCATCAGCATTGGAGAAGCGCCCCATGACGCAGCGCCAGCAAATCGAAGGTTTGGTGGACGTCACAAACGGCTACATCAGTCGCGAAATTTTTGTGGATGCCGACATCTACAAGGAAGAGCTCAGCAAGGTCTTCACGCGGGCCTGGCTGCTCGTCGGTCACGAAAGCCTAGTGCCGAATCCAGGTGATTTCTACACGTCCCGCATGGGCGAAGAGTCGGTCATCCTGTGCCGCGACAAGAAGGGAGAGATCCATGTCTTCCTTAACTCGTGTCGGCATCGCGGCATGAAGGTGTGCCGATACGAATCCGGCAACACCTCTCTATTCACGTGTCCGTATCACAGTTGGACCTATACGACCGATGGCAAGTTGCAAGGTGTTCCTCTTTACAAGTCGCTTTATGACGGGGTCCTGGATCGGGAGGCCAACTCGCTCGTCTCGGTGGCGAAGCTGTTCAATTACAAAGGTTCAATCTGGGCGACGTGGGACAAGAACGCTCCGGATTTCCTGACCTATCTCGGCGATGCAAAGCTCCATCTGGATCAGGCGCTTGATTGTCGCGACGGTCGAGAGGGCGGGTCCGAGGTCATCGGAGTTCACAAGTGGGTCTTCCCGGCAAATTGGAAGTTCGCCGCCGAAAATTTTCTCGGCGATACCTATCACAATCCCAGTCATCGCTCGGTTGACTTGATTGGGATCGGGCCGAGCGCAGCATCCGGCAAGAAAGGCCGACGGGACAACGAACTCGAGCACGCTCAGCATGTCTGGATCAGCTTTCCCGCTGGCCATGGGGTGCATAGCGCGATCCAGCCCGAGGCAAACGAATACATCGAGTCCTTTCTCGACAACCCGGTCCTGGAGCAATACTTCAGGCATTGCTACGAGGAGCGGAAGCGGCGGCTGGGCGAGGACGCCCGCCTTTTGCCCTTCGTCGGTACCATCTTCCCGAACACGTCCTATCACGGGCGTCAGCCGCGAGGCCTCTGCGCCTGGCATCCCCACAGCCCGACGTCCACCGAAGGCTGGCGTTTCTTCCTGGTCGACAAGGATGCTCCCGCGGAAGTGAAGGATTATTTGCGGCGCTATTACATGCGCTATTCGGGGCCCGCCGGCATGACCGAGCAAGACGATCTGGAGAATTGGCTGTACGCGACTGCCGCCAGCACGGGCACCGTCGCTCGTCGCTATCCGTTCAACTATCAGCAGTCGATGGGAGCGTACACCACAGAGCACAAACTTGGCGGTGAAGTGAGCCTGCAAGTCACGGAGCAGATCGCGCGCGGTTTCTACAAGCGGTGGGAATCCTACATGCGTGATGCGGACTGGGGTGAGTTGCTGGGTGTACCGGCTGCGAGCAGGCAGGCGGCGGAGTGAACGTGGCCAGCAAGATCGTCATCGTAACGGGAGGAACATTCGGAATTGGGCGGCAAATCACGCTCGGCCTCGCCGCGCGAGGTCACAAGGTCGTCGCATTCGGCCTGGAAGGTCGTCAAGTTTCGAGTACAGCGGAGGCAGCCATACCAGGTCTGCGGGACGAACTGGCGCATCGCGGCCTGCAGGCGCACCTCCTTGAAGCAGATGTGTCTCAATCATCAGATGTCCAACGCGTTGTCAGTTTCGCATTGGAGCACTACGGCCGGATCGATGGTCTCGTGAACAACGCCGCCATCGGTCCGCTCGGCACAGTTCTCGACACGGACGAGGCTCTTTTCGATAGAATTGTCTCCGTCAATCTCAAAGGACCCTACCTGACCTCACGTGCTGTGCTACCGCACATGCTTCGCCGCGGAAGTGGTTCGATCGTCAATATTGGATCAGGGGCGGGTTGGGGGAAGCCCAACATGGCCGTGTACTCGGCAACCAAGGGCGCCTTGGTGGCCCTGGGCGCCGCGACTGCATACGACTTCATTCATCGCGGGATCAAGGTGAACACGGTCATCCCAGGCGGTGGAGGAATCGTCAGCGGTATGAGCCTCGGACGCGTAGATGGCGACACGAGCAAATTCGGAATTGGAGCGCCCGGCACGGCCGCAGGCCGGCCGGCCACGGGAGACGATATCGCCAATGTTGTTGCTTTCCTTCTGTCGCCCGATGCCGAGACGATTTCAGGAGCCGTCATCGATGTCGGCTGCTTTGCGCACCAGGGCGGCCCCGTGCCGCCAAAGCCGAAAAGCTGAAATTACGTGACTGAAGAAAGGAGCCGCGCATGAACCAAGTATCAACGCCGGACACAGTGAGGGCGCAAGCCGCGGGCAATCGCACGATCGAGCGGAATGCGCATTATTATCGCCTCAAGGCGGACATCGAGGACTTTCTCTACTTCGAAGCAGATTTGCTCGACGAACGCCGTTTTCGCGAGTGGCTTGACGTCCTTACCGAAGACATCTCCTACTTCATGCCTATTCGAAGAAACGTGAAATTTGGTCAGCACGAAGCCCGCGAGAACACGAAAAGGGGCGAAGGCATCAGTTGGTTTGACGAAGACAAATGGACGCTGACCAAGCGCGTCGAGCAAATCCTGACGGGCGTTCACTACGCGGAGGAGCCGCTATCTCGTGTCACCCACATGATCACGAACGTGCAGATCAAGGACGTGCGTCCCAGCCTTGAGCAGGCTCATGAGGTGGACGTTACCAGTCGTTTCCTGGTCTATCAAAACAGGGTGGAGTACGAGACCTACACGTTGGTAGGCCGCCGGCACGATACGCTCCGGCTAATCGATGGAGCCTGGAAGGTCTGTAGGCGGGAAATCATACTGGAGCAGAACATCCTGCTCGCCAAAAATCTGACCATGTTCTTTTGAGCAGGGAGGGGACCCATGATTAACGTTCTGGATCTTAAGCCTGGCGATCGGCTGAAGCTCAGGGAGGAAATCGTCGCGGAAGTCACTCAGAACATGGACGATGGCATGTGGGTGGAGGTCAAGTATTTGGAATCTCGCGAGGGAAGTGACGTTGGCTTGATCGAGCTTTGCCATGCTCAGGACATCGTTTCCGTACTGAGCACGTCCGCGAGTACGTGAATTCAGATTCGAAAGCCCGGTCCGGATCAATGCTCAGATACGAATTCCTTCCGAGTGACTTCAATCCGATGTTCCTCTTCATCGGCGACAGTCGCGATCTGGCTGGACTGGCAGAGCTCCTGAGAAAGTTCGCTCGCCAGCCGAACAAGATATCGATGGCTCGGGATTTGCCGGCCCTTCATCCGGAAACCGCTGTCAGCCTGCTGCCGGCGGATCCCGAATTCGGCATGCGTCCAAAACGAGAGGAATTCGCCTGGTATCTCAACGCATGGCAGGCCGAGCAGATCGCCGAACGAATCGATCGTCTCGCCGATGAAGCGGAGAGGTCGGGGTCCGAGATATTCGAAATCGGTAGCGAGGGAGAGATTCCAGTGAAGGTGTCGCGGGGAGAGTTTACGGACGATTTCTTGATTTCGAGGCGCTAGTTGCGGTCGCGGGTCTGGTCGGTATCTATCGCGATCGCGACAAGCTCCCCTCTGCGGCGGGAACGCAGCGACAGAACCGTGGCGCGCATTTCCTTCCGCGCTGCGATTGTGCTGCGCCGCGCGGACTTTCAGGGCGCGATGCGCCTCCTCGGAGAGGTTGCGGATGGTGACGGCCGCCATGATGGCGTCCTCCGGAAACTAACTGCGATGCTATCAAAGCAGAATTTTTGATAGCGAGGTTCCATCAAAGCGCCTCGCGTTGTAGTGCAGTGTCTGCCGAAATGGGTATCGGCGGATCAGCGTGCGACGATCAGGCCCTTGCTGGTGACGACGACCCAGCGGCCATCCTGACGCCGGATCGCATCGACGCGGCCAAGGCCCGGTACGGGATCGCCGGCATAGACCTCATAAAGACCTTCCCGGCCCTCGATTAGGGCGCCGCCATTGGCGACGTCACGCAGGCGCCAGCCGTCAACCATCGGCAGCTTGCTGGCTTCGACCTTCGGCGGGGTAGCTGCGGGTGTTGCCGCCTGAGCTGCGGCAGTCGGTGCGGGGACCGCAGCCTGCGCGGTGCGGAGCTTGTCCACCGTCTCGGACAACTTTGCGAGCTTGGCCATCGGCTCGGCCTGCGCCTTTTCGAGCTTGTCGAGACGGTCGGTGGTCCGGTTGAATTGGTCTACGCCGGTCTTGGAGGTATTGTCGAGGCTCGCCTTGAGCGCGATGACATCGGCATCGATCCGCCCGACCGAAGCTGCCAGCGCGCTGTTATCTGCCATCGGCACGGGCGCCGGGTTGGTGGCGAATTGCATGACGCGAGCTGTCGTCAGCGCGCCGCTGATGGCGCCGACGCAGGCTGCGAGCGCCACTACCGCGGCCGTCCCCGCCAGCCGGCGCTTGCCAGCCGCGCGCGCCTCGTTTGCGTTCTTATCGGGGCCGAAATCCTCGCGGTCCCTGAACCGGTTCGAAGACCACTCCGTTGGGGCCATCACGATGAGCTTGCCGGGTTTTGGCTCGGCTTTGGGCTCCGCCTCCAGCTTGGCTCCGATATTCGGCACCTCGATCCGGGGAGCTTCGGCGTTGGATGCCTCAATCTTCGGGGCGTCCGGCTTGGGCGGCGCCTCGTGGTCCGGAGCAATCGACGGTCCGTCCATGCTTGCGGCGGCCTCAAGCGCACCATCAGCGTGCAGAGGCGCGGCGGTCGCATTAGAGATGCCGGCGTTCGGGCCGGACTGTTCGGACATCGGTTCGCTCACAGCCAATTCTCCATTCAAGATTGACGTTCACTTAGACAGATCGCTCTCAGACACTCCGAGGGTAGGCGGCATGCTCGGCTGTCCCTTGATGCCGACCATCGCGGCGCTCTCGCGCCACAGTCGATCTTGAGCCTCTCCGTTTCG
This sequence comes from Bradyrhizobium sp. WBAH42, assembly GCF_024585265.1. NCBI lineage: Bacteria > Pseudomonadati > Pseudomonadota > Alphaproteobacteria > Hyphomicrobiales > Nitrobacteraceae > Bradyrhizobium > Bradyrhizobium sp. WBAH42. Next base: position 7,861,105 of record NZ_CP036533.1, read on the forward strand.
CGCCAATTCCGAGGGATCGGGGAATGTCGGTTCGCCCTTGATCAGGGAGACATAGATCCGGCCGGGTGGCGGACTGACTGCCCCCAGAGCAACGTTGGCAAGCATGTTGCCGGAGTGTTCAGGTGTGTTCATGATGAACTCGGGACGGAACAGGCCAATGAGGGGAAAGATCGTGCGCGTCAGGAGTCTGACCGACGCTCTCTGCAAGGCCGAGGCATCACGGCCGGCAACGCCGCCGGTAAGGCCGGGATTGAAGGCGACGATGTTGATCTGGCGCGCCTTCACCTCGTCCAGCCGCGCAAACGACAGCGCCGTCATCATGTTGCACAGCTTCGAAGCCGTATAGGAGCGTATACCCGCGCCAGAACCATTTGGAGTCGGATGGGCCCATTCCTGCACGTCGAGCGACTTGGGCGCGATCCGCTTGAAAGGAGGATCGTGCATGTTGCTCGAGGTGATCACCAGGCGACCATGGTCGGCCATATTCGGCAGCAGGAGTCGGGCCAGCAGATAGTGGGCGAGATGATTGACCGCGAATGCCAGCCCATATCCCTCCGCGCTACGTTGCTTGGCGTCCGAACCATGGATCCCGGCGTTGAGGACCAGAATGTTGATGCGAGCATCCCCGAGTCGCCGAGTCACCGCCTCTGCGAATTCGCGGACGCTCGCGAGGGAGGCGAGATCGAGCGGGAGGACCTCGACGCCGTCAGGTACCGTCCTTCCGCTTCCGCGCGCACCTATGAAAACACGCGTGTTCGACTGGGCGACGATCTGCCGAAGCGCATGAGCGCCAAGCCCGGATGTGGCTCCCGTCATGACGACGACGCGCTGCGGTCTAGCTTGGTCCATGGCCGATCGTCCCGTTCTGATCCGTGCAGGTCTCGCCAGCCCAGGCCGGAGATCCCCTGAAAGCACCCGAGCGGCGCGGAGCACAGCGCGCTGCGGCCGGGCTTCGGCCTTCACCGGGCCCGATGCGGGCTTCCGCGCTCACTTCGGAAACCGTTGCGGCTGGCTCGCCTGATATCGCCGGCTGCAACAGCCTCTGTGCTGGCGTCGCTGCAACCGTCAGCCTTGCTGGAGGCTCGGCGAGAAGATTTCGCCAGGTGGCACTCCAGTGGCTCAAAGCGTTGACGTGAGACCCGAAGGCGTAGTCCATGAATGCGAGCGTGAGATCCGCTGTGGCCTCCTTGACCTTCGGATTTAGCGCCAGGCCTCCGACCAGAGGGCGGTCAGTGAACATGCTGTGAGACCCACCTTGAAAGACCGCCAGCAGCTTTCGCGGGCCGGCAACTGCGTTAAAGATTGCGACGCGATCGCTGGCTGGCGAGAAAAAGCCCGGAATTCTGATGATGTCTTCGGTGGACGTCACGTGGAGGGTTGGCACGGTGATATTGGCGAGCACGCTGGCCAGGTTCTTTTCGCCGTAGAACGCGGGCGCGGAAATCACGATCGCGGCGCTGTAACGCTGATCGCGGAAGTCGAGCAGCCGACCGTTTCGCATGACCCGCGCGCCGATGGCCAACAGCGTGGTGTTGGCACCATAGGAATGACCCGCGGCGACGATCCGGCGGCGGTCGATGAAGCCGGCGTACGGTCCAGTTGCTTCTGACAGGATACGGTCGAGCGCAAATCGCAAATCCCCGACCCGCGCCGCCGCTTCGCCGTCCTGTGCCGCTGCCTGCAGCCGATTCACGACTCCAAAGGGGTTGCCGAACCAAACCCCGGAGTCGCTGCCGGTGTGCTGGACATGCAGGCTGGCAATGCCGTGTGTGGCCCACTGCCTGGCAAGATAGGTGTAGCCATTCCGGGTTCCCCCCATGCCATGTGAGAACACAATCAGCGGCACCTGTCCCGGGGATGCAGCAGCAGGCCAATACAGGCGGGCAGGAACCTTGCGTCCCCGAGAAGCATCGACCCAATCGAAATCGACCGTACGGAAGGGCGCCACCTCCTGTTGCACAGCGGCAACCTGCGCATTCGCGCCTGTCGCAGGAAGCGTTGTTGCGACAACGCACGCTAGGATTATGGCGCTGAGCTGTCGTTTCATGCTACTTGCTCCTTGAGAGACGGTAACCATTGGGAAGTGCTTGCAACCATCGCTTCCGGCTTCATCCTTGCATGAGCGGACCCGAGACCGCCCGTCGATACGCTCGGGCTCTCATTCAGCTCGCGGAACTTCGATCCTAATTATTAGATCACATGATCTAATAATTATCAGGCCAGAGCCTCCCCGTCAATAAAGTTAGACTGTTTGAACTATTTGTCGCAGCCGCCGCAACGCCGCGTTGTGGCCGCGCGATCGGTTGCAAAGCCCATCGCCAAGCGATAGGGGGGTAGGTATCGGCCGCAGCCCCCTTCTTGGCCGCCGCCGTCGACCGAATTTGGATCGGTGCAGCCGGTCGTCCCTATGGGTTCGCAGGTCATTTTCTCGTGGCCCCTGGCGTCGGCTCGACGCTGTAGTCTTGGAGCTCCACAGAGGCAGTACCCACGGGCATTGGTATTCTGACCGACACCGGAATTGCCAGCATGGCGTCCTCGATCATAGCCACACGGATCTCCATGGCTCGATTTGCCATCATGAACTTCGTCATCGTCGCATTTGGATTATAGCCTGCGAGTGGCGCATATCGCGCCGAGCAGACCGCGACAGCACCGGAATAGCCCTTTGCATTGAATGGCTCTGTTCTCACATAGGCAAGCTCTACATCTGCACGGAACAGCCCATTGAACACCCGCAGGGTTCTGTTGCAGGTAGACGGCCCTATCGCGCGCTCGCCGGGAGGGACGGTCAGGATAAGTGCGCTGAGAGGATCAATCACGTTGCGCTTATGCTCTTCTGTCAGGGGCACGCGCTCAGCGTTGTCCTGGAAAGGCGGATCAATTTCGACAAGTCTCGCATTGCCATCGGTCAGAGACACCCGCGTCGTTCGCGTCTGGTCGGCGCCGACCTGATCTGAAAAGAAAGTGGATGGCACAACCGTGCCTTTGCGAATGGTTCCGCTCGCCTTCATGCTGACGCTGCGCGAAGTGGCTACGGTCGCAATGCCCGTTACATGCGCCTGCAACGCGGCTTCGTAGGACGAGGAACCGATGTTGTTGACGATCGCGAGCTCACCGACCTCTATCCCGACGTATTTCATCAAGTATCGCGCACGAATGGTCGCGGCATGGGATTCGGTCGGTAGCGCAATGGTCGCAACAAAACTTGCCAAGGATACGATCAATGGCAACGACCGCGGATCAGTGAGGAGCCGCAGTTGGATGGCAATCAAACGTATCAATAGACAGAAGGGGATCTGCTGGGGCCCGTTAGGAGAGGCTGCCGTGGTTCGCCGAGTCCTGCGACGTTGCAATCTCATGGGCTCATATCCAGATACGATCGCGAGCCGGATTGCACACGACGCTTGCGTTGCGAGCGGAGCGAGGTTGTCCGTGCCGTGCAAAGCACAACCAAAGACAGAGCGAGCGAAAGCTGGTCCAGCGGCGCGGGCGTCGCCAGTGTAGACCCGCGCGAGCAAACGCCCAGTGCCACCAGGTCTATGGCAAATAGACCGGCTGCAGACAGGACAGTGAGATGCGGCGCGGCGCCGGTGAGTGCTGCGGCCGCCATTCCGACTGCGCCTGCCAGTTCGACCGTCCCCACGGAGCGAACGAACCAGAGCGGCGAGCCGCTCGCCCACGCGATGCCCGTGGTTGATAGGATCGCCGGGTCGACGGACAGTTCGACGGCACCGGAAACGCCCGACGTCAGGCAAAGGGCTATTCGAGCGACCCACGTCACAATTGACCGTAGAGCCGAAGCGAAGCTGGAGAGCGCCGTTGCGCCTCGGCAGAACAGCATTTGTGACCTCCGATTCGCGGGGGGCTACGTGCCTGCGGCAGGTGCTGCATCACGCAGCTGGATGAGCTCCACCGTACCAAGTGATACCGTCGTAACCGCGCACTCAATTTTTCGTCGTGAGCACGCCAAACCGGCGTCGCCGCCAATGTGTTCGATCCGCCTTGCAGCCAACGGCCATACCAGGCGAGCCAGGTAAAGCGGCGTGGCGTTCATCATTTCGTCCATCTAGGGCTGTCGATTGATCAGATGCAGATCGCTCAGTGTGTTCGGGAGGCTGCGGACGATAAGATCAACGATCGTTCGACGCAGGTTCTCGTCTCGTGTGTCGAAGCCTGCATCGACCATCAGGCTAGGACCCGGGAGTCGGACGCTCGACGTGCCATCTTGCGGCCCTGCAGCCAGCTTTTCGATGACGTCGAACGTCTTACCGTCGATAACTCTGACCTCGTAAAGCGCGTGGAGCAGGTCAAATGATTCCAAAACCGTGCTGTATGTGATCAGGCCCACGCCCTCCACCTTTCGGCTGCCGCCGCCAAAAGAGGCTTTGGCCTTGGTGATGATGATGTAGGCGTCGAGCCCTTGCGGAGAGACCTCGGTCTGAACGAGCTTCTTGAACGGATCACCTCGAACGAGATTGACGGGGCCGATCGCCGATTCCTGGGTCGTTGCGAAGGTAGCGCGCGGATAGGTGACAGGCTGCACTTGAAAACGGTTGCTCAGCGCCTTTGCCATCTCCTGCGCGATCAGGTCGTCGAGACCCCAGGAAGCGATTGGTACGTTTCGAGGGCTGTTGTTGATGCCTGTGAGCCCCGTTTTTGCATAGGTGAACTGATCGCCGATCGCCGAAACGATGCCGATCGTTTTGACGTCCTTGAGCTTTGCGTCCCGGGTCTCGAACAACGCGTGAGCGCCGCTACTCAGTACCAAAGAGATCGAGATCGCTATCCAGGCATATCGGCCGGCAGTGCGCATCGCGCCTCCTACCGGATCTTGAAGTCGAAGGAGTAGGACGCGCCGATGCCGACTGTCGTTTGGTTGACCGAACCGCGCGCGGTCACGAGCGGACTTTTTGCCGCGTCGCCGAGCAGCCGATCGTATTCGATGTAGGAATGAACCTCCCATTGCGGATCGATCCGATACTTCACCTGAGCGCCCGCGCCGACGGAGTGCGCACCGCCCTTGGCGTCGAACGCCGGCAGCCCGGCCGCCGTCGCCTGAACGGCATCGATGCTGAAATAGGGCGCTACAGCCTTCGTGCTCTCCCATGTGAAGCGCGGGCCGCCCGAAACGGTAATCGCCCGTGTCACGGGGACGATGAAATCCGCCGAAAAGTCCGAGACGACGCCCTCATGGCCACCAAACCCGGCGCGGGTCTCGTTGCGCACGCGAAACCAATCGACGGGAAAGTATTCGATGAATCCGCCAGCTTCGAAGGCAGCCTTGACGTCGCCCAGGCCAGTGAGCTCGGAATAGTTGCTTGCCTTTCGCGACGGCACAAACTTGCCAGCGGGGCCGGCGCGCAGATCGCCGAAGTCAATGAGCGCGATGCTTATGTTGTCGCGCGGGCTGCGAAACTGGTCCACGGAGCCTGCGCGCCGGATGGAGAAAATCGGCACAGGACTGAACAGGCTGTGGTTCGCTCCTTCATAGCTTGGCCTGTACTGGCCCTCGGCGCCGATCATCACGGTCCAGGTCCCAGACACCGGCGGCAGGACCGGCAGCTCAAAAGGCGGCGCCGGCAAGGTGAACGCAGTCTGTGCGGATGCCCGGTCGGAGGTGCCCATCACCGCGCTAATGGCCACGACCGCCGCCGCAAAAAGAATACAGTGCGGGGTGCTTTTGGAAGGGCGAAAGACGGCCTTGCTAAGATGCTTCATGGGAGAGGCCTCGGGTGGTGGACCTCATTGCCGGGGCCAGCTGGCGCGGACGTCGAAGGGCCACGATGATCTAGTCGACGCGGTTGCATACAAGGTCTCTCTAAGTTTCTAGATCATTCGGTCGAATTTACCGACTACGAGCGAAGGCGTCAATCTAGATTAGACTGAACACTCGAAAAATCGTGTAAATTGGTGCTTTCCGGACGCTGTAGGGATCGACGGATAGTTGTTCCGCGTGTGAATTACGCGCAAAGAAGGCGGTCGATGCTGGTGAGGGAGGTCCGATTATGGTGCTTCCCGCTTCAACTCTATCGAGACCTGAGACACCCACGAACCGGGGGCGTCCATCACGAACCATTGCCGATTGGCTGTCGTTCGGATGGTTACAAATGCAGCGACGGTATTGCCTTCAATTCTGGCCTCGACGAGGTCACCCGAGCTTGTGCCGATAACCTTGCCGCCCTGTCGCCATTCGCTCTCAAACCAGTTGCCGGAGATGTTATCTCCATCTTGCTCGATATCTGCCGACAGCATCAGCTTGTAGGCGTCGCTCGCACATTTCAGGTCTAGTTTGATGGACTTGCCTGGCCGCTTCACGTCATAAGCCACCTTGCAATGGATCTTTTCTCGAGGTCCGTCCGAGGGCTTCATGGAGCCGGTCCCGGACCATCTACCTGCCATGGTATCGACGCCACCAAAGGCTTGCGAGGAAATCCCAAGCGATAAAGCGATGAACATCGGTGAGTGTTTCATCAGGATCGCTCGAAACGCCGGGGCCAGCCGAGTCATGACTCACCATTCGGTTGCACCATCGGCAGGTCGATCAATCGAAAGCGGGATCGGATAGAAGTCTGGTTCCTTACCCACATCAGATCGGTCCAACGCAACTGAGGCTTGAGGAGATTGGCAGGCCTGACGATGGTTGCTCCTCGGTGTGGACATTGGCCAAGTTGACGCATTGCATGACCATCGTCTTCCGATTAATAGATCGTTCGATCTAATCAGTATCGGACCATCTCACCCGTGTCAATGTATGTTAGACTCCACGCTCTAGTCGCAGCTCGTGTCGTCCAATGCCAAGATCAGGGGGGCGGTAGACGCCGGCGAATGCCAAGGGAAGTTCGGAGGTATTTGGCGTGCGGCTCTCTGGCGTTTTTGCTGCCGCTTGCCGCCTGCGCGACGGCGCCTCTGAGCCAGTCCGGCGCGCTGAGCTCCTATGATAATCTTACTTCCAGTGATGGAGTTCTGACAAAATCCAGGGTGCGGGTTGACAAGCCGGACGTTCTTGCGGCCAAGACGGTTCGTATCGCACCCGCGTCGGTCGCTTCCGGTGCCCTCCCGGCTAATTTCTCGGACGAGCAGCGCAAGCTGGTCCTGAATGCCGTCGATCGCGCGCTCTGCGTTAAGCTAAGTGATCGGCTTCGGGTCGTGAACGCTACGGAAACTGCGGATCTGACCGTTCATGCCACGATCACCCACGCCGAACCGACTGATAAGGTAGCTGCCGGGGCTTCAAAGGCTGTCTCGATTGTGCCTTCCGTCCTGAGTATTCCAGTGCCGGTGCCTCGTCTTCCTGTCGGCCTCGGCAGCCTATCGGTCGAGGCGGAAGCGCGCGACCGCAGCAATCAGCAGAAAGCCGCCCTGATATGGGCGCGAGGCGCGGACTCCATCACTAGCCGACCCAAAGTGTCCGAAGCCTCGGACGCCTACGATCTTGCTAGCGCATTTGGCGAGGATTTCGGCACTCTTGTGGCCACAGGCGAGAGCCCATTCGGCAAGGGTCCGTCCTTGCCCTCGATGCAGAAGATCCGTTCTGATCTGGGCGGCGCCCACGAGAATTCCGCATGCGATGCTTTCGGTCGCAGTCCAGGGGTCGCCGGTCTCGTCGGGGGAGGTCTCGGGCTTCCTCCGGAATGGACGGACAAGGGAGGCAATGAGCAGCCTGCGACCGCGCCAAAGTGAGAATTCGAGACGGCGATTCGAATTGGCGCGCCCGTCAGTAGATCAGCAGAGGCGTCTGACCGATGAATTCTGGTGCCTTTGCCTGCGAAAGCATGAAATCGGCGACGTCTTCGCGTGAAATCCGCCCACCATGGATGCCTGTTAAATCAGTAAGAGCACGATAACGTCCCGTGTGCGGGCCATTGGTCAAGAAGCCGGGCCGGACGATGATCCAGCGCGCAACATTGTCTTTGATGATCCGTTCCTGGCGATCCTTATCGGCATACATCCTGCGCAGAACAATCGGCATGAACAGGTAATCGTATAAGAAGCCGCCGTGGCCTCGACTATCGCCGGTGCCGATACCGGTCACGGCGATCAGCAATTGCTCGGGCTTTAGGACCTTTGCAAGGTTTTCCGCGCAACGCGAGAACATGGTTATCGTCTGCGTGACATTGGTGGTGCCCAGACAATCACAGACCACATCCTGCCCCTCCACGACCTGTGCGATGATCTCGGCGTTTTGTGCGTCTCCTGCGATGATGCGCAGGCGTGAATGGCTCATGGGCATGCGGCCGGGTGTACGGGCGAGCGCCGTGACCACATGGCCGTCGGCCAGCGCAGCCTGCGCCATGGCCAGGCCAATGCCACGGGTGGCGCCGATGATGGCAATATTCATGGAATGTCTCCTTGCTGAGAGGGGCCGTAGCCAATTGGCCGGCCTGCGCGCCAAATTGTCGGATGGTTGACGGGCCGAATTCCGCGTTCGCTGGTCGCCCAGACAAGTGGTAGTGCGGTGATCGACAGATCAGCGTCGGGGCCCACATCGTCCGGTGGCGCGAGACCAGATACTCTAGGGTGGTGCGGAAAGCGCGAGCGCATTCGCCTGACCTTTGGCAATCAAGCACGTTCCAACCGTTCGACGAGCCAGTCGAAGAGATACTCGGTGGCGGTGGCATAGCCGCCTATCTGGCAATGTGACTGCGCCGTCGAGGTTTCATCGAACAACATGTAGTCCTTGGGGCATTGCAGGGCGTCATAGAATGGCTTCGCTCCATGGAACACCTCACCTGTTCCATCCAAGACGAGAGTTTCGCACGTCACTTTTTCGAGGATGGCCGCATTGTCGTAGGGCTTGAGGGCCTCCACAACATCCTTGATCGTGTTCGGTACCCCATGCTTCCAGGCGTAGTCGCGCACCAGATTCCTTAGCTGTTCCGGAAGTTCATCAAGCGAGCGATTGCCGAAGTGTCCCAACTGCTCGATGATCGGACGTCCCCAGCTGATATTGCCAGGGTCGGTTATGCAGATCTTGATCCGCTTATCGAAGGCCGCGGCGCGCGGTGCCAGATATCCGCCGAAGCTCAAGCCCATGAGCGCGATGCGGGAAGCATCGATCTCCGGGAGTTTTTCCAGTGCGTAGTCAATCAGGGGACTTACGACTTTCTCCCAGTCGTGGCGGAATGTGAGATTATTCAATCTCAGTGCAAATCCCTGGCCTGGGCCATCGTATGTAAGACAGTGAATACCTCGATGCAGCGCGCCTTCGCAAACCCACCGTGTATCTTCGGCCCAGGTGTCCCGGCCGGGCGTGATGATAAGCAGCGGAGCTTTATCCCCTGCACAGGGGGACTTGTAGAAGTAGCCTGGAAGAAAGCTGCCTTCATAAGGGATTTCGAGGCGCTCCCCGGGGGAGCCGGACAGCTCAAGGTGGCGTTGGTAGCATGTTGAACTGGCGACCGCATACTCCTTCATGCGCGCATCTTCGAACTGGCTGAAGTACAGCAGCGCGCAGCGCCAATAAGTCGAGGCGCGAAGGTAGGCGGTGGACCCAGTAATGCGTTTGCCCTTCCTGTCGGCCTCTTCGGCTCGATTCTGGAGCCGCCCCGCCAGCGCACTCCAGGCAGTGATCCAGGCCTCTTCGTCACTACCTCTGAGCTGATAGACCACGTCCATGACCTCTCCGAGGTCGGTCATGCCGTAAGGCATCAGGCTTAGCGTGTGCTTGATCAAGGCATCGATCAGCACATTGTCATTGAAAAAATTCGGCTGAGCCCAATGCTTTCTCGAAAGTGCCGAGGCACCTGCGCCGGAGCTTTCGTTGTTCTCCTGGGCGCTGTCGATGTTCTTGCCTTGAGCCTTCATGATGTACGTCCTCGATCTTTGCATCGGCACCGCTTCGGCATTCAGCGGACGCCGACCTTGCCTAGTTCAATTGCGCGTATTGCTGGAGCTCGCACGCTTCGAGAATGACCGATAGCCTGGAGTCCTTGTACGCATCGTCGTCGAAGAAGACTGAATAGAAGAGTTGCTTCTTCTCGGGGACGGTTTGTGCCTCTCTCAGACAAAGGAAATACGCGCCCGGCCCGTGATCGGCCTTTCGTATCGCTGAAATTTCGACAGGAAGCGTCAGTTTCGCCTCCTTGACCAAGCTATCGATCCCCTTCCGTACGGCTTCCTGGCTAGGCGGATGCGCGGGTTGGAGGACGGGAATGGGAACGGAATTGCCGGCGAAAACCGAACAACCGGACAGCAGCACGCACAACAAGAAAACGTAACGCATCACTTCACCCCAGAAGCGGACGCAGGGCGATCCTGTTGCGTCTTGAACGCGTCCGGCAACGCACGCGCCAGGCCTTTCTGGTCGGCAGGCAGGCCGCGACGACGTGCCGTTTCCTGCAGCACTGAAGTTGCCTCCATGTGGATGCGATAGAGCGCCGGGTTTTGTTTGACACCGGCAGTCGCGAAGGCCGGATCGAATGCGATCTGCTCGCACTGTGAAACTGACGTGGAGGTGAAGGCTCGGCACGTCAGCGGCCTGACCTCGTAGACCGAACATCGGTCGTCCTCGCCCAGCAACGGACATCGTCGTCGAAGCCGTTTTGGATCCTCCACCACCGCAGCAGCGGCGGCGGCTTCATCGAGACGCGTCACCAGCGCGGTTCGCTCGACCGGCGAAAAAGTCACCTCTATATGGGCGGCGATCGCCTCGGCAATACCCGGGGGCACGGCGACGAAGAGGTAACAACAGGCGGCGCAGGCGCTCTTGCAAGCGTAGACAGGTTGATTGGGAAAATTGTCCCGGAAGCTTGCCGACGCCGCGTCGGCCATGGCCATCGCAGAACGCGCCGCACGCGCCATGGTCTCCGCCCCCTGCAAGTTTTCGAGCAGAACTGCCCCAAAACGGCTGAAAATCCCCTCATAGCGCTTCGCCAGGCTCCTGGTTAGAGCGCCGACCTCCGCAATATCGGCGGCGACGCTCGCCTCAGCGGCGGTTGTGTCCATGATGAGAGGATCGTTCATCGGAGATTTTCTGTCCGCACCTTGAGTTGCTGCCGAGACATGAAGCGTTCGCGCAGACGCATGATCGACCGCTCGAATCCGTCGACGTAGGTAAATGCGACGGGAACGATCAGCAGAGAGAGCGCCGTTGACGTCAGCAGGCCGCCGATCACGCTTATCGCCATCGGCTGACGGAAAGTGGCATCTGCCCCGAATCCCATTGCGATCGGCAGCATGCCTGCGATCATCGCGATCGTCGTCATGACAACGGGACGAGCACGCTTGCTGCAAGCATCGACCAGGGCGTCATGCATGGAAAGGCCGCGTTCTCGCATTCCGACGACCGCATATTCCACGAGCAGGATGGAATTCTTGGCCACGATCCCCATCAGCATGACGAACCCGATCATGACCGGTAGATCGAGTTCGCTGCGAGCGACGAGCAGGGCGACGAAAGCACCGCCGACAGAGAGCGGGAGCGCGGACAGGATGGTGACCGGCTGTAGAAAATCCTTGAACAGCAGCACGAGCACGCAGAACATGGACAGCACGCCGGCGACGAGCGCCATGCCGAAGCCGGCCGCGAGCTCTCCTGCAAGCTCGGAATCTCCGGTGCGGATGAGTTTCACGGCCGACGGCATGTTCTGAATCGCGGGGAGGGCCATGGCTGTCGCCTGGGCTGTTCCGAGCGCCATTCCGCCGAGGTCGGCATCGACCGTTACGTAGCGGCGGCGATCATAGCGGTCGATTTGGGACGGGCCGCTTTCCACCGCAATCGCCGCAACGCTCGACAATGGAACCGGACCATTCCGTCCGCTCACGCGCATGTTGGCCAGCGTGTCCATGTTTTGTCGAGCCGCGTCCGAGACGCGTACCCGGATATACACTTGCCGGCTATCGAGGTTGAGGCGTGCGACCTGCGCGTCGAAGTCTCCACTGGTAGCTATTCGAACGACATCGCCGATCGAGGCAGTGGTGACCCCTCGCTCCGCCGCCTGTTGCGGATCTGGGCGAACGACGATCTCGGGACGCTCTAGGCTTGCCGTCGACTTGATATTGGTGAAGCGTCCGGCACCCCGCAGCTCTTGCTCGAGGGTCTGAGCACTCGCTCTGAGTGCCTGCACGTTGTCACTCGAGAGAATGAACTGGATTTTCTCGCCGAGGCCGCCACTGCCGATTGCAAATCGTGCACCGGGGATCGTGGGAAGCCTTGTACGGACCCGGTTTTCGATCGTGACTTGGCGTTCACGTTGACCACGGGGAGCCAACATGAGCACCAGGGCTCCTCTGCGGACTTCGCCGGCTTGCTGTGCTCCAGGTCCGATTGTCTGCGAATCGCCCACGGTGGTGAACACGTTCTCGATTCCAGGCACGTCCTTCAGAGCGGCGCGCGTATCTTCGGCAACTCTCAGCGTGCTCTGCAGCGAGCTACCAGGCGGAAGCTCGATACTCACCGTCGTGTAGCCGCGATCGGAGGCGGGAATCAGTCCCGTGGGGATGAGCGGTATGAGGGCGACCGAAGCGAAGAAGAATAGTAGCGCTCCGAGCGCCGTTGTCTTCCGGTGTCTCAGGCACCAGCGGACCGCCGAGAGATACGTTGTGGTCAGGACGCCGTCCTCATGCTCCGCTGACGGTTTCGATTTGAGCAAATAGGCGGCCATCATTGGCGTGAGCAGGCGGGCCACGACCAATGAAGCCAGTACAGCGATGACCGCTGTCCACCCGAACTGCTTGAACAGCATGCCCGAAATACCGCTCATGAGTGCGGTGGGCAGAAAGACGACGACCAACGTCATCGTGGTTGCGACAACCGCAAGCCCGATCTCCGTCACGGCCTCGCTCGCCGCCTGAAGGATCGGCTTGCCCATCGCGCGATGCCGCTCGATATTCTCGATCTCGACGATCGCATCGTCTACCAGGATGCCGACGATCACCGCCAGCGCGAGAAGCGTCACCGTATTGAGGGAGTATTCGAGCCAGGCCATCGCAGCGAAGGCGGGAAGAACCGACAGCGGAAGGGCAGCGGCGGCAATCAGGGTTGCTCGCCAGTCGCGCAAGAACCACCAGACCACGAGAACCGCCAGCAGTGCGCCCTCGTAGAGCATGTGCATCGAGCCGGCGTATTGCTCAAGGGTATAGTCGATGGATCCCGAGACTTGCTTGATCTTCAGCGTCGGGTCCGCCTTCTCGAGCCGCTCCATTTCTCGTCGAACAGTGGCGGCGATCTTCGTTTCATCGAAGCCTTTGGCGCGGTATATCCTGAATCCGACGACGGATTTTCCGTCGAGCAAAGCGAGCTGCGTGCGATCGGCGATGGTGTCCTGGACGGTTGCCACCTGGTCCAGGCGTGCCTTGGGTAAGCCCGAGAGCGCAATCGGGAGGGCAGCCAGATCCGACGCTTGGCGCACGATTGCGGTGGTGCGGACGGCCTGTTCGTTTTGCTCCAATTGGGCTCGGCCGCCGGATGATTGCTGCTGAACCTGGCGCAACGTGCGCGAAACATCCGCTGCGGTGATGCCGAGAGCGGCGAGGCGCACCGGATCGACCTCCACGCGCACTTCGCGCTGTACGCCGCCGACGCGTTCGAAGCGGCCGACGCCGGGGACTCCCAGAACAGCCTTGGCGATGGTGTCGTCAACAAACCACGACAGCGCCTCTTCGTCCAATCGGGTTGACGATATCGCATAGATGAGCAGAGCATTTCCGCCGGCCCGTTGTGCGCTGACAGTCGGCGGCTGAACGTCTACCGGCAACTCTGAACGCACGCGGTCAACCGCATCCTTGGTCTCGATCAGAGCCTCCGAAAGACCCTTCTCGAGCACGAATTCGACCCCGATCGATACGCGGCCGTCCGTCACCGAAGTTCGCAGATGCCTGAGGCCGCTGAGCGTCGCGAGCGAATCTTCGACCTTGCGCGCAACCTCCGTCTCGAGCTGGGACGGCGCCGCTCCCGGTTGAGTCAAGGTGACATTGACGACCGGCAGGTCCAGATCGGGAAAACTCTGGATCGACAGCGCCCTAAAACCCCAGAGCCCGGCGATTGCGAGAACCGCAAACAGCATGATGGACGGTATGGGGTTGCGGATCGACCATGTCGCGAGATTCATCGACCGGCACCCTCGGCAGTGAAGGCTGCGTCGGCTTCGGTTGCCGTTGCCAACCGCACAATGTCTCCGTCATTCAGGAAGCCAGCACCTTGAACGATGACGTGATCACCGAGATCAATACCGGCAATAATCTCGACGCTGCTGTCTTGCCGGCGGCCGATGGTGACGGCCTTGAGCGCCACTCGTGGCCTGGGTTCATCTCCTGCGATCTTCAGCACATAGCTTCGACCATCGCGGATGACGACACTTTCGGCCGGAATGACGTGAGCCGGGCTTTCGCCGAGAATAATCTTACCGTTGACATACATGCCGGCTCGCGCCCGGCTCCCGGGCTCGATATCGGCGTAGATGATGCCGAGACGTGATTGCGGATCCAGAGAGGGCGCGGTCTGACGGACCTGCGCAACAGCGGTGCTGCCATCCGCCAGTGCCAAGACAATGCGTTGACCGGGCAGGATCTTCGTAAGCTGAGCAGCGGTGAGTTCACCCCGCCATTCAAGACGGTTCTGCCTGATCAAGCGAAACAATTCCTGCCCGACGGGGACGACGGCGCCGAGCGTCGCCGTGCGTGAGCTGATGACGCCGTCGTCGGGAGCAACGACCTCGGCATATTTCAGCTGCAGTTGCTTGGAGGCGAGAAGCGCCTCCGCGGCTCTCGCGTCGGTTTCCTGCTGCAAGGCGTCTTTGTCACTGACGAAACCGCGGCTCTTCAAGCTCAACGCGCGCTGCCGGTTGGCTTCAGCCACGTCGTATCGAGCCTTCAACTGGGCTTCATCTGCGCGCAGGAGATCCGGATCGAACCGCGCGAGCACTTGGCCCTTCTTGACCTGGTCGCCGACGTTGACCAGGACGTCGGACAACTGATAGCCGCCGATCTGCGCTCCCACGCTCGCTTCCTGCCAGGCTGCGATCGTTCCGGAAGCGTCTATTGCCGTCTGCCACATCAACTCACGGGCAGCGATGCTCGTGGCAGTCAATGCCGGCGCATTTTGAACCGGAACGGCAGCCATCGATGCGCGGCGGTTTATGATCGCAATCGTGACGACCGTGACGGAAAGTGCCGCAATCATTCCCACGGTAACTTTCGCATAGAATGCGACCTGGCGTTGACGCGGAGTGCCGGCGCCTTCGGCAGAAGGTGCGACCGCGGGCATGGTCACGGAATCGGACGCAGCTGTCCTCCGGTTCGGCTGAGACAAGGGGAGGTTCTCCAATACTAGATTGTTTGATCTAATATATCGTGCAGCTTGCCCATGTCAATGTAAGCTCTCCCCTGAGCAGGGCTTCTCGTCGGCACCAAAGGTGAGCGCGCTCGACATCAGCCAAGCACCGCGAAATACCGCTCCCAGGGGGCTTGCTTCTGAAGCCGGGTCGATGTCGCGTCGAGGGCGACAGACCCGGGATCGCTCGGACGAGCAGCTCTAAAGTCCGTGCCGAATGCGACCACAAGACGCATTAGCTTTGCGTCCGCGACCGGTCGCTCACGAGGGGGCCGGCGGGAAGGTGCACTCACCTCATCTCGCGCGATAAATCCGTGTTTCTCCTTCCCGGAGTGTGATGAAAGAAGTCGGGTCTACGCCGGCTGCTTCAACTGCGGCCGCCAGGTCCTGTAGCGGCCGTTCAATCGCTTCGTGAGACATTTGGAAAGTACCATGGTGCATCCCGATACTCTGCTTGGCGCCGAGATCTTGATGTGCCTGGACAGCTTCCGCAGGATTCATGTGCATCGGACGCATGAACCAGCGCGGTTCATACGCGCCGATCCCGAGCAATGCGATGTCGGGCGATCCAAGTCGCCGCCTGATCTCGGAGAAGTGGGTGGAATAGCCGCTATCCCCGCCGAAATAGACCCGCCGATCACCCTCCTGAATCAGGTAGCTGCCCCAGAGGCTTTTTTGGCGGTCGCGGAGCCCGCGCGCCGAGAAATGTTGTGTCGGCGCAAAAGTCACTTTGCAGCCAGGCTTGACCTCAAAGTTCTCCCACCAGTCGAATTCGTGCACGCGGGTAAACCCAATCGAGCGGACCAGTTCTCGGTCGCCCGCAGCCACCAGCACGATCGGCGAGAACTTCTGCTGGAGGCAACGCAGCGTGTCCAAGTCCAGGTGATCGTAGTGATTGTGGCTGATCAGAATGACGTCGATGCGCGGCAATTCATCGATAGGGACGCCGGGCTCTCTGACTCGTTTTGGACCGAGCCATCGGATCGGGCTTGCACGCAATGACCAAATTGGATCGGTCAGAATGTTCAAGCCTCTATGCTGAATCAAAAACGTGGCATGGTTCACGAAGGTGATGGCAACGTCGTTGATTCCGCACATGGCGCGTAGTCTGGGCACTGCCGCATTCTTTACGACGGCTGGCCAGCGGCTCCTCTTCTCGAAGATCATGCCCAGCGCGCTCGATACCGTGGGAGCGAACCCTCTCGGAAGGGTGGGATTATGGAAGCGTTGCCCGTCGAAGTGATCCGAGATTGGCCAGGTTGTCGGCGTCCGAGCCGTGCGGCTCGGATCCTGCAATACCTCGTCCGGTAATGTGTGCGCCGTCTCGTTGCCACCCAGCGCAGCTGCCGATTGTCCGTAACGCGGGCCGTTTGCGATGGAGCTCAATGGCTCCTCCTGTTCGATCTCATGTGTTTCTATCTTTGAGCGGTGTGTGAGTATTGTGTGAGACGTGCCTGAAGCGTCGTGAACCCCAGCCTTGCCGAGAGAGACACCGGGATGTAGATCTTTTGTGCATCGACGAACCCAAAGGTCATTTCGGTCTCGCCGAGCGATCTGTTGGGCGTTCCCGCGTGTGGACCGTTCCCATTCCGTATTTCGCCCGCAATGGGTGTTATTCGCAGCTCGCATGCGGTCAGTGGGCCCGTGAACGGACCGCGAGTTGCGATCTGCGTCTCTTTTCTCTTCAGAGCAATATCGAAACGCCGTACGCCATCAAAGACTGGCACAGTACGATCGCAGGCTCCGATCTCACTCTTTCCATCGGCCTTGACCGCCGATGCCAACAATCCACTGAGCGGATCGATAATGTTCTTCAGATGCTCCGGCTCGATCGGAGCCCGCCGCGACGCCTGATCCAGGGGTGGGTCGACCGTCAGCTTATCGACCGCGCCTCCAGACATAACCAACGCAACCTTTTGAACCCGCTGGCTGCCCCGATGGTCGAGATCGAATTTCGTAGGTGTAAGAATGCCATTCTTGTAGGTGCCGCTCGTTACGGCCTCTCCGGTCGCGGAACTCATCAGTCTTGCAGCGCCGGAGGTCCGGTAATTTGTCCGCACGGTGTAGGCGCTGCCGCGTACAGCGAAGATAACGTCGGCGTGCACGATCGTGAGGCCGGCGAGGGTGACCTCATACTTGGCGCGGATATCGCTATCTGCCGCACGTGAGGGCAGGCTGGAGGGAAGCAGGAGCAGGAACGCCCCGTACGCCGTTGCGGAAGCCCGGATTGCTGCGACGATCTTGCTCCGAGACAGGCGGCATCTTCGGGCGTGTCGCCGGGTCGCCTCAGGATCCGAAATGACCATCGTCCCTCATTCAGAATTGCAATTATAGAATATTTAGTCTATTAAAATTATGGTCACATCGTGGCGAAATGTATATGATAGATGAAATGCTCTAACTAAGTGGCGTGGCAATGAGAAAGCTCGATCCGGTCAAACACGAAGAAAAGCGGCAGCAGATCCTGCAAGCCGCATCCCGGTGCTTTATGCGTGATGGCTTCCGGGGCGCGAGTACGTCCAGCATATGCGCCGAGGCCAAAATCAGTCCCGGCCATCTCTATCACTACTTTTCGAGCAAAGAGGCCATTGTCAGTGCGATGGCCGAGTCCCGCTTGGCGCAAGCTGCCGCGCACCTTGGCGCGACGACCCCCGGGCCGGACGTAGTCACAGCGTTCTTGGGAGCGATTGAGTCTGGAATCGGCGTCCGCGATCCCTCAGCGAATGCCTTGATGCTGGATTTGCTTGCTGAATCTGCGCGCAACCCGGTAGTTGGCGGGATATTGCGCGAAAATCACCGCGAGATGCGGATGTTGCTGGCAAGCCTCTTGCGTAAAGGCCAGGAGCGCGGCCAGATTGATCTCAAGCTTGATCCAGATGTAGCCACGTCGATCCTTTTCAGTTTTGTCGACGGCGCGAAAGCGATGATGATCCGCGATCCTGATCTGGACCAGGCAAAGAGCATTGAGATGCTGAAGATCGCTATATCTCGCTTCCTGCGTGCTCCGGATGTCGCGAATTCGGACGCGTCAGCCACCGATGGCCCCGGCGCAGCCGCGAACGGCATGAGGGCGCGCCCGATCTCGCCGAGGCCGGTAAGATCTTGAGTTATGACCGGCCGTCTCCGACGTCGGTAGTGTTGATCTCATGCGACGTCACGCTGGCTGCCTTCTCTTCGGAGCACTGAGCCAGACAGAGAGTACCCAGACCATTGAGTAGACTAGCTCTCCTGAGAGTCCCGCGGAGATTTCATCATGCCGATTCCTACTGGAGTTGCCGGTGCCAACATTAGACGAGGCGACTTGGTGAAGCTCGTCGACGGCAAGCTCTTTCCCGCTTTATCAAGCGAGGCGCACCTGGGTGTAGCCGCAGAATCGATACTCGAAGGCGCTGAGATGTTTTGCAGCACAGAAAAGCACTGGCGCAACGCACCCAGCAAAGATCGCTCGGAATTCTCGTAAGGGCGCTTATCGGGTAGTAACTGTCTTCAAATTGCCCGTCGGGGTATTCGGCTAAGCTACCCCGCCATTCACTATGCGCTTTATCTGTATTGCGCCCGCAAACTTGGCGCCAAGCTTTGCCCAAATTGCTTCGATTCGGCTACGGTTCCGCGCTGATGAGCCACGTCCCTGGTTGAAACGATAATGGTCAGGCGGAGCGCGATCGTTGCGTGGTCTTCTTCGCGCGAGAAGGATTTGGTCTCTTGTCCTCCGCGGGGGAAGACAGGAGATGCTCAACCATCAGCTTGAATTGGGCCACGACCTTTTTGGTGTCCTGTTTCGGGTCGTGCAGCGAAACCGCCTTGGTCGCATCCACGAGACCGACGATTGCGACAGCCGCGAGCTCGGGATCGAGCTCCGGCCGGATCTCCCCCTGGCTCTGTCCGTGGCGTATCACGTCGGCGAGAAGGCCGCGCATGCTTCGACTGCGCCCATGCAATATCTTGGCCATCTCGGGATTGCGCCTGCTTTCCGCGAGCATTTCGAAGAAGAGCGCGGCTTGCGCGGCCCCCCCGGGCTGCTCTTGGATTTCGGATAGCAGCGCCGATATGACCGAACCGCCGTCAGAGGCGATCTGCTTGAACCGCTCGGAAGCCCCCTCGAGCCGGGCGTCGGCCATCGCCGCGATGATGGCGTCCTTGCTGTCGAAGTAATGGTAGAGGTGGCCAGGGCTGATTTCCGCTTCGGCGCAGATCTGGGCCGTGGAGGCCCCATTCAGGCCGCTCCGGAGGAAACACCGCATAGCGGCTCCCAGGATTTCCTGACGCTTCTTTTCGTGCTTGATCGGGTCGATTTTCCGCATAAGGGCTTCTATAAACTGGACTAATTGCTCCAGCAACCCCCGATTTTTTAGCCCGAAAAATAGATCAAATAATCTAATTGTCATGAAATAGACTGAATGATCGATCTAGTTTAGAATTCTTCTATGGAGGGTTCGACTATGAAGTTGACGCATGCTGCTGGCGGGCCCGGTGGGCAAGAAATCATACTCGTGTCGCCTGGAGATCCTTTGTGGCCTGCGGCTGCGCACTTCGTTCGAGCGAAATACCACGACGTGTACGGCGCTCGCTTGGGCGCGCTCCCGAAGACGCTGGTGTTGCTCGTCGACGACCACGCGATCCGATGTGCTGCTGGAATGCGAGACCAATCGGAACGCTTCTTCTCCGAATTTTATCTCGATGAGCCGGTCGAACGAGCTCTCGGTGCGGTCGCTGGCCGTTTGGTGCTGCGGGAAGAGGTGGTGGAGGTTTCATCTCTCGTCAGCAGCAGCCCGGCCGATTCTCCTCGATTCCTGCGAAGTCTGATCGCATACGGCGGAGAACTTGGATTTAACTGGGCGTTCTTCACGGCGACCGGGCAGTTACAGAAGTTCCTTCGGAGAATGCGACTTCCTCTGATCGAGTTGGCCAATGCGGACCCGAGCCGCGTTCCGATGCCGCAGGAGTGGGGGACGTACTACCAGACCTCTCCAAAAGTGTTTGCGATCGACCGCAGTCAGATGTCGGCCTTCCTGATGCAAACCGGGGCGTCCCAGATGACGGGTGCATGCTAATGGACGATCTCTACCATGCGCTGCGGCTCAACGCCGAAATGAAAGGCGACGTCGCGGCCATAGCCGACGGGAAACAGTCTTTGACCTGGTCCGGTCTGGCAGCTCGGGTCAGTGCAGCGTCGGACTACCTCGGGACCGGTCCAGAGACGATTGGAATATTCGGCGGCAACAGTGTGGACTGGGTAGTTGCTTTCCTCGCGGCGAGCATATCTGGAAAGACGATCGTCCCGATCCCGACCTTCTTTAGCAGGGGGCAAGTCGAGCACGTCGTCAAGGACGCGTCGATTGCCCGCACTATAGTTACATCGGATGATGGTGAGGCGGAGCTCCAATCGGCATTCAGGATGCCCGCGCGGGGGACAAGCTCTTTGGGAAAAGCTCCGCCGCGAAGTGCGGGCCTGATTATCTACACCTCTGGCAGCACGGGAGCTCCCAAGGGCGTTCGCCTCGAGAGCAATCAAGCGCTCTGGTCGGCTTGGAACCTGGCAAACCTAGTCTCGGCCAATCCAGCCGACCGCTATCTATCTGTGCTTCCTTTGCCCATGCTGCTCGAACTGATCTGCGGGGTCATGATTCCGGTCCTGGTCGGCGGAACGGCTTTCTATGACGATGAAATAGCGAGGAGCGTTGCCACTGGTGCGATGGCAAACATTGCGGAGGCAATCGAGCGAGTGCAGCCCACCGCGAGTGTCTTCGTCCCTCAGCTACTGGCGCTGTACGTCTCGCAGCTGGCCGCGCTGCAGAAGAAGGCCCCGGATAGCCTGCGTTTCGTGGCGGTCGGAGGCGCACCGCTCCCATCGGCACTGGCTTCTGCAGCATCCCGCCTAAGCATTCCGATCTGCGAAGGCTACGGACTTTCCGAGTGCTCTTCAGTCGTCGCGATGAATCGGCCTGGTGCCGTGCGCGAAGGAACGGTGGGGCGGCCCTTGCCAGGTCTCGACGTTGTCATAGACGAGGGCGAGATCGTCGTGGCCGGACCATCTGTGATGGATGGTTATTTAGGAGGAAGCGACCAGCCAATTCATTGGCGCACCGGTGACATGGGTCGTATTGACGCCGATGGATTCCTGAAGGTTTACGGACGAAAGGACAATTTGATTGTAACTCCTGCCGGCCGCAATGTGAATCCCGAGTGGATCGAAACGATGTTGATGGATGATCCGCGCATTGGGGCGGGGGCGCTCTGTCAGCTTGATGGTGCAACCGAACAATCCACCCGCTTGGTTGCGCTTCTCGTCCCTTCGCGACGCGGTGAAGAGTGGTTCAAGTCCGCTACTCCTGCGGAAGTCGACGACCTCCTTGTCGAACTCTGCGACGCGGCCCCTGAATATGCCCTCCCTGCTGAAGCCGTCGTCATCTCGCGCGAGCAAGCTAGGGAGCGCGGCCTGTTCACATCCAACGGCAGAGTTCGACGATCCGAAGCGCAGAAAATCCTGCACGAAGCGTTCCAAACCGGAGGAGACCATCGCATGGCGACTTACGAGCGGCTCAATTCGGAAACGGCAGAGGAACTAGGGCGTTTCCTTTCCATCCCTCTCGTCAGGAATGCGCTTGAGAGCGGCGGATCACGTGAACTCTATCTCTCATTCCTCACTCAGGCATATCACCACGTCAAACACACGGCCCGCCTGATGGGATTTGCTGCCGCCCAGACAGATGATGAGGAACTCCAGGACGCTCTTATTGAGTACCTCAACGAGGAGCGCGGTCACGAGAAGTGGATCCTCGAAGATATACGTGCATTGGGAGGCGATCCCGAAGTGGTGGCGAACGGCAAGCCGGGAAGAGCGTGCCAGGTCATGGTCGGTTATGCCTACTATGCCATCCAGTGGATCAGCCCCTATTCGCTGCTTGGAATGGTGCACGTGCTGGAGGGACTGTCCGTGAAGCTTGCCGAGCGGCTTGCGAATGCCGTCCAGCGGTCGCTGGGTTTGGAGGGGGGCGGAGGGTTCTCCTACCTGAGATCTCACGGCGGGCTGGACGTTGGACATGTCGAGTTCTTCAAGAGCCTGGTCAACGGCATCGAAGACGGGGCGACTCAGGACATCGTCATTGACGCTGCGCGCGTAATGTACGGCCTCTACGGCGCGATCTTCGAGGAACTGGCCCTCTCGGTGACCGGAAAAGCCGATGCAGCTTGAAGGCGGGAGCGTCCTGATCACAGGCGCCGGGTCGGGCATTGGCGAGGCGCTTGCCATAGAAGCCTCGCGCCGTCGCATGCGCGTCGCGTTAATGGGGCGCCGAGCCGAAGCTATCGGGGCAACGCTTGCAAAGCTGATAGGCGGTCCTCATCTCGCCCTTCCAGGTGACGTCACGGTGGCGCACGATCGTATGTCCGCTCTTGATTCAATTTCGAGCCATTGGGGCACTCTCATGGTCCTCGTCAACAATGCGGGCCTCGTGCCGGCTGGCCCTCTTGCTGCTGTGACGGATGAGGATTTGAAGACAGCGATCAATACCAACCTGTTCGCGCCAATGGCAATGGTGAGGGATGCGTTGCCGCTGCTCGAGAGATACCGCCCGGGACGCATCGTCAACATAGGCTCTGTCCTGGGAGAAATTCCCTATCCGCTTTTTGCTGCCTATTCCGCGACCAAAGGCGGCCTTCGAGCATTCTCGCAATCCTTGCGCCGCGAACTGACGCCCATCGGGATCGGTGTCACGCACGCTGTGTTGCGGGCGACCCAAACGCCGGCCGCAGATGCTCTTGGACCGCTCCGTGCTCGGTTCAAGATGAGTTTCGATAGTCCCGGCGCTGTTGCAACCAGAGTGTGGGATGCGGTTGAGCGCGATGCCGACTGTGTGTATCCGGCCGGTCCGGAGCGGTTCTTCGAACTCGTGCAGCGAATGGCCCCGCGCCTTGTCGACAGGTCGATTGTCAGACAATTGACGCGCGCTTAGCTGTTTTCGACTTTGCTAAAATCGATGGAAGGAATGTCTATGCTACAGGCACTGCGAGCATTCGCAATGGTGGCGGGCGTTATCGCAGTCGCGACAGTGTCCAAGTATGTTCGAGCCTCAGACAACCGGGCGCTGGACGCCGACATTATCAGCGTTGCTGAAGAATGGGCGAAAATAAAATATCTCAGCGACGATGACAGCGATCGCAGTGCCAAAATGGCGGTGCTCGCCCCCAAGGCTGACGCGCTCGTCAAACGCTATCCAGGAAGGCCTGAGCCGCTCATTTGGGACGGGATCGTTGTCAGCGAACAGGCTTCCCTTAGCTCTGGTTTCACCGCACTCAATTTCGCGGGACGGGCCAGAGATCTCCTCTTGGAGGCCTACAAGATTGACCCTAAAGCGCTTGATGCAGGCGCGTCGACGAGTCTTGGCGTTCTCTACTACCGCGTACCAGGCTTTCCGCTTGCCTGGGGAGACAAGGAAAAGGCGCGACGCTACCTGGAAGAGGCGGTCAAGAATGCTCCAAACGGCCGCGATGCTCATTATTTTTATGCGGACTTCCTCTACGAACAACGTGACTACAAGCGCGCCGAAGAGATGATCAGGATAGGCATGGCTCTGCCAAAGCATCCGGAACGTCCGGTCTGGGATCAGTATTTCCCGATGGTGATGGAGACGTTGCTCGATCGTATAGAGAAGAAGCTCAAGCCTTAACTTGATCGACTTTTGCTGATCGGATCCGGCATGTGGGAGGCTATCGGCCAACAACTCAGATCGCCCAGTGGCTGGCGAGGCCATTTGGCTGGCAAGGTGATGGAGATCGTCAATCGCGAACCCAACGATGTATCGGTTGCCGCTCTTGAAATTGCGTCCGACGCGACCGTGCTTGAGATTGGATGCGGTCCAGGCATGGCTGTGGCACAAATGGCGGCGGCCGCGACCAATGGCCTTGTGATCGGTCTCGATGCATCGTCCGAAATGCTTAGCCAAGCCGCGCGGCGAAACCGATCCGCGATAAAGTCCGGAAGGGTCAAGCTTGCGCTCGGGAACTTTGAAGGCTTGCCATTCGATTCCGGCTCGATCGATGCGGTGCTCGCGGTGAATGTGGCCTATTTTTTCAGCGCGGGCGCAGAACTTCGTGAGGTTCACCGCGTCCTTCGACCGGGTGGCCGACTGGCCATATACGCGACAGATCGAGTGACCATGAGCCGGTGGAAGTTCGTCGGACCACGCACCCATAACCTCGTCGACGAGAACAGCCTGACAGCAGCACTACGGGTCGCTGGATTCGATGCGCAGCAGACGGAGATCCGCAAGCTGGCCTTCCGCTTCAACGTCCGTGGCCTGCTCGCGGTAAGCCAAAAGCCCGTTCAGCCGCTCGCGTGAAGAGGGGATTACCCCGGCTGTCATCAAACCTCATCAGGACCTAGCTGACACTTCACGGAAGCCGGAGAATTAAAAATTGTCTCCGGTTCCTTGCGTCAGCTTGGCCATCCACTTCTTTGCTCTGCCTTGTGTTCAAGGGCCGAGCAAGGTTGGCGCGGGAGCAATCTTGGCGGTCTTATGCATTCATGGTGAGCACGACTTTGCCCGATATCCTTGGCCCGGCTTCAGTTTGTGCGAGCGTCCTCACTGCGTCGTCGAAGGGGGCTTCGATGCCGACCGCCAGCTTTAGCGCACCCTTATTCGCGAGCTCAGCGATAGCCGAAAGGTGCTTGATCCCCATAGTGGCGAATGCGAGCTTGTAGCGACGTGACAACAGTCCGCGCGCCAGCCTGCGAGGTGTCGGATTGATGTCGACGAATACGCCATCGGGTTTGAGCATGGAAAGCCCGTCGCTGACGCTGAGTGTCCCAAGTGTATCGAACACGGCGTCAAAATTTTCACCTCTCACATAAGCATTCTTGTCGGAATAAGCGTATATCGGGTGAACGCCAGCCGCATCCGCTTTCCTCATAGAGGCTGGACTGCTGGTGCCGGCAACGCGCGCGCCATAGGCGATCGCCAGTTGCACTGCAGATGAGCCGACCGCGCCCAAGCAACCGTTCACGAATATACTGGAACCAGCTCGTACCCGAGCTCGGTCGATGATCGCTGCCCAAGCCGTCATGGCCGGGATGGGGAGGCAGGCTGCTTCACTGAAAGTCAGTTGTGGTGACTTCATTGCGACGAGGCTGGACTCCAGGACGACCTTTTCCGCAAAGGCGCCCGATTTCTTGAAGTCCACCGTGCCGAGGACTTCATCTCCGACAGAGACATTGGTGACGTCGCGTCCGACGGCCTCAATGACCCCGGCGAAATCGGTGCCCATCCCTTTTGGAAACGACCTGTTCATGAACAGCTTCATTGCGCCGCGGCGGAGCTTCCAATCAAACGGATTGATTGCCGCGGCGCGAACGACCACGCGCACGTCGTTGGGGCCAAGCTCCGGCAACTTGAAGTCGCCCATATACATCTCTTCCGGGCCGCCATAGCGGTCGTACTGTACTCTTTTCATCTTAACTCTCATTGCTGTGACAGATGTAGTGCCAAACGCCGCGACTCCTGGGTGAAGGAATCTGTTTTCAGATCCGTTTTTCACTTCCGAGGTCGCGGTGCGATGATCGCTTCGACTTGGTTGCGCTTGGTGACCAGCGTCCAAAGCCTCTGGGCGATGTCGTCGGGATCGATAAGTTGATACCCTTCATTGACAAGAACGCCGCCAGCCCTCATCGCGCGAAAGCCGGCGGAATGCTCGATAACCGCGCCGACATTCAGTATGCCGGCAAAGACGCCCTTCGACGCGACTTCGGTATTGAGCGAGAATATGTAGTTACTGGCGGTGGTCATCATCGGGCCAACGCCGCTCAGCCCTCCCTGCATCCGGATCACGGCCGAAAGGCCGCCGACGATGATGATGGCGCCATCGCCTCGCGCCAGCATGCCAGGCAGAACGGCGTGCGACACCTCGATCGGCGAGAAGGCGAAAATGGTGGTCAAAGCCTTCAGCTTCGCTGCATTGAGATCCACGGCCGGCACGAAGCCGAGCTCGCCGGCCGGTTGATAGACGGCGACGTCGATCGACCCGAACCGCTGCTCGATGGTCCGGACGAGCACGGGTATGCCATCAAGATCGGTGAGATCGCCCGGGAACGCCACCGCCTCAATGCCGGCGCGAGCGAGTTCGGCGACCCTCTGTTCGAGAGGATCTGGTCGGCGCGCGACCAGTGCGACGCGATAACCTTCGCGTCCGAACCGTGTTGCGAGCGAGGCGCCTAGCCCGCTACCGGCGCCGAAGACGGCAATCGTCTTCCTCTTATTCTTCGTCGGGCTTAAGACGGCCTCGCCCATCAGGCTCCCCATTGCCACGGTGCTCTTTCAGCACGTCCAATCGTCAATTTCCTCATCAGTCGAGCGTCTCGCGGTAGAACCAGGTGGCCACCCCCATCACGACGAGGGTGAATGCTGCGATGGGCCAGAGCTCGGGCGCGATTGCTGCCACACCGTTGCCCTTCAGCAGAACTGAACGCACGATACGGATCGCATGTGTCGTCGGGAGCAACTCGCCGAGCCATTGCGCCCAAACCGGCATCCCTCGGAACGGGAAAATGAAGCCAGAAAGGATGAGCGAGGGCAGCAAGCTGAATTGCGCGAGCTGTTGGGCTTGCATCTGATTCGACGAGATAGTTGAAAAGGTCAGGCCGATCGCAAGGTTGCCGGCAATGAACAGGCCTAGCGACAACAGGAGCAAGGGCACAGATCCACGAATCGGCAGGTGAAACACGACTGCCGAGACGGCGAGGATGGTGACTGCCTGGAGATAGCCGATGCCGATGAAAGGCACGACCTTGGCGAGCATGATCTCTATCGGCCGCACCGGCATAGCCATCAGATTCTCCATCGTACCGCGTTCACGCTCGCGCGTGATCGATAGCGTGGTCATCAGCATCGTCGACATCGTGAGGACGACGCAGATCAATCCCGGGACGACGTTGAGAACGGTGAGCTGTTCCGGATTGTAGCGAGCATGGACCACAAATTGGAACGGCGCGGCAGTTGGCTGCGGTTGCTGATTGGGCGGCAGATCACGGGTAAGGACGCTTGAGACCGCGCCCAAGGCGGCCGTAGCATTCCCGATAGCGGAAGGATCGGTCGCGTCGGCATCGATCAGGATCGACGGCTGCTCGCCCCGATCCACGGATCGGTCGAAATTTGGAGGGATGTTGATGACGAACAGCGCCTCTCCGGTGACAAGCGCCCGTTCTGCGTCGGCTTCGGACGAGTACAGCTTGATGTCGTAGTAGCCGGTATTCTGCAGCGCCGTAACGATCGTCCGCTCATATTTCGTCGGCTCGCTCACCAGCAGGCCGGTCGGCAGATTGTGCGGGTTGGTGTTGATTGCATATCCGAACAGGAACAGCTGCATGATCGGCAGGGCGATGATGAGCCGCAGCGTCATTGGATCCCGCCGAACTTGGATCCATTCCTTGCGCAAAAGCGCATAGAGACGTTTGAGCGAGAGACCGTTCATTGCGGCGTCTCTTTTGCGGCGAGCTGATGAATGAAGACGTCTTCCAGGCGCGGTTCGGTCTCGTGCCACGAAAATTCCGGGAAGGAGCTGATGGCGCGCTGCAGGGCCGCGCGATCCACACCGGCAATTCGCAGCGCATGCCCGAACACGGCCGCGGCCTCGACACCGGGCGCGCGACGTATGTGACGCGAGACTTCGTCGACACGATCGCCTACGGCTTCGTACACGACGAGGCCCGCGCTGCTGACGACTTCGTCCGCGGTGCCCTGGACCACGATGTGGCCGTCCGCGAGATAGACGATCCGATTGCACCGCTCTGCTTCATCCATGTAGTGGGTCGAGACCAGCACGGTGAGGCCTTCGCTGGCCATGTCGTGGATCAGATCCCAGAACTCGCGACGGGCCTTCGCATCGACACCGGCGGTCGGCTCGTCCAGCAGCAGCAGCCTTGGCCGATGCAGCACGCATGCCGCGAGTGCAAGGCGTTGTTTCCAGCCGCCCGACAGATGCCCGGCAAGCTGATTTTCATATCGGCCGAGGTTCATCCGCTCCATGATGTCGCGAACGGCCGCCTGCTGATTGTCCATTTCGTAGACGCCAGCGACCAGTTCGAGGTTCTCTCTTGCGGTCAGGTCCTCGTAATAGCTGAACTTCTGGGTCATATAGCCGGTCTGCCGGCGGATCTGCGCCGCCTCCTGGCGGATGTCGTATTCAAGACAAGTGCCTTCGCCGCTGTCTGGCACCAGCAGGCCGCAGAGCATGCGTATGGTGGTCGTCTTGCCGCTGCCATTGGCGCCGAGGAAACCGCAAATCTCTCCTCGTGACACCTGCAGGTTCAGACTTTTGACCACGTGCCGTTCGCCGAATGTCTTGTGCAGATCGCGAACGTCGATGACGAGCTCTGTCATGGCGCGCCCTCCGGCCGCGGTCGCACGGTGACTGGCTGGCCAGGATTGAACAGGGCCGCCTGTGCCGGCGGTGGTCGAGCTTCGATCAGGTAGACGAGCTTTGCCCGGCTTTCCTCGCTGAAGATCACGGGAGGGGTATATTCGGGTTGAGGGGCAACGAACGAGATGGTCGCCGCGATGTCCGCGCCGCATCGGTCGCATCTCACCGTGACGACGTCGCCGCGATGGATGCGAGAGAGCTCCGGTTCAGGTACGAAGAAGCGCACGAATATATTGCCCGGTGGGAGGAGGGACACGACTGGCGCTCCGGCCGCCATCGTCTCGCCTGGACGAGCCAGGACGTCGGCGACGCGGGCTGCGACCGGCGAAGTCACGCACCGCTGCGACAGCCGCCAATCCGCCATCTCCACCGCAGCCTCCGCCGCTTCGACCGCGGAACGTTGCGCTCTGATTTCGCCATTACGTCCCATCGGGGCGCGCGCTTGAGCAAGAGCGGCTTCAGTCGCGGCGACTCGCGCTGTGG
Source organism: Bradyrhizobium sp. WBAH42 (assembly GCF_024585265.1). Taxonomy (NCBI): domain Bacteria; kingdom Pseudomonadati; phylum Pseudomonadota; class Alphaproteobacteria; order Hyphomicrobiales; family Nitrobacteraceae; genus Bradyrhizobium; species Bradyrhizobium sp. WBAH42. Next base: position 7,890,266 of record NZ_CP036533.1, read on the forward strand.
CCGACCTGTAATCGGCGCGCCGTTGGTCCAGAGTCTGGACGGTGACCGCGCTATCTTTGATCAGAGCCTCGCCTCGATCGAGATCGATCTTGGTACGCTCGACGGTAGCCCGGGCATCGGCGAGATTGGCTTCGGCCTGCTGGATTTCCGTAGGTTTGCCGGCTGCTTGGAGATTGGCGAGTTGGTCCCTCGCCTGCTGGAGCTGGCGCGCCGCCTGGTCACGGGCAGCCCGGTCTGCAGTCCCATCCTGTGAGAATAGTGGAGCCCCGATCTCGACCCAAGCGCCGCGGGCGACGTTCACCGCCGTGAGCAGTCCTTGCTGGGTTGGTGCAACCTTCACGTAGTCCGCCTCTGCGTAACCTTGCCAGGACGTCGTCGGCGGCGTGCGGTGATACCACCACGCGAAACCTGCGACGGCAGTCGCGATCAAGACGCCGAGAACGATGAGTGCTTGCCGGGTCAAATGTTCAAACCTGCTTGTTGTCGCTTTGGGGCTCAGGCCGAGGCGGGCACGCCGACCACAGCTGCGCGGATTGGACGATCCTTGCAAATACCCAAGGCCGATCGAGAAGTAGGGGCCTGGCTCGCGATAGCCACTACTGCGGTCCCATCCGCCAAACCTGCCAGGAAAGGATGAGATACGGCGCCCATACAACAAGCAGCACGATCATCTGCCAAACGACGCGCCATCTCATGCTCTTTGGCCCTTTCAATCCCAAACATAGTAGGCGTGACCGGTGTCTCGATAATATTAGAGCGTATGATCGAATATTTAGCGATTGGAACTGGCGGTGTCAATCAATATTAGATTGATTGATCTAATAACAAGCCGCACGAGAGCCTGGACCCTAATCAAGGGCTGTCTCGCGGAGGGGAGCGACAGATGGCGGGACCGCCCGAAGGTTTTAACTGCCGTCGCGCTGGAGCCGAATTGCCTGCTCGGGACAGGCCGATACGCACAGTCCACAGGCCTCACAGGCGTCGACGTTGGGCGTCGCAGCTGTCTTCATGCCGTGCGCCCAGACCTTAAATTTGGCGAAGAGGGGCAGGCTTTCGTATGTCTCAGCCGGAATGCGTACGATCTCGAAGACGTTAACCGGGCACACCTCGACACAGGCAGCCTTGCCCTCGCAATGCGCCGGGTCGACCACTGGACGCACCACCCCTGGTGACAGGCGGCAGGTCTCCTTTGTTGCTTTTTCCATGTTCAATTCCCTTTTTCAGGCGAGAGCGTCGCGGCAGAGGCCGTCTGCGGGCGAAAGGCTCAGGCGTCAGAAATAATCCGCTGGCCGGCGCGGTCCCGAGCGGCGAATCCCGTTCCGAATATCCAGTCCCAGACACCGGTGGTGACGCCGAAATTGCAGGGGAGCGGGGCGTGATGGTGAAGGGCGTGCCGACGATGGAGCCGATGAAGGTAAGTGTCGGGCGCGATCCGCCAGTGATGCACGATGTGATGGACGCCCACGTACCACAGGTAGCCGGTTGCGATCCCGGCAGTGAAGGCGCTGGCCGGTCCGAGCCCCGCCTTCCACCATAGCGGCAGCAGTGCGCCCCCGCCGATCAACGCGAGGCTAAACCACGTCGGTGTGCCGACGAACCCCCTGGGTTCGTCATGGTGCGCCTCATGCATGTCGGCCAGATACGGAAGCTCATGTAGAACAAACCGATGCGCGACGTACTCGATCAGGGTCCACAGCACGAGGCCGCCCACCACGCAGATGGCCGCCTTCTTCCAGCACATCGGGGAGCCCGGCCGCAACGCGGCCGTCAGCAACATTGCGATCACGGGTGGATAGATCACGAAGTCGGCGAAGTAGGCGGCTCTGCTCAAACGCATGATGGGTCTCCACCGCGATGGTCGTGTTGCCAAGGGTGCATGGGTTCAGCCGAGTTCGGAGAGATCTTCCTCTGTGAGGACGATCTCACCAGCCGCCATGTTTTCCTCGAGATGAGCGATGGAGCCGGTGCCAGGAATTGCGATCGCGACCGGCGACAGGGCCAGCAACCAAGCCAGGGCGATCTGATGCGTGGTTGCCGCGTGCCGCCTCGCAACCGGCGCAAGCCGGCCGTCATCGATCGACGCGAGCCGGCCGTCGTTGATCACCATCCTTCCTCCACCGAGAGGGAAGAATGGGCTGAAGGCGATATTCGCGCTGTCGCATGTCCTTAGCAATGCCATGTCATGTCGCTGGCTGACGTGGAAATTGTTTTGAACGGCGGCCACGGGCGCGATCGCGCGGGCTTCGGCGAGATGATCTGCATCGATGTTGCTGAGTCCGAGGTGACGGATCAGGCCTTCCTCGCGCAAGTTCGCGAGCGCCTGGAAGCGTTCCGCAAGCGACTCGCCGTGAGGGGGCGCCATCTCGCCGATGCGCAAGTAGACCAAATCGAGCCGCTCGAGGCTGAGATCCTGAAGATTCTCCTCGACAAGCTTTCGCATGTCAGCGCCAGAGGCAACGCGATGGCTCCCATCCGGGTTAAAGACATGCCCCACCTTAGTCGCGATCACCAGGTTGGAGGGATAGGGGTAGAGCGCCTCTCGGATCAAAGCATTGGCGCGGACCGTTCCGTCACCGCTCCTATAAAAGGCTGCCGTATCGATAAGGTTGACGCCGAGTTCGACTGCACGCCGCAAAACGGCACGGCCGGCTTCCGGATCGCGAGCTGGTCCACGAAATCCGTTGGCCGAAAGCCGCATTGCGCCGAAGCCCATGCGATTGACGGCCATGTTGCCGCCGATGAGAAAATCGGTGTCCTTGGTCGATGACAAGGTGGGTACTCCAGATGAAGATGGTGAAGCAGGGTTGGTGTCGATCTTCTCGTCGCCCGTCGCGGCGTGCAGCAGGAGGAGAAGGACTCGGGCGTCGTGACCGCGAGGCCGAGTGGGATCCGTCCGAGCCTCTAGCGGCTGATCTTCAGGTCAGGCTTGTCACCCTCCCAGGCCTGAAATCCTCCGGGAATTTCGCGGAACCGAAGGCACTTTGACATCATGGTGCCGGAGAGGCACATGGCATCGCCTTTGATCGTCCAGCTGACAGACTGTGTAAACAGGGTTGCACGTACGCTCCCGGTGCCGTCCTTGTTCAGGGTGAGTTTGAAGCTCCTGCCATTCGGTGCGTCGGCCGACCAAGGAGTGCCATCGGCGAGAATGCCGGCCGCCTTCTGTGCCGGCAGGTACGGCTGCCCCTGAGCGAGAGCGGGCGTCGCGATAAGAATGCGGACGGCCACCGCCGCTGCGAGCTTTAGATGCGCCTTCATGTTTGATTTTCCTTCCTTTGATCCACCTGAATGTCCGCAAGTAATACTAGATCATTTGATCTAATATATCGAGCGCGGCTTTCTTCGTCAATGGTTGGTAGAGTGATCAATCTAAATTATGACCGGGAGCCCGCTCCACGGAGGACAGGACGGAGCCTCGATGGCCCGGGACGCGAAGTCGCAATGAGCGCAGGTAATGCGCCGCGATCGGTGCGGACCTGAAGACGCAATAAAGGAGACAGGGAGCCATGGACCAATTGCTCGGTACGGCGACAGAGCTACGCCAAGGATGGTGGCCGGGCACTGCAGGGCGGTCGAGGGCCCTAGAGAGAGCTGAACGACTGGAGTCAATTCTTCGAAGTCGACCGGTGGCGCGCCGCCCGCCCGGAGAGGAAGAGGGGCTGGTTTCTCCTCAAAAAGCCGGACGAGCGACGCTCCGAGCGGATTGTTAAAGCAAAGCGATGGTGTTGGTCAACAATAATAGATCAAACGGTCTATAATTGTATTCGTGATCGGATCAGAACGCTCGCGCGAGTCGGAAAGCTTGTTAAGACAGAGCAAGCAATCGAATTATGTTGACTTACTCGTCGGAGTTCCATAAAATAGATCGATTAGTCGAGTAAATGGCAGGCTCGGCCATCGGCGGGCGTGCTCTTGTAAATTGGCGGTTTCTCCCGTGTTTATTTGGATGCGCCGCTCAGCCAACCTGGCACCTCTGCTCGCGACGCTGTTGACGACGCTCCTGGTGGCGGGCTGCGCGGCCCTTGCGCCTCGAAATGCCCTGCCGGAAGCTGCGGCCGCCCACATTGATCCGGATGGGTTTCATAACATCCGGTATTGGGGCGATGAGGCGACGCTGGAAGCGGCTCCACTTGAGCCAGGGCCGGACAAGGCTTCTGAAGCCCTGAAGGGTTATCAAGCCGGGCGGCCGCTCAACTTTCTAGCGATTTCGGGCGGAGCCGAAGATGGAGCATTTGGCGCCGGCTTGTTGGCCGGGTGGGGCGACGCAGGACGTCGGCCGACGTTTCATTTGGTCACCGGCGTGAGCTCCGGAGCACTGATCGCTCCGTTCGTCTTTCTTGGCCGCGAGCGCGACGGCCAGTTGCGAGACATTTTCACGAACTACGGACGAAGGGACATCTTTGCCGTCAACGTGCCGAGTTTGCTTGGCGGCTCCGGATTGGTCGACAGTTCGCCGCTGGCTCACTTGATCGAGAAATACGTCGACGCCGAATTCCTTCGCGAGGTGGCGCGAGAACGGAGCAAGGGAAGGGTGCTGTTGATCGGAACGACCAACCTCGACGCACAACGGCCGGTCCTATGGGACATGGGCCGCATAGCGGCAAGCGACAGCCCGGAGGCGCTTGATCTGTTTCGTAAGGTGCTACTTGCTTCCGCAACGCTGCCGGGTGTGTTCGCTCCGGTCCGGATGAAGGTGCTTATCGGAGGCAAGGAGTATGACGAGCTTCATGTCGACGGAGGAGTAACAAGGCAGGTCTTCATTCCTCAGTCGATCCTGCGCCTCGTTTCCGGTAGCCAGCTGCAAAAACTCGCCGTAGGAGCTCGGCTGTACGTCATTAGGAACGGTCGCATCCAACCGCAATGGGAGCCGGTCAAGGACAACGTACTGGCGATTAGCCAGAGGTCGCTTTCGACGTTGATCAAAAATCAGAGCATCGGCGATCTTTATCGAATCTACACGATTACAAGGATGAACGGCATCGAGTTCAATCTCGCGAGCATCCCAAGCGATTTCCAAGCCCAATCGAACGAGCCGTTTAACCTCACATACATGAGGGCACTGTTTGACCGCGGTTTTGACATGGGCAGGCGCGGCTATCCCTGGATCAAGAGCCTCCCCGGCCTGCAGACGGCCGCTCGGCAGCCGTCGTCCGGGCTCTAATTGACGCTGACCAGGGCGCCGTGATGCGATCGGATAGGCCTAATTCAGCCCAAAGACGCGCGCTGCATTCCCACCCAGAAAGAGCGCCCTGGTCTCGTCATCAAGTCCAAGGTCGTTCAATCCTTCCAGTGCCTTCGCCGGGCTGATCATTGGATAATTGCTGCCGAACAACACCTTCTTCCGCCCGTTCGTCTTCAGGTATTGCACGATCTCCGGAGGGTATCGTCGGATCGTGTAAGCAGACGTGTCGATGAATACGTTCTCGTATTTGGTCGCAACGGCGATCATCTCCTGCGTCCAGGGGTAGCCGATATGCCCGGCCACGATCTTCAACTCCGGAAACTCCAGGGCAACATCGTCGAGGTATGGGATTGGGCGGCCTGTTTCCGACGTCCGCAGCGGGCCGGTGTGACCGACCTGCGTGCAGAACGGAATGCCAAGTTCGATGCATTCCGCATACAGCGGATAGTAGCGCCTGTCGTTCGGCGGCAGACCCCACAGCCAGGGAACGACACGAAGCGCTCGGAAGCCGAGTTCTTTGACAGCGCGGCGCAACTCCCGGACGGCCTCCATGGGCTTGTACAGGTTGACACTCGCGACGCCCACGATTCGCTCAGGAAATTGGCGTACGAGCGCCGCCACCTCGTCGTTGGAGATCATAAAGCCGTCAGGACCGCACCATGCTGCGGTGAGGCCGATCCTCACGCCGCCCTGGTCCATCGCCGAGATCGTCATCTCGGGACTGATGACTGCCGGGCGATCGCTCTTGCTGGTCCAGCGCCGCAGCGATGCGAACATCTCATGGTTCGAATGTCGTTCGGTCGGGTGCTGCATCCATGCATCAATGATCATCGGTGCCTCCTTCCTGCTCTTGTGGTCTCAGTCACGACGGCGCGAACCGCGCAGTCGACCAATTCCTGGGCGTATTTTCCTGGATCGGTGCGGTCGCGGCCGGAAAGCCAGGCGCGGCAGAAGATCTGCGCGGGACCGATCACCTGACTTGAGAAAACCAGCCCACTTATGGAGCGGAGATGACCGGCTTCGACCAGGGGAAGCCGCCAGCGGTCGAGCCCCTGTCGATAGATCGCGTTCTGTGCCTGCAAGGCGTCCGCGATCCCCTCGAACCATTCGGCCCGCGCCTGCTCGAACAGGAAGCGGGCCTGGGGCTTGTTGGTGGTGACCCAGGAAATGTGGGCGCGGACGAGCGCAGCGATTCCCTCCGCGGCACCAATACCGTCATGCACCGCGCGAAGCATCGCCTGGTGGTAGGCGCGGATGGCGTCGAGGAAGAGTTCGGCCGCTAGGCTCTCCTTGGAATCGAAGAAATGGAAGAAGCTTCCATTCGATACGCCGGCTTTGCTCCTGATGGAGGCGACGGTCGCGGCTTCATAGCCGTGCTCGTCGATCAGGGCGAGCCCTGCAGTGAGAATCCGTTCTCGTGTTTGCATAATGTCACGAACTAGAGTAACACTCTGGAGCATCGCTCCAGTGGCTGCTCACTGTCAAGGGGCGGGATCTGGAATCTTCCCGTCAACGACTTGGGGGATGAGATGACGACGCCAATTGCGGGATTGGACTGCATCGAGCTGCTCGTCGAAGACGTGGCCCAGGCAACCCGAGACTACGAGATATTGCTCGGCCGCAAGGCAAGCAGAATCGAGGATGGGGCGTCACTCCGGCTCAGTAATGTTACGCTTCTTTTGCGGCAGGGTCGCGGATCGGTCGGGCTTGGGCTTCTCCGTTTCGAAGTTGATGAGCCCGCCCGCATGGCGCGCCGGCTCGAGCGCCTCGGGTTGTCGACGGTCGAGAGCGTCGGGCCCGGGGCGGAAGCTCCCACCGTGCAGATCGACAAAGTGGCAACCTACTCAGTGCCGCTCGGGTATTCCTTCGGAGGGCGACGCGGCGGTGAGATCGTCGACGACGGCGGGGACATACGCGGGCTGGACCATGTTGTGATCGCCACGCAGCAAGCCGATCGTGCAGCCGCTCTCTATGGCGCGCGACTTGGCCTCGACATGAGGTTTGACTCCACGCGACCCGACTGGGGGCTCAGGCTGATGTTCTTCCGCTGCGGAGATCTCGTGCTGGAAATCGTGCAGAACCTTCGCGAGGGCATACGGAACGACGAGGATCGGCTGCACGGGTTCAGTTGGCGGACGCGGGACGCGGAAACGACTCATGCACGTCTTTCCCGGGAAGGCTTCGATGTCTCCGATATCCGGCCGGGGCGCCGGCCGCACACTCGCGTCTTTACGGTCCGTAGCCGTACCGCGGGCATTCGCACCTTGTTTCTCGAGCTCTCACGGCCCACTTCGGCTTAGATCCAAGAACAGAGTGGTCAGTCTCTGAGGACCTCACACTCGCCCAGCTCAATTGGCTCTTGGAGCTTTCTTCGTTGAGCGGCACAAAGTCGCCTCGTAGACCTGGGCTTCATAGGAATCCAGAAGAGGTTTGCGTCTGTCATCGAATGCCACGTAGTGCGGCATGTTGATGTGGTTTTCCAGGTCCTTCAGGGTTTCCCACATCTCGAAGACGAACATCTCGTCTGTGTTTTCCAACGAGGGATAGTGTGAATACGCCAGATTTCCTCTCTCCCTTCGTGTGTTCTCGACATTGTCCATCACGAAGGACAAAAGCTCATCCCGTTTTCCGGGCTTGAGAACATATTTGACCGACACGACGATGGTCATTTCAAAGGATCCCTTCAGGCAACGCCATCGGATTGGGTGAGAACGTTCATATTGGTCTCAGGGATTTGTGCAGTCAACGTGTTGGAGATCAACGCGCACACGAAGCAGTTCTCCCAAAATTCATGTGACTTGAGTCTCACTCAAGGTGCCCTCCAAAAAACTCGTTTGCCAGTTCCAGCCTGCTTTGACCATCTCCGGGATAACAATCGAGCGACCTGTATCGAGTGGCTACTGGATCCGGCCTTTTCGATTGGTCGCAAGCCACAAGGCCGCGGGGGAGGGTGCACTATGAAGAAGATCGGCTTGATCGTTGGCGTCTTGGCCAGCACCGCGCTGTCTTTAACCGCCTGGGGCCAAGCCAAATACGGGCCCGGGACATCGGCTACTGAAATCCGGATCGGCAACACTGTGCCCTATAGCGGTCCCGCGTCAGCCGTCGGCGCAATTGGCAAGGCCCTCGAGGGCTACTTCGCGATGGTCAATGAAAGCGGCGGCGTGAACGGTCGAAAGATCAAGTTCATCAGCCTCGATGATGCCTATTCGCCGGCGAAGGCGGTCGAGCAGACCCGCAGGCTGGTCGAAAGCGATGACGTGTCCTTCATGCTCGCCAACACTGCCACAGCAAATATTTCCGCAACGCAGAAGTACTTGACGATCAAGAAAGTGCCGACCCTCTTCGTCGTCAGCTCTGCGTCGAAATGGAACGACCCGGAGCATTTTCCGTGGACGATGGCCTTGCCTTGGCAACCCCCATACGGAGATGAAGCCAAGATCTACCTCGATTATCTGAGGTCGAGAAAGCCCGACGCGCGCATCGCCATCCTTTACCAGAACGATGACGCTGGAAAGGAATACCTGAAAGCAACAAGAGAATCGCTCGGCACTGCCGCAGACAAAGTCATTGCGGGCGCTGCGTCATTCGAGGTGCTAGATCCTACGGTTGACTCCCAAATCCTTACATTGCGCGCAACCGGTGCAGATGCACTTATGATTTACGGGGTAACTCCCAAAGCGTGTTCGCAGGCATTGCGGAAGTTGCACGAAATCAATTGGCGGCCGATCCGCTTCATCGCGTCGAGTTGTGCCAACCCGGACGCAGTTCTCAAGCCCGCTGGGTTCGATGCCGCTGATGGCATCATGACCATTATGGCGTTCAAGTTCCCTGTTGCCGGCGAACCGGACGACGCTGCCGTCAGCGAGTACAAGGCATTCATGAGCAAATATGTCCCGGGCGCCAATCCGTACGATACCTTCAATGTCTACGCTTACTCCCTTGGCCAGGCTACGATCGATCTTCTTCAACGGGCCGGGGACGATCTTACCCGCGAGAACATCATGCATACTGCCGCGACTATGCATGACGTAAGACTTCCGCTCTTGCTTCCAGGCATTTCGCTCAACACCAGCCCGACGGACTATCGGCCTTTGCGCGATGGCTATATGGCCGAATTCAAGAACGGCCGCTGGAACGTATTCGGGGTCATGATCCGGCCTCAGTAAAGAGCCGTGTGCGTGTCCGATCGCTGAGCCAAAGCGCGCCCTGAAATGGCGCCTCGGTACGGTAATTGTGAGGCCACAGGCGTTGCGGCTTCCGCAGCGCTCGCGGTGACGCTCCCGCAATGGCGGGGTGGACAAAGTTTAAGAAGGGGGGCCCTAACGCGGAGAAGTGCATCATAAATGGGAGAGAGCTCCAGCCCATCCTCTGCGCGTTCAGGTCCTATAGCCACGAACGATCACTGCTTGGATGAGGATCCGCCCTTAGATCGCAAGAAGTTAAGCAGCGCGGCAACTCGTGGCAGGTGCAGCCTTTCGAGAGGAATCATCGCCTTCATCCAAAGGTCGGGGACAGGAAAGTCGGGCAGAACATCAAGCAGCGCTCCGGTCTTGAGATCCCGCTCGGTGATGTACTTGCTCAGCAGTGCGATACCCATCCCATCCTTTGCCGCTTCGAGGAGCATCAACATGTCGTTGCTCGACAGCCGAGGCCGGACGGCTACGCTGGTCACGCCCGTCTTTGCCAGGAATGACCAACTCGGTCCGGTCGGCTGATAAACCAGACAGGGATGTGCGGCCAACTGTCTCGGATGCTCAAGTGCCTTCAGTGCCTTGAGATACTTAGGACCTGCAACCAAGCTACGACTTAACGGCCAAAGAAATTCGTCGGCTACTCCCTCGAAACTCGCTGGGAACGCCGTGATTGCAATATCGATCCCCTCCGCAGCGGGATTGAGTGGACCATCCAGCAGCAGAACCTCGAGGTCGATCCCGGGATTTTCTCGAACGAAACGATGGATCAGACGGTCAAGACGTACGAACCCAAGAGTGGTCGGCACTTTGATACGAATCGAACCTTCAAGGTGCTGCCTCCCTTTTCGGATTGCCGCAAGCGTTTCGTCATACCGCGATACGGCCTCGGCGATCCTCGGAAGATGATATTCGCCGTCAGCCGTTAGACGCACTTTCCTCGTCGTGCGATGGAGCAGAGTGGCTCCAACTGCGCGTTCGAGCTGCGATACGCGCTTGGTGAGAACCGAGGTGGCGAGATTGAGTACTCCGGCAGCCCCAGTGAAGCTACCGGTCTTGGCGACGGCGACGAACGCCCGCATGTTTTCGAGCATATCCATTATTTACGATTCACGAAAAGTGTTCGCCTGACAAGCTACTTTTTCACCCTCTTCCCGAGCGACTAGGCTCCGCGCAATTCAAGCAGCAATACGAGGGAAGAGATGCTCGGGTCCATTGTCGAGCCCCAACGATGCACGCCTGTATATGGCGAATACGACCTTGTCGTGCTGGGTGGAGGCCCTGCCGGCTTGATGGCCGCTGCTGCTTGCGGCCGCGCTGGACGAAAGGTATTGCTCGTCGAACGCCATGGTTTTCTGGGCGGGATGGGGACCGCTGCAGGCGTCACTAACTTCTGCGGTCTATACGCCAACATCCACGGTGAGCATGTTCAGGTCGTTGGCGGGCTTGCCGACGAACTTCTCGATAGAATGCGCCGGCTTGGCGGGTTGAACACGCCTCACCTGATCTTTGGAAGAATTCTGGCGCAATCCTACGATATACCCGCCTTCAAGCTGGCGGCTGATGACCTGCTGATTGAGTCCAAGGTCAGTGTTCTCTTCCACGCAGTTGCAGTGAGCGTTGCAATGGCGTCAGAAACACTCGTGGGTGCGGTTATTCTGGAAACGAAATCCGGACGCCTAGCCGTGCGAGGTCGGCTATTCGTCGACGGGTCGGGTGATGGCGATCTTGCCGTCTGGGCGGGCGCTGCCTTTGAAAAAGGCGATGGATCCGGCAACATGCTTTACCCCTCGACGATGTTTCGCATCAATGGCGTGGATCCGGAACGAGCGGGTGAAGCATGGTCCAAGATTCCCAAACTGATGGACCAAGCCGAAGCGGAGGGACGATTTGCGTTTCCCCGTAAAGGGGCGATCGTAAGGCCGCAGAAGAATCCAATCGAATGGCGAGCCAACGTCACGCAGCTGCGTGAGGAGGATGGCTCTGCGATTGATGGCACGGACGCGACTAGCCTCAGCCGCGGCGAGCTTCAAGGCCGAGCGCAAGTCCGCGAGACCTTTCGGTTCCTTCAAACGGTGCCGGGCTTTGAAAACTCGTACATCGTCGACATAGCGCCCCAGCTCGGTATCCGCGAGACCCGGCGGATTCTCGGTGAATACGTTCTGACGGAAGACGACGTGCTCGGCTGCGCCAGTTTCGAGGACAGCATAGGCCGCAATGGTTGGCCGATCGAAGAGCATACGGCAGGGGACGTCGCCTGGCACTGGCCTCAGATCCCGCAATCCCGCGGCTACAACGAGTTGCCTTACCGGATGATCGTTCCGCGCTCAGTAGACAATCTGTTTATCGTCGGGCGTTGCGCCTCGATGACGCATCTCGGTCAATCGGCAGCGCGCGTGACCGGTCCTTGCTTCGTCATGGGAGAGGCAGCCGGCACCGCTGCCGATATTGCGCTCAGGGGGAATGTAAGGCCCCGAGAAGTCGATCCCAAGAAGCTACAGGAATCTCTGGTTAGGCAAGGAGCCTTACTATGAGCGCCTCCTCACCGGTATCCACTACATCAGTGGCCAATGCGGACGCGCATGTTGCTCCCTTGTTCCGCTGGATCGTTCTGTTTGTCTCCTGGGCAGCGGTGACGTTAACCTTTACGGATCGGCTTGCGTGGGCAACCGTAGCTGTAGTTGCGGGACAGTCCCTTCAAATTCCCATTGCCGCGCTCGGCGTGTTCATCACCGCCTTCTATGTTGGATACGTCATTTCGAATATTGTCGGGGGGCTCTCCACGGATCGGTTCGGCCCGGAACGAGTGATGCTGATGTCACTCATGCCGCTTGGGCTGGCCACGTTCTGCTTCGGGTTTACGTCGAGTCTTGCTTACGGCGTCGCCCTGCAGATGCTCATGGGACTGTCCGCTGGTGCAAACTACTCGGCCACCGTCAAGCTGATAGTCTCTTGGTTTGGCCTCTCCGAACGCGGGCGCGCGATGGGGCTGTTAACGAGCGCCAACTCTTTCGGTGTTCTTGTTGCCAACGCGGTCGTGCCCAGCCTAAGCGCAGCACTCGATTGGACAGGAGCTTACCATGTGCTTGGTCTTGCAACGTCTCTGTTCGGCTTGTTGGCGTTCTTGACGCTGCGTAATCGTCGGGCCCCAGGCGCTCCGCCGCCGAGCCCTCGGTTCGACCCGTTCGTCGTTTTTCGCGATCGCAATTTGACCCTTCTGGCAATGGCGGGTTTTTGTGTGATGTGGGGAACCTGGGGAGTGGCATTCTGGGCGAACGCGCTGATGACCAAAGGGTTCGGCCTGAATCCCGTCGACACGGGAAGTTTGATGGCGTTGTTCGGAGCCGCCGGACTGGTCTCGAAACCCGTGATGGGATTTGTTCTCGATGCCGTTGGCGCGTCCCGCAAGAAGACGGTTCTAATCGTACTTTTCCTGGGATTTGCAGCGACGCTCGCCGGCTACAGCTTGTTGAATGACACCGGGCAGCTTCGGATCGCCACGCCCGTGCTCGGGCTATTTGCTTTCGTTTACACTCCGGTGCTGGTCGCTCTCGTCAGCGAAATCGCCGGCGCTCAGCGCACCGGAGCTGCTGTTGGGATATCGAATGCCGTTTGGCAACTTGGCAGCGTCATCGTTCCCGTGGCCATCGGAGTCGTATTCTCCGCGACGGAATCCTTCAAGGTGGCGTTCCTCACACTCGCTGTGGGACCGCTACTGGCCGGCCTGTTGACAATGTTCGTGAGCTACGAGGCTGAACATTGAGTCCTGGCGGCCAGTCCCAATCAGAGGCCTGTTGCCAAGGTGATGCGGAGAGCCGCAAGGGAGGAAACGTGGCAGACACGAGCATTCTTATTGCCGGTGGAGGCATTGGCGGTCTGGCTGCGGCGCTCGCCCTGGCGCATAAGGGCGCCAGGGTCACGGTTCTTGAGCGCGCGCCGGCCTATCAGGAGATCGGGGCCGGCATCCAACTCGGCCCAAATGCATTCCACGCGTTCGATTGCCTGAAGCTGGGCGATGCGATCCGCTCCATCTCTGTCTTCATCGATCAATTGCGGCTAATGGATGCGGTCACTGCTGAAGAGATCACGCATATCGATCTGACCACGTATTTCAGGACCCGATTTGGTAATCCCTACGCGGTCGTCCACCGTGCCGAGCTGCATACGATCCTTCTTCGCGCCTGTCAGCGTCACGAGGCGATCACGCTGCGTGCCGATTGCGACGTGATCGGATACGAGCAGGCTGAGGGCTCGGTCACTGCTCTGATAAATTCCGGCGAGCGCATCATGGGCTCTGCCTTGGTCGGGGCCGACGGACTACGGTCCAAGATCCGGCAGCAGATGCTTGGCGACGGTGAGCCGCGCGTGGCCGGCCACACCACTTATCGGTCTGTCATTCCGACCGAGCAAATGCCGGAAGATCTTCGCTGGAACGCGGCAACGTTGTGGGCGGGAGCGAAATGCCATCTTGTTCATTATCCGCTCTCGGGTTGGAAAGTGTTCAACCTCGCCATCACCTGTCACAACAATCCGGCCGAGGTGTTCGCGGCAAAGCCCGTTTCGCATGAAGAGGTTCTGGCAAGCTTCCGCGATATCCATCCGCGAGCTCAGGCCATTATTCATCACGGCAAGCACTGGAAGGCCTGGGTCACCTGTGACCGAGACCCGGTCGAGCAATGGGTGGATGGTCGAGTGTGCCTCCTGGGCGACGCCGCGCACCCGACGCTGCAATATTTCGCGCAAGGCGCCTGCATGGCTCTCGAGGATGGCGTCTTTCTCGCCGATGCGCTTGGCTCGCACGCTGGCGATATCGAAGGCGCATTTGAGCTGTACCGAACCACTCGTCTGTTGCGAACGACGCGAGTGCAGTTGGGTTCACGCCTGCTCGGCGATCACGTGTATCATGCCGATGGTGCTGAAGCGATGCTGCGCAATCACCTCATGCGGCAGATGAGCGTTGAAAGCTTTTGCGAGAAACTGTCCTGGCTCTACGAAGCTCCCGTGTCTCGGGAGCTGCCGGGATCTTATTCGGCTTAATTTATCCAACACTGGCCGCTTCCCTTTTCGAGCGGCAAACACGACGGAGAGTCAGAATGCAAGGAAAGATCGCGCTTGAGGAGCACTTTGCTCTTGAAGAAACGGTCCAGGACAGCGCTGGATTTTCACCAGTTGAGGACTGGACTGAGCTGAAGGGAAGACTGCTCGACATACAGGACCGGCGCTTAAGGGAGATGGATGCGCACGGCATCGAATTAATGCTGCTGTCGCTGAACTCGCCGGCGGTTCAGGCAGTTCCCGATCTCGACCGGGCGCTGGAGCTGTCGCGGCGCGCCAACGATTTTCTCGCTGAACAGGCCGCGCAGCGTCCGGATCGCTTTCAAGGGCTCGCTGCTCTTCCGATGCAAGACCCGGATGCCGCCGCGCTCGAACTGGACCGCTGCGTCACGACGCTTGGTTTTCGCGGCGCTCTCGTCAATGGGTTCAGTCAGCTCGCCAGCACGGACAAAGCGATCTACTACGATCTGAAGGAGTTTTGGCCGTTTTGGTCAGAGGTTCAGCGCCTCGATGTTCCCTTATATCTACACCCACGCAACCCGCTTGCCAAAGACGCCGCGATCTATGAAGGCCATCGCTGGCTGATGGGACCGACTTGGGCGTTCGGGCAGGAGACCGCCGTGCACGCGCTCCGGCTGATGGGCTCGGGCCTGTTCGATGCCTATCCGCGCCTCAATATCATTCTCGGACACATGGGTGAGGGCTTGCCTTATTCGATGTGGCGGATCGACAATCACAACAAATGGATGCGCACGCAAAACGTCTATCCCGCAAAGCGAGCCATCGCCGACTATTTCCGCGAAAATTTCTATCTCACGACATCGGGCAACTTCCGGACCCAGACCTTGATCGATGCCATGCTCGAGATCGGCGCCGACCGCATCCTGTTCTCTGCGGACTGGCCTTTCGAGAACATCGATCACGCTGCTCTCTGGTTTGATCAAGCGGCGATTTCGGAGAACGATCGCGTCAAGATCGGGCGCGAGAACGCGCGTTCACTCTTCAAGCTTTCAGGCGCCTCCCCCCAATCTGCCAAATAGGAGAACAAGGGATCAATTCGGAGGGGCCCACGAGAGCGTCAGAACTCTACGTTCATGAAGAAACTGTTCGGTGCGTTGTCCGACGGGCGCACCGGATTTCTCGGTGTGCTTTTCACGCTGATCACGGCGGCTACGACGCGTTTCAATCCAGCCTATGTCATCCAGTGTGTCATGCAGCCGTGGAACCTCGTGCCGAGCCAAGCTGGCCTGCTCGTCAGATCTGGCTTCATTGCATTCCGGATGGCGAGCCTCGCGGGCTGTTGGCCACGAGACCTTCCGCACATCTACAGCGCCGAAAGCTCCTATCTGGATGTGTGAAGAACTCGGTTACGTTTGGCGAGGTCGCGGGCACGGCTCCGGCCATAGAGCGCGCTATGTTTTGGGCCCTTCCCGCAATTTGCCTGTAAGCTATTGATCCGAATAGGGCTATTCAGGCTGATTTTTACATGTAAGTCGCTGTTTTTCTTCGATGAAGATCAGACTCTTAATCAGCGGGTCCCAGGTTCGAGCCCTGGTGCGCCCACCATTTAAATCAAGCACTTGGCGGTTTGATCAAGCGGCAAAATTAGCGCCGTTTACACCACCATTTACCGTTTTGTTCTCGCTTGGAGCTTTAGCACCGCGGCTTCCGCGAGCTGAATCGTAAGGATCCGGCGAGGACCACAGGCTAGAGGACTTTGACCGAGTGCTGGCCCGGAGCGGACTGGACCGCGTGGGCCAGCAGCTTGGGCCCTCCACGCCCGCGCGCAATCGGGTGCGAGGGAGCTGGCGGCGGGGTGATCGCTTCGCAGGCCCGGCCGAAACGATCGTCGCATTGGAGCAGCAATGGGAGCGAAACGCCATATCGCCGCGCTGTCGCCGCGGACCTGGCGCGGCGCCTGTGGCGCGCGGGCGCGCGACATCCTTGGCCGTGCGAAGTTGGACCCGCCAGGCTCACTGCTGGTCGGGAAGTTCGAGGTGAACCAGAAGCGATGACCTGAAGCCGGCGCCGTTTGGCTCTAGACAGACCTAAAGGTGCGCTAGTCCGCCTCTCCCGCTCGCCTGTTCGGAGAGTACGAAATCTAGAAGGCGCCCAGTCCGGGGCTCAAGGGATGTGAAGCCGTGACCGATCCTATCGCATGGGCATATCGGGAAAATTTGGAACAGCCCCTCCGAACGCTGGGTTGACGCTTCGGGTGCTTCGGCGTGCTCGAAGGGAGATCCGCAATGGCGCTCCAGACCGGCCCCGGGAATCGGCTTTTGGCGGCTTTGCCCCCAGCGGATCTCAAGCTGCTTGAGCCTCACGTTCAGAAGATAGCGTTCGAATCTGACGCTGTACTCGTGCGAACCGGAGATGAGCTCAAACAAGTTTATTTTCCGCTTAGCGGGGTCTTGGCGTTCCTGGTTGAGATGTCGGATGGACACATTGTCGCTTCCACTCTCATGGGCTCGGAAGGAGCGGTCGGCGCTCTCGCTATTCTAAGTCCCTCGCACTCGCCAGTCACAGCAACCGCCTATGTGGCCGGAGCTGCGCTTCAGATTCCTGTCCCACGATTACAACAAGCTTATGAGCAAAGCGGCGCCATCAAACGTGTTCTGCGCCTCCATTTCCGCACTCAATTGCTGCAGCTTCAGAATGTGGCCGCCTGCAACGCCGTGCACCCGGTAGAATGCCGTATGGCTCGATGGTTGCTCGAGATACACGACCGCGTTGCCAACGGCGAGATCAGATTGACCCAGGAGGCGCTGGCCCAACTTCTTGGGGTTCGGCGAACCACCGTGTCTCTAACCATGCGTAAGCTTCGGGCAATCGGCTGCATCATATCGGAGCGGCGCGGCGCGTTGGAGGTCCATCGAGCGCAACTCGAGAACGTCGCTTGCGAGTGTTACGGCGTGATGCGCCAGAGGATCAAACGAATGGATGAGGAGGAGTTGAGCTCCCCGAATGTTTCGCATCTGCAATATTCTCCGTTCAGATGAATTGAACCTCGTTCGCTATTGAACCGAAGCTGATGTGAGATAGATTACCTGCCGATGAAAGAGATGCTGGCCCATCTGGAACTGCTCCGCGTGCAAATGGCCGAGTGCGAGCGCCTTCAGCAGGCAGCAAGGAGCCAGCTCAAGCGCGAGGTCTATGCGCGGGCGCTCACTCGTTACAAGGCAATCGCAAGAGAGCTGGAACGAGCGATAGCATGCCTGCCCGACTTTAGGCCCCTGCGTCGGCCAGAAATAACACAAGGAAGAGTAAGACCGCCTCAAGCGGGCCAAGGCAGCCTTTGACCCGGGCGCGCAGGACGACGCCGCTGGCAGCGGTCGCGCGTCCTCCGGCGTTCAACGGGAGGCAGAGAGCACCTCGTGGCGCTTGGGAAACCGCGATGCGAGGCCGCTGCGCACTCTACGGCCGTAGGCAGCTGGTGCAAAGCGGTGACCGTGCCGTGCTGACCAGACGTGTGCGCGTAACATAGGGAACCGATCCTTCAGCCCGGGCAAGATTTTTGTTGTTACTGGTTTTTGCCACCTTTAGCATTCGTCGCAAAAGTATCGAACCAAGCTGCACCGGGAGGAAGATGATGCGCTGCCTTCGTGCAATTCTGCTGCTTGCGTGCGCTCTCGTGATGGTGGCATTGCTGCTGGCGGCGCCCGGCCACGCTCAGGGCACCTTACAGAACATCCCTAGGAAGCAACTGCTGATCCTTGAAAACCCGGAAGGGACGGTCAAGAACGCCGGATGGTTCAACATCTGGGCCATCAACGCCGGATCGCAGTCGAACGGGCTGCAACAGGTCGCCCTCGATACCCTCTGGTACATCGATCCCGAAAGCGGTGTGGACGGCGTTTGGGACAATTCGCTGGCCGCCGACAAGCCGCAATACAATGCCGATTTTACCGAAATGACGGCGAAGCTCCGCAAGGGCATCTTCTGGAGCGACGGTGTTGAGTTCACCGCGGATGATGTCGTCGCGACGGTGACGATCCAGATCAAGCATCCGGGAATGCGCTTCAGCGCGGTGCTCGCGAGTAACGTGGCATCCGTTGAGGCGCCAGACCCGTATACGGTGGTGTTCAAGCTCAAGAAACCCAACTCGCGCTTCCATGCTAATTTCACTGTGCGCTGGGGCGCGGTATGGATATTGCCCAAGCATGTTTTCGAGAAGGCGGATGATCCGGCCAAGTTCGATTTCAACAAGCCGACTTCGCTCGGCGCCTATGTGCTGTACAGCTACGATCCCGACGGCAAATGGTACATCTGGCAATTGCGCGACGACTGGCAGCGCACCACGCTCGCCCGCTACGGCAAGCCCGGGCCGAAATATCTGGCCTATATCGATCCCGGCCCGCCGGACAAGCGGGTCATTGCCCAGCTCAACCACGAGCTCGATGTGATCCATGATGTCGCGCCCGAGGGCATGTTTGCCCTCGCCAAGCAAAGCAAGGTGACACGGGCATGGTTCAAGGGATTCCCCTATGCCCATCCCGATCCGACGCTCCCGGCGGTGATCTTCAACACCCAGAACGAGCTGTTCAAGAATGCCGACGTGCGATGGGCGCTCGCGCTGTTGATCGACATCAAGGCGGTGTCGATGGCGGCCTACCGTGGCGCCGCCACCATATCCGCCATCGGCGTGCCGCCGACCGGCGCCCATCCGGCAACGTACCATCAGCCGATAGAGGAATGGCTCAAGGGTTTCGAGATCGACACCGGCAAGCGCAAGATCAAGCCGTACGATCCCACGATCGGCAAGCAGATCGCCGAAATGCTGCGGCCTTCGATGGGGGAGCAGATACCATCCGATCCCGCGGAGATCGCCCGTGCCTTTGGCATGGGTTGGTGGAAGGTCGATCCGCAGGCCGCGCAGGAACTGCTCGAGAGGGCTGGTTTCACCAAGCGCGGCGGCGCCTGGCTCACGCCGGATGGCAAGCCCTTCACCGTTCGCGTCATGGTCGAAGGCGACCTACGCCCGGTGATGACGCGGACCGGCAGCATGATCGTGCAGCTATGGAAGCAGGCGGGCATCGACGCCCGGATCGATGTGGCGCAGGGGACGCTGCCGACCCGGCGCGCGGCCGGCGATTTCGACACATTCATCGGCTGGAGTGTCGAGACCTGGGGCGGCCACCCCGACCTGTCCTACTTCCTCGACAGCTGGCATTCGCAGTTCGTCGCGGAGCCGGGCAAATCGCAACCGCTGCGCAACTGGCAGCGCTGGTCCAGCCCCGTGCTGGACAAGATCATCGAGAGCATCCGGATGGTGGGCTTTGACGATCCGAAATCGATCGAGCTCGGCAAGGACTACATCAAGCTCGCGGTGAAGGAGATGCCGACCATCCCGCTGATGGCGTACAACGTCTTCACGGCGATGGACCAGACCTATTGGACGGGATATCCCACGTCGGAAAATCCCTACACCAATCCGGTGCCGAATTGGGGTAATTCGCGCTATATGCTCGTCAAGCTCAAGCCGGCCGGCTAGGAGTCATGAGGAGGCGGCGATGCCATCTCTCGGAGAGCGGGTCGCGTCTGTCCGAACGCCGCGGTCCGGCCCTCTGGGAGCGTCGATGAGCGGATATGTTGCGTATGTTGGCCGACGGCTGGCGCAGTTCGTGCTCGTGGTCTTCATCGGTGTCAACCTCGCTTATGTGATTACCCATGCCACGCCGATCGATCCCATCGAGCAGTCGATCTCGGCGGTGACCTCCTTTGGCAACACGGCTCCGGATGCAATCGAGCAAATGCGCACTTCGCTGCGCGAGCTCTACGGACTTGGCGGCTCGCCTGCCCAGCAATATCTGGCGTTCTGGAAGCGGATCCTGCGCGCCGATTTCGGTCCTTCGCTCTCGGCGTTTCCAACGCCGGTCTCAACGCTGATTGGCCGTGCGCTACCCTGGACCGCCGGACTGCTCGCGCTCTCCACCATCATCGCCTGGGGACTCGGAAGCCTGCTCGGCGGACTTGCCGGCTACTACCAGCAAAACCGCGGGCTGAAGCTGATCGGGCTGATCGCGATGGGGCTGCATCCGATCCCTTATTATATCGTGGCGCTCGTGCTGCTGATCGGGTTCGGCTTCCTCTGGCCGGTGCTGCCGATCACCGGCGGTTCGGCGATGAACCTGCCGCAGACATTGACATTCGATTTCGTCGTCAGCGTGCTGCAGCACGCCATCCTGCCCGCGCTCTCGCTGATCCTGATCGGCGTGGGCAGCTGGTTCCTCGGGATGCGCGCGCTGGTGTCCAACGTCGTGACCGAGGATTATGTGCTCTATGCCGAGCTGGCGGGTGTCAGATCTGGGCGCATCCTGTTGTCCTACGTGATGCGCAACGCGCTGCCGCCCCAGCTCACAGGGCTCGCCATCTCGCTTGGCGGAATCTTCAACGGTGCTGTCATCACCGAAAAGGTATTCGGCTATCCAGGGGTCGGCTCGCTGCTGGTCGATGCCGTCTATGCGGGGGATTACGGGCTCGTGCTCGGCGTGACCACTGTCTCCATCCTCGGCGTCTCGACCGGCGTGCTCGTGATCGATCTGCTGTATCCACTGCTCGATCCCCGGGTGAGGGTCAGCTGATGACTGCAATCCTGCGTGACCTCCTGCGTTACCACGCCGAATTCCGGATCGGGGCCGCGCTCATCGCCATCGTGCTGCTGTTGTCATTGCTGGCGAGCTTCTCGCCCTATTCGCCGCAGGACGTCTATGTGGTGCCACCGGATGTGCCGCCGGCGCTGACCCATTGGTTCGGGACCACATCGCGCGGCCAGGACGTGTTCTGGCAGCTGACCTTTGCCCTTCGCAATACCCTGCTGTTCGGATGCACCGTGGCATTGATCAGCCGTCTGTTGGCGCTCACGGTCGGGCTGCTCAGCGGCTACAAGGGCGGTTGGATCGATCGGGCGCTGATGTCGGTGAACGACACCTTCATCGTCATCCCGCTGCTGCCGATCCTAGTGCTGTTCTATTTCGTGATGCGCGACCGCATGTCCTGGCTGCTGCTGGCGCTGATCATGGCCTGCCTCGGCTGGGCCTACGACGCGCGCCTGATCCGCTCGGCGGCGATGAGCCTGCGGGCCCGTGAATTCACCCAGAGCAGCCTGTTCTCCGGCATGAGCACGCGCGAGATCCTGGTCCAAGAGCACTTGCCCTATGTCTTGCCGATCGTGTTCTCGACGACCATGAACAACATGGTATGGTCGATCGGGCTGGAGGTGACGCTGGCGGTGCTTGGCTTCACCGACATCAACACGCCGACGATCGGCGGCATGATCTATTGGGCCAACCAGCATACCGCGATGGTTGCGGGAGTCTGGTGGTGGATTGCCTTTCCGACGATCGCGGTCATTATGACCTTCATCGGGCTGTTCCTGCTGGCGGTGTCGATGAACGACTACATCGATCCGCGCAGCCGTCTCGGCAGCTTGGGGGGCGCGCCGTGAGTCCGGCCGCAACGATGCAGGGCGACCTGTCCATGGAGACGGAGCCGATCCTGTCGGTGCACGACCTGCAGGCCCACTTCCGGACCGAGCGCCACGGGGTTGAGCGTGTCGTCAAGGCGGTCGACGGCATCAGCTTCGCGGTTGGCCGCGGCGAGATCTACGGGGTCGCAGGCGAATCCTCCTCCGGCAAGACCACGCTGGTCAAGACGATCGCGGGCGCGGTCAGGCCGCCACTGGAGGTGGTCGGCGGCCGCGTGGATTTCGCGTTCCTGCCAGGCTATGGCGGACTGCACCGCGCGCCAGAGGCTGAGGTGGCGCGGATCCGCTGGCGGCATTTGTCCTACATCATGCAGGGTTCGATGAACGTGTTGAACCCGGTGCGTCGGCTCTGGTCGGCCTTCGTCGACTTCGCGTATCCGCATATTGGTGAGAGCCGCAGGCAATTCGAGCAGGAGGTGGTCGCCCATCTGGCGCGGCTCAAGCTCGACCCCTCCGTGCTGGAGGCCTATCCACATGAGCTGTCCGGCGGCATGCGGCAACGCGCCACCATTGCACTCGCCACCATCTGCCGACCCGATGTCATTCTTGCCGACGAACCCACAACCGCGCTCGACGTCGTGGTGCAGAAGGAGGTGCTCGCCTTGATCAGCGCTATCCGCCGCGAGATCGGCTCGTCGGTCTTGCTGGTTAGCCATGATCTCGGCGTTCATGCGCATGTGACCGATCGTCTCGGCATCATGTATGCCGGCCGCTTGATCGAAGAGGCCGCAACGGTGGAGATCTTCCGCAATCCGCTGCACCCTTACGCCAGGCATCTCATTTCCAGCCTGCCGCGCATCGGCGATAACGTCCCGCGGGAGCCATTGGAAGGCACTCCGCCAAATCTAGCCGATCCGCCGACTGGGTGCCGCTTCCATCCGCGATGCTCGCTGGCGATGGAGATTTGCAGGCACGAGGTCCCCGCCATGCGGGAGGGTGCGCCTGCGCATCGCGTCGCCTGCTTTGCCGTCAATCGGAGCGATGAGGCATGAGCCACCTGTTGCTCGAGGTTTGCCAGGTCAGCAAGACCTTCATCCGGGGAGGGGTGCTGACGGGGCGGCGCGTTGCTGCTGTCAAGGACGTCAGTTTCCGGCTCGCCGCAGGGCGGCCCGAGATCTTTGCGATCATCGGCGAATCCGGCAGCGGCAAGACCACGCTTGCTCGGATGATCCTCAACATTGACACGCCCACCAGCGGCAAATTGCGGTTCGACGGGGTCGATCTTGCAACGATCCGCACCGCCGCCGACCGCCTGGCCTTCATGCACAAGGTGCAGCCGATCTTTCAGAACCCGTTCGAATCCTTCAACCCGCTGAAGCGGCTCGATCGCTATTTGTTCATGACGCACCGCCGCTTCACCGCGGCCGATGGTAGGGTCGCGCCCGAGATGGCCGTTGACGAGGCGCTGCACAAGGTCGGATTGTCCCTGAAAGAGGTAAGCCGAAGGTACCCGCACGAGCTCTCCGGCGGCCAGCTTCAGCGGGTCGCGATCGCCCGCGCGCTGCTCGCCAATCCGAAGCTGATCGTGGCCGACGAGCCCGTCTCCATGATCGATGCTTCCTTGCGCATATCCATCGTCAACATGTTCAAGACGTTGCGCGATGATCTCGGTATCTCCATCATCTACGTCACTCATGATCTGGCGACCGCCTATTACGTCAGCGACCGCATCATCATCATGCAGCAAGGCAGCGTCGTCGAAAGCGGCGACGCAAGAGCGGTGTTGAATGCGCCGCAGCATCCCTATTCCCGTCAGTTGCGCGAGGCCGCGCTATTGCCTGACTTCGCAGCGGGCGTTTAAGTCGGCATGATCTACCTCACAAGCTCCAGGGCACCTGAGAGGCGAACATGAGAAAAGCAAACGTTCTGATGGACCGCGATTTCGCCATCGGTCACACGGACCCGCGTCTGTTCGGCGCCTTCGTCGAGCACCTGGGACGCTGTGTCTACGGCGGCATCTATGAACCCGGCCATCCCACCGCGGATAAGAACGGCTTTCGTGGCGATGTGCTGGCGCTGGTCAAGGAGCTCGGTCCGACCATCATCCGCTACCCCGGTGGCAATTTCGTTTCCGGGTATAATTGGGAGGACGGCGTCGGCCCGGTGGAGAAGCGCCCGGCACGCCTCGACCTCGCCTGGTTCAGCACCGAACCGAACAGCTTCGGAACCAATGAGTTCATGGATTGGTGCAAGGCTGCTGCGGTCGAGCCGATGTTGGCGGTCAATCTCGGCACCAGGGGCGGCGACGCCGCGCGCAACCTGGTTGAATACTGCAATCATCCGGGTGGATCGGCGTGGTCGGACCTGCGCCGCGCCCATGGCTGGGAGAAGCCGCACAACGTCAGGTTCTGGTGCCTGGGCAACGAAATGGACGGTCCCTGGCAGATGGAGCACAAGAGCGCCGAGGCCTATGGCGCGATCGCGCGCGAAGCCGCCAAGATGATGCGGTGGGTGGATCCGACGATCGAGCTCGCGGCATGCGGTTCGTCCGGACGAAACATGCCGACATTCGGCCAGTGGGAAGACACGGTGATCGAGCACACGTTCGATCACGCCGAGTACATTTCGCTCCACACCTATCTGAACAATTACAGGCAGGATACGGCATCGTTTCTCGCCAGCCCCGACTTGATGGATCGCTTCATCGACGAGGTTGTCGCGCTCGCGGACGCCGTGGCGGCGAAACGCCGCTCCCACAAGCGCATGATGTTGAGCTTCGACGAATGGAATGTCTGGTATCGAACCCGCCGCAATCGGGCCGATCGTGTCAAGGAAGGGTGGCCGGTGGCGCCACCGATCCTGGAGGAAATCTACACCATGCAGGACGCGCTCGCTTTCGGCGGCGCCTGCATCTCGCTGCTCAATCACGCCGATCGGGTGAGGGCGGCCTGCCTCGCGCAGCTCGTCAACGCGATTGCGCCGATCATGACCGAAACCGGCGGCGCCGCGTGGCGCCAGACCATTTTCTTTCCGTTCGCCCAGATGAGCCGTCTTGGACGTGGCAAGGTGCTGCGTACTCATGTCGCGTCGGATGCCTACGATTCTTTCTATTACGATCCTCGCGGGCCCCACGACTTGAGTTTTCCGGTGCCGAACGTGCCGTATCTCAAGATCGCGGCTGTTGCAGGAGAAGCCGGCACTCTTACCCTGTTCATGCTGAACCGTGACCTGATGCAGGAGATGGAGGTGAGCCTCGAGGCGCGGAGCTTTGGCCCGCTCGCAGTGAGCGAGGCGCTCGAGTTGCGCCACGATGATCTCCAGGCAAGCAACACCAGGGACGCAACCGAGCGCGTGAAGCCGGAGCCGCTGCAGGGCGTGACCATCGACGGCGCGCGAATGCGTGCAACGCTGAAGCCGGCATCTTGGAATGTCGTTCACTTGTCCCCGGGTCGATAGACAAGTCTCGAATGGCGGTACGCAAAGTCGCCGTTCCCCTCCGGAAGGCCTGCTTTGGCTTCCCGGACCCCGTCAGACTCCGTCCTGCGGACCCGCCGGCAACGTGAATTGAAAAACGACGCCGCGCGGCTGGTTGGCGCTCGCCCATAAGCGTCCATTGTGCGCATTGATGATTGAACGACAGATTGCCAGACCCATTCCCATTCCGTGAGGCTTGGTGGTGAAATATGCATCGAAGACAGCTTCGAGCATTTGTGGATCGAGTCCGGGCCCAGTATCGGCAACCTGCACAAGCACGGAGTCCGGTTCGGCCAAGCAGGTGGTAATGAGCAGATCTCGCGCTCCATCGGCCGTTGTGGCCATGGCCTGAATCGCGTTGACGAAGAGGTTGAGCAGAACCTGCTGCAACTGCACTCGATCGCCCTTGATGAGAGGCAAACGGTCCGCGAGTTGCGCCTTCACCGAAATCCCATCTTTGAACGCCTCGCTACCGGTCAGGACAATCACCTCTTCGACCGCTTCATTAAAATTCAGGAGCTCCTTCCGTGGCGGCGCCTTCCTGTAGAGGGCACGAAGTTGGCTAATCACTTCGCCGCCGCGATGTGCGTCATTGGCGATGGCCTCCAATGAAGCTTGCACTTGTTCGAGAGCCGGGGGGCTCCTGCGCAGCCAGTTCATGGCTGCGCCGGCGCTGATGGCAACAGCGCTGAGGGGTTGGCTAACCTCATGGGCGATCGATGAGGTGAGCTGTCCCATGGTTGCGATCCGGTTCGCGTGCGCCAGCTCAAGCTGCATTTCTTGATAGCGCCTCTCGCTCTCGCGCGCTTCGGCTTCGGCCCGCCTTCGTTCTGTCAGATCGAGTACGAAAGAGATGCTCTGATCGGGGGATCCGGCCACTGCGGCCGAGCCGACCAGCACCGGAACCCGGCTGCCGTCCTTTCTAAGGTACTCCTTCTCCCGGGGGGCGACCTCTCCCGACCGGCGAAGTTGCTCAATTCGCTCGGCATCGTCATTTTCGTATTCCGGCGGCGTCATATCCTTCCAGCTCACCGCTCCCGACATCAGTTCTTCCTTGGAATAGCCGGTCATGCTCAGGAAGGCCTTGTTGGCGTAGCTGATTTTTCCGGTAGCATCCCAGAATAGAATTCCGATGATGCTGGAATCGACGAGTCGTCGGATGCGGGCCTCGCGTTCCTGCAGGTCTCGGTACAGAAGGGTGTTCTCAAGCGAAATCGCGGCCTGAGCTGCCAGCATTTCCAGCACCGCGACACGTTCTGGCGTGAATGCGTGTGTGGTCAGGCTATTCTCGAAATAGAGCAAACCGGTCAGCTTGGCCTGCTTGATCAGCGGCAGGCAGAGGATCGATCTGGGGTGCCGGCTATTCACATATTCGGCGTCGCACAGTGGATCAGGCCGCGATGCGTCATCGATGATGGCAGGCTTTTGCGTGCGAATGACATATCGCAGCAGCGCCTCCGCACAATCGCGACCGGAGACGAGGGCCTCGCGCATCGAGACGGTGAACTGATCAGCGCTCGACTGGGCCTCGGCCTCGATCCGGAAGTCGTCGTGGCGCGGCAAAATCAGCAGGCCGCGATCTGCTCCGGCGTTTTGCAGCGCGATCTTCATCAACGACTCGATGAGCCTCGGCAGTTCGATCTCACTTGATACAGCCTGCGACGCCTTCACGACGGCGGTGACGTCCAGTTGCTGGACCAAGCCGCTCCTCTTCGCGGCGGTGCGATCGTCTTCTATCACGTGCAGTTGCGGGTAAAGCCGTTCGAGCTGCTTCACCTTGGCGTCGGCGCCCCAACGGAGATATCCATAATGTGCGTCGCGCAGATAGACATAAGCGATCTTCTCGAACCCCCTCGCCAAATAGAACCGTCCGGCGAGCTCGTTGGCGATAGCCTCGTTATGGACAAAGCCGCTTGCGCGCGCCGCGCCGATAGCGCGATCGTAAGTGCGCATTGCATCGAACTCGCGCGACTCGATACGCGCGATCTCCGCCTCAACGAGTGCGGCGCGGTCCGCGAAATCCTCCGGGCAAATGCTCGCCCATTGCTGAAGCTGATTGCGGTGAGGTGCCAGCGCACTAAGACGCCGGGCTCGCTTCTCAGCGGATGCAGACTCGGCGTGAGCTGCCTGCGCCAGCGCCGCATAAAAGTGCAGCTCCGCCCGATCGAACAGGGCCTTGGAGGTCCACAACAGTTCTTCCGCGTTCTCCGCCGCCGTGACCGCGGTCGAATCGTCGGCAAGGACGCGCACCTGCAGCTTGCGGACCCAGTACCAATAGCCGGCATGCACCAGCTGCGGGTCAGCCTTCAGACGTCGTTCGAACTGCTCTTCGCTGAAATCGGCATCATCGAAGCTACCGAATTTTGTCGTTAAGCCGCGGAGCGCCCGCACCAGCTGCAGCTGCCCAATGATTCTGTCTACCGCGAGGTCAACCCGCATCTTCCGCGCGAACGCGATTCCGGCCTCCGCTTCCCGTTGCACCTCGGAGAGCGAATCGCCACAGGCGAGAAGGTGCGTGATGAGGTGGTGGCGGCTAAAGCTCGCATAGTTGAAGTCGCCATCCTGCTGTGCCGCGTCGAAGGCCCGCCGCAGCAGCGGCCGCCCCGTCCGGACATGCCGTGTCCAGCTGCCGAAGCCGAGATAGACGCGTGATTTGAAGCGGTCCAATCCGTATCTTTCGACCAGGTCAAGGCCGAGCTGCGTGAACTGGTAACCCGCCTCGTAATCGTGAAAGTCAGGCCCAAGCACGGTGCCGAGCAGGATATAGGCGAGGCACGACGCATCCGAGTTGCCGAATTCCAGGCTCAGATTCGCCATGCGCGCGATGATGAGGCGACGCAGGTTCTCGTCGATGAACCAGGCGGGCGACACCAGGACGGTGAGGACGTCCATGGTGCCGCGCGCAATCGGATCGGTCATCCGGGGCAAGTCCAGCAGCGCCTCGATCTTGCGCGGGCCGATTTGCCGCCACATCCGCTCATATTCCTGCGCGACCTCCGGTAATGTGGGCTGCGGGGGCCATGCGATGCCGACGCGGCGCAGATAGGCGAGGCCGATTTCGACATCCCGGTCGTTCGGTTCCATCCGCAGCCGGGTAACGGCAGCCAAATCGGGTAGGGTGGTGGCACGGCCCGCCAGTTCAGCAAGGCGCGCTTTCGAGGCGGCGTGGTCGCCGGTCAAGAATTCGCACTCGGCGCGCTGCAAGGCGAGCGCAAAACTGAGCGTGTAAGCCCGCTCCCAACGGTCTTCCGACAACATCGCCTCACCGGTGCTGAAGTGCGCGAGCGCCATGCCGAACGCGGTTGCAGCCTTCGCGCGCCGGCCGGCCAACAGGTTCAACTCGGCCGATTTTTTCCGTTCCTCCGGATCGGTGATCAAGTCAGCTCCGCGATTGAGCTGGCTGACAATTTCGAAGACGTTTTCCTCGATCGCTTCCGGTGCGGTCCGTGCCGCCAGCAGTCGGCCGATCCGCAGATGGACTGCCGGCCGGTCGTGCTCGGGGATCAGTGCGTAGGCCGCCTCCTGAAATCGGTCGTGGAGGAACCGATAGGCGCCTGGCTGCGGCTCGACCAATTCCTGACGAACCGACGGCCATAGCGCGGCATGGACCTGCTCCTCCGGAATTCCAAGCACGATCGACAGCATTGCGGTCTCGGCGGTGTTGCCGAGGCAGGCCATCTGCTGCAGGGCGGCCTGTGTCGCAGCCGGAAGGCGAGTAAGCTTTCCGAGCATGAGGTCCACGACATTATCGGTATATCGCTTGGCGTGAATGCGATCGAGATCCCAAGACCAGCGTGCAGCGGCGTGGTCGAAGGTGAGCAATGCTTCTTCGACTAGCGAGAAGATGAATTGAATAGCAAAGAACGGATTGCCTCCGGTCTTCTCGAGCACCAACTTGGTGAGCGGTGCCGCCTGCTCCGGCTCGCAGCGAAGCGTGTCCGCGAGCAAATGCCCGACGTGCTCGCGGCCAAGCGGCGCAAGCGTGATCTGGGTGACCGGCCCGCCCGCGAGCTTGACCCCGTGGAGCATGCGCGTCAGGGGATGATCGGCATCAACCTCGTTGTCCCGATAGGCGGCGATCAACATCAGGTGCTTCAAATCTGACCGCGTCAAAAGATCCTCAAGCAGCTCGAGCGTCGCAGCATCGAGCCATTGGAGATCGTCGAGAAAGAGCACCAGCGGATGTTCGGCGCGGGCGAACACGCCGATGAACCGCTTCAATATCTCTTGGAAGCGGCCTTGCGCCCGCTGCGGCGGAAGCTCCGGAGGCGGAAGCTGTTTGCCGATGATGAGCTCGAGCTCCGGGATCAGCTCGACCATCAGCTGTCCATTGGGACCGAGCGCCTCCAGAAACGCGCGGTGCCAGCCGCTCAGCTCCGCGTCGTTCTTACCAAGCAGGGGGCGAACGAGGCTCTGGAACGCCTGCACGAGTGTCGCATAGGGCACGTCGCGTTTGTGCTGGTCGAATTTGCCCGACGCGAACAGCCCGCGTGAGGGGATCTGCACCTTGTGCAGTTCATTGACCACCGAGGATTTGCCGACGCCGGGATATCCCGAGACCAGCACCAATTCAGGTACGCCGCTCTCGACGACGCGGCCAAAGGAGGCGAGCAATGTCTCAACCTGGTGCGACCTTCCGTACAGCTTTTCGGGGATCAGCAGCCGGTCGGGTGCGTCGTGCTGCCCGAGCGGGAAATCGTCGACGCGGCCCTGGCGCTCCCACTCCGTAAGACAGCGCTGCAGGTCCCATTCGGCGCCGGCCGCAGTTTGATAACGCTCCTCCGCCATCTTGGCGAGCAGCTTCATGACGATGCGCAACACTGCAGGTGGGACATTTTCCGATCTGTCGCTTTGCAGTGTTGGCTTTCTCGCGATGTGGCAGTGCACCAACTCCATGGGGTCGGCCGCGGTGAAGGGGAGGGAGCCGGTCAGCATCTGATAGAGCGTGACGCCGAGCGAATACATGTCGCTGCGGGAGTCGATCGATCGGTTCATGCGCCCGGTCTGCTCGGGTGCCATATAGGCGAGTGTACCGGCGATGGATTCGGGAGCCGCCGGAGATTGTCGTTCGCGCGGTCGGCGCGACGCAAAACCGAATCCGGTGAGCCGCACGTTTGTCCTGGTGTGATTCACCAGAATGTTGGCCGGCTTGATGTCCTTGTGCACGAGGCCGCGCTGGTGGACTCTGCCCAAGGCCGCTGCGATTTGAACGGCTATACAAAGGAAGTCACCCATCTCCATGGGCGCCTCCATCAGCCTGGTGAGTGGGTCGCCGCCGAAATCTTCAAGCAGAAGAATGGGCTTGGCATGATCCCGCAGGAGTTCTAGCGGCTTCGCTGCCCACGCGCCGTCCAGCTCGTTCATCAATCCGAATTCATGCGTGAGGCGATCAATGCTCTGCGGATTCGGATGTTCAGCTGCCGGGAGAACGGCCAGCACGGTCTTGCGCTCGCCCTCAGTGCATTCACGAACTGCACGACACAACAGAATTCCATCCTCTTCACAGAGGACCTGTAGTCCATGGGCCCAACCTGCGCCCAAAAGTGAAGGAAGGATCATCTCCGTAAACCATGCGCGCACCCCCGAGCCGAAGGAGCCGTTGCGTTCCCCTTGAAGTCGCCTCATAGAGTGGGGCGTCGTCAGCAGATTTCTATTTGCGCGTGCTGGCGAGGAGATCCCGAAGAGCGCGCAATTCGTGAAACTACGGGCCTATCTGTCACGCCTTGATTCCGGGGCCCGACTGGCTACCGCCTACCGCAGCCAAAAAGTATCACTAGGCTCAAGTCCGTCAACTTGCCCTGGCAAGCCAAGCACCGCTAGTCAGGCGCGTTCGACAACCGTCAAGATCTCAGTGCGGCTCCTCTTGGACGAGCCGTTCCGTCAGCCGGGCGAATTCAGGCGCTGTCTTGATCTTGTCGGAGCGCGATGGGTCGACCGCAATCATATTTGCGCTGCAGCAAATGAGCGGCCTCAGAGGGAGGTCGGCCACGACGGCTTCGCCGTGACCCGTGAGATCATCCGCGAGATGGACAAGTCGCCATCGGACGGCGCGTGGTACTGACCAACCGCGAGCACATCTTCGCGACTGAGATCGCGTAAGCCGGCGGCGCACAATGCCATCACCGCTTCCGGATCGCCCTCCGAACCGCAATGCGCATTCCATGCGGCGAAGGCGGCAGCAATCGCTGGCGGAGCCAGGCGCAAAGATTCATTGTGTACGCACGATCTAGCCGGCTTAACCTCTTCCGCGTCAGCCGCGCTTTCGCTGAGAGGGTGACTTAAACTCCACGACGTCGTGCTTGTCACACGGATCAGGTGGCTCATTCTTCTTCACGATTAGCTCAAGCTCGAGAGCCTCGAAGGCGAGCTCATCCGCCAAGCGCCTAAACAGCTCGCGCTTTTCTATGTCCGTCGCCCGCTGACTCATCAGCGTAAACTCTCTGGCGTCAGCGCGAACCTTTTCCAAACGTCGTCGGAGGTCCTTCATGTGTGCCGGCTTAGCTTTTAAAATTATTCTGGGCCCGAGCAATCAGATTGCTTGCTCGGATCCACCGGGAGGCAACTGCCGAACTCGAGACTGGTTCTATGCGGACCGCCAAATTCGCCGCCCCTCGTGCTGCGATATTTAGCCATGCTCCATGATCCGGCCCCTGTTCAGGGATTGCGGCCTGAGGACGGCAGTCGTGGCTGATGAGCCATCTCAGTCCGGCGCTCGCCCGATGATGCATAGAACTAGCATACCTGAAGGGCGCTGAATGTCCGAAAGCGCACAGACGCGAGTGTTGCGCCGGACTAGGCTGCGAACGATCGTGGACGCTCGCGAAGCGCTCAGGGCCCAACGGCATCGGCGGATGCTAAACGTGCCGGCTGCGGTGAAGCGGCTCCGTCCGCGAACGCTGTGTTGCCGGCTGCGTGCCGGGTACGAGGCAGAGTAAGCTCTGCAGATTAGATCAACGATGGTCGTTCTCGTGCGTACTTTCCTTCTCATGGTAGGAATTTGGCTGCTGGTGAACGTTCTGTTCGTTGTAGCTGTCCTGCCCTCGCGCAGACCGGCACCTACTCGGCGCGCAGGAATTCCATCTCCGGTGATGATCAACAGGACGGCCGGTCGCTCGGACGATCACGACCCACCACTTCTGAAGCGCGAGATGACGCCGGTTGCAATCAGAGTTCTTTTCGTCGTCGTCGTCCTTCCAGCTCTTCGGGCGTGGGATGCGGTCAGGCGGCACTTCAGAGGGTATCGCGACTAGACGGGCCATCGCGCGCTTGAGATTCTCGTCGATGTCTTCACTGCGCTATGGCCGTGCCTCCAGGCATGGGTATAGCCGAACCGCCACACGTACAATGATTCCGTTGCGTCGCACTTAGTTTGGCACTGCCTTAACCGGACATTCGGGTACGATGATGATCACCCTTTTGGATCGGACTGCATCATGCGGTACAAGGTGTTCGTGGTGGACGGCAGCCGGCAAGTGATCTGCGCTGCCAAGCTCGACTGCATTGACGAGCAGACGGCGAGGCGCCGAGCCGAGCAAATGCATGACGAGCACGACGTTGAGCTTTGGGAAGGCGATCGACTCGTTGCGGTGTTCCGAAGTGCAACGTCGAATGAAAGTCGGAGCTAACGCGCGATCCTGAATAGGCGGCCGGTCTCGCCGCCGCGTTAGTTCAAGCGTTGTGATCACCCCGGTCTGGCTGGTTGGCGACGCGTCGCAGCGAAGCAAAGATCGCGAACCGAAAGCATCTGGGAGACAAGCCGTAGAACTCCGGTGTCGGCCTCGCAAGGAGGAGCGCAAAAGCCTTATTGTCATTAATTTGATGCATTAATCAAAAAAATCAAGAGATAAATAAATGGACAGTGGCTTTAATTCAAAATAGGTTCGATTTAATCGAGATTGAATGATCGTGGCGCTTCCTAGTCACGGTCGTCGCTTCTGAAGCCGCGAATATTGCAGAATCAGTAAATTGCCAAGACGTGGCCGGCCAAGCACCGATCACGATGGGCAAGGGGGATACCGCTCCAGATCTTTTCACGCAGCTTGGCAGCAATTGATCGATGGTCGCTGGTGGACGTAACACCCTCCGAGCGAGCGCTATCGGTTTTGCGTGAATTGATTTTGCGGCGACGCTCTCTGCTCGGCATTGGCAGACGAGGGTTGCGAATGACGTGCACGCATTTTGTAGCAATGTCCGGCGGGGCTCGGGCAGTTTCGAATTCTTCTTCGTCAATTTGCAATCCTTCGATCCAGCCAAGTTTGCGGTTTGCAAACATGGCGGCTGTCAGGTGCGCGACCGTGCGCACGACATCCGCTCGCGGGCTCGGAGCGACTCTAGCCTCGAGCGGAGTTGAGCGGCACGTGTTCTCTTGGCACATTTTCGAAGCGCTGAGCAGGACGGTAGGCATCCTAAGCAGCTGGGCATTTTTCTTCAACAGCATAGGCAAGCCAACGGGCGATCATCCCCGCGCAATTGTGCAATTTCTGCCGGTCCGTGAATGCGGGCGGCGCATCACCCAGAGGATTTGAGCTATGGCGACGCAGACAACGGGCGGCGGCAGCACGGTTTCGTTCGGCAATACTCCGCAAGCTAACTCGGACATTTTCTCGTTTACGGAAGAGGCCAGCGACATTCTCATCTTGAACGTGCTGGCAAATGACCTCGGGGGCGCGGCCAAGACGCTGTTTTCGCTGGACGACGGCACGAGCGCCTCCGCGTCCACCAAGAGCTACGCACCTGCTGACCTGCTGGTCAAGGACGTGGCGTACAGCAGTGACGCCGCCGGCATGGCTGGAACCCGTGACCGCAGCGCGCTCGGTGCCCGCATCTGGATCGAGTCGGACGGCACCGTTCATTACGACAAGGGCGACATCAACGCTCAGCTTCAGGCGCTGGCGGTCGGGCAAATGTTGACTGACACATTCACCTACGCAATCCAACTGGGCAATGGCACGCTCAGCTGGGCGACGGTGACACTCCAGTTCAACGGCGCAAACGATTCGGTCTTCGCCACATCAAGTCCACAGAGCGGCTCGGTGGTAGAAGACGCGAATGCCACACCGGATCTCTCGGATTCGCAGAGCGCGGCCGGCACTATCAGCTTCAACGACGCCGATCTCAGCGACACGCATTCGGCCTCGTTCGCGGCAGCCTCTTCCAACACGACTTCGCTCGGCACTTTCTCGCTCGATCCCGTCAACGAGGCGGCCAATGCCGCCAACGGCGCGGTGCAGTGGCACTACAATTTGAACAACGCGGCTGCGCAATACCTCGCCGCGGGCCAGACCGTCACCGAGAGCTTCGTGGTGACGATCGAGGACGGTCACGGCTCGACAGCTACCCAGACGGTGACGGTCACGATCACCGGCACCAACGATGCGGCCACGGTCTCATCCGAGGCGAAGTCCATTACCGAGGGCAATGCCGGCGCCGCACTTAACACGAGCGGCCAGCTGACGATTGTGGATCCCGACACGGGTCAGGCCCATGTCGTAGCGCAGAGCAATGTTCCCGGGACCTACGGCGACTTCACGATCGATGCCAACGGCGCCTGGAGCTACACCGGCAATGGCGCCCATAACGAGCTCACCGCCGGCCAGCAGGTGGCGTGGCGGGAAAGGTAACCATGCCCTGATTGCCGCGGCCTCCTCTACAAAAATGCCGAATGATCCGCCTTCAATCGAGATATCGAGCTTGACAAATGCACCGGGCGAGATGTTCTGAAATTTAGTAAGCACCGCCGCGAGATCGATGTTCATTGGAAATGCTCCAGCCTTTTGTGCTCAGGGGGCGTTTATGCTCAACCTATGCGGGCGCGAAAGCTATGCGAAGGCCAATCGACTACTTTGGGGGCTAGCCCGGGGCTCGCCAACGGGCGCGGCTGATCGTCGATGTATGGACGGCCGCGCCATCAAAGCTGAGAAAAACGGCCAGCGCGGACGTGATTCGGCGCTCACGCCCCCGAAAGCACTGTCCCTACCATCAGCCGTCGCCCTCGTAGGTAGCAAGGCTGGCCACCTCGGCCCGCTGAGAGGCTGAACTCCCAAAGGGTACTACCAAGTATCGCGGAGAAGAACTGCAAGGCAACCTACCAGGATTGGTCGGCGCCGATCCCATATGTCGTCCGCGATTAGCCGGCTGGTGGGTATGGGTCGTGGCCATATGTCCACTCGATTCTAAATTGGTGGTTTTCGCTTGAACCAGAACCTGAGCGTCGTGCCCTGCCTTTCCGTCCACGTGGGCGGCATCGACCGCGGCGCGGATTGCCTCTTTTTGAGTAGCGTATGGGGCGGAGTGCTTGCCATTTACGAAAACCCTCCATTCGTCATTGTGGAGTGTGACGATATGTTGAATACGAACCATAAGGTCTTTCTCCCCAGGTTCTGGAAACGCGTGTCCACGCCGGGAGGGAGTTTGCAACCTGACGCGGTCGCCTCAACTACCGGATTGGATGGGGGCCGAGCTGGCCTCTTGCAGGACACATTTGTGTAGCAGGCTCATCGCCACGATGGTGGACCTGAAGCGCGCGTCGGCTTGCCGAGGACCGCTCAGACAGGCGGGCGGCCGAGGAGATCGGGGGAGTCGGCCGATGGATAAGGCGCTAGCAATTGCGTGGGCGTGCATTCTAATCGTCCTGGTGCTGTTCGCCGCGCTGTATCTTCCGTGGTCGTGAGTTCAAGGAAGCAGCGGATTGCCGCGCCGCGCCTGCTTGCCGCAGGCAAGCCAGCGGCAAGCGTTCGTATCAGGCCATCGCGACTTGGCGCGGCGTCTCAGTCTCATTCCATTTGACGCCGCTATGGCGGAAAGCGACGACTTCGGTCGGTGGCTCATCCCTCGCGACGAGCTCCTCAACTATGAGGTTCACTTGGCCTCACTTGGGGTGCACTTTCAGGCCCAGCTCGATCAGGCGCCGGATGGGGCTTCGGGACGGGTGATCGCCATGCTTTTCTCGCCACGGTCGATGGCAGACAGTTCAAGGTCTTGCCAACGCATGCCGATCTGCGTGTCAGGTATACACTGCGTTCGCAGCACCTCAGCCGGCGCGATCGCGCCCTCGAGTGGCGACCACGCCAGCATGCGCGCGGCGGGGAAATCCGTCCTAACTCATATTCTTTGACCGTAGTACGGGGCGAGACGATCCGGAAGCGCCAATAGCGGCGTCCACTTGGCTTCTTCCCGTACTCGCCCTCCCACTGCGACGTGTCAATCCGCACATCAGCCATGTTCGGCCTTGACCTCGAAAATCACACTCTGCCCTATCGACCGCGCTTCAGGGCGTCAGCTTCTTCGGCTGGTAGGCGTTGGGCTCGCCGGCAACTTACACGCCAAGTAAGCGTCGGCTGACACATCGTGACGGACGGTTGCCCAACCGTGTGGCGGATCGAACAATTTTAGCTCCTGTGGTTGTGCCTCCAAGCGGCGCCTCGGAAATCGCCCATCAATGCGCCCTTTCCAACAACGCGCTGACCAGTCTTGATTGATCTCGCTGCCTGCCACGATCAGCATGAGACACGCGGCGAGCAATGCGCCGCAGCGTAGCCGAGTCCAGATCGCTCATTGCCGCGACGCCACCAGGATGCGAGTGCCAATCGCATCAACGTCACCCCCGCTATCCTGAAAAGCCCGCCGAATCTCTGCGAGATGCCAAGCGTGATCAGGCACGAAACAGTGTCGGCCCATGAAGGGCGTGCGGGCCGGGACCGCGAAGGTCGATTACCACCCGGTCTTCCCCCGCGCGCCAGCCGAGGAGAACTCCGCCATTCTCAAGGGGGGCAAGGCCCGGCTCCACAACAGCGTGGATGTGGGGGGCAATCAAACGCTTCCCAGCGAGGGAGCACACGTACTCCATTTTGGCCTTGCAGTGTCAGGATAGACACTTGCCAGGTGCCGGGGTCGTACTTCCCTTCTGAGACCAATCCGACCGCGGACGACTTCAAGCGAGACTTCTTGCAGATCAAAGCCTCCTCCGGTGAATGTAGGCGCATTGCACCCGACGCGCTCCGGATGGCCCAGCCGGAAGAGGACGCCCGGAATGGCCGACCCGCTCCGCGCTATAGGTCTTGGTCACCCAGATGCCGATCACCCCGGGATTGCGACGGATCATGTGGCCCGCAGGCTCGAAGTGATCGGGCGGCAGATCCTTTTCGTTGCGCCGCATGCGCGGGTTCGACAGGAAGGGACAGGCCTGCACCGCATACTCGGCGCATTTCCAATGCGACGGCGGCTCCGAGATGTTGCGGTTGATCGCGCACATCGGCCCGATGGGGAACGCCTTGTAGACACCGAGCGGCTGGCCACAAACCCAGCAGAGCTTGCGATTGACGGCCTGCGCGAGCTTGCCGGGACCGATCACACGGAAATCGGGCTCTCTGTCGATCCACGCGACGAACCAAAGGACATAGAACCCGCTCGCTGACACCGGCAGGCGCTTGAATGCGGTCAGCGCCATTTGACCGGCTCCAGCTTGCAAGGGAGCTTGATGCTCGGCGGATCGTCCGGCCTACCTGCCGTCGTGATCATGGCGGTGAAGCCGCACACGTCGCAGACGATGGTGTAAT
Organism: Bradyrhizobium sp. WBAH42; assembly: GCF_024585265.1. NCBI lineage: Bacteria > Pseudomonadati > Pseudomonadota > Alphaproteobacteria > Hyphomicrobiales > Nitrobacteraceae > Bradyrhizobium > Bradyrhizobium sp. WBAH42. The sequence continues at coordinate 7,928,147 of NZ_CP036533.1, forward strand.
AGCCGCAGCGCTCCGCCGGATACGGCAACGGCGTTTCGCAGAACGGGTTGGCGCCGCGCATCAGATCAAGGTCGACGCCGTCCAGATAATCGGGGTTCGGCGGCTGCGTCGCCTCGCTGCCGCGATCTATCCAGCTCACATGGATCATGGCAGTCCCCACTGCTACATCTCCGGCAGTGAGGCGAACATGGTATCGATGGAATCTAGGTCAACGAGAGTCCGGGTGTCGAATTTGTAGGCCTTGATCCGCTTGGCGCTGATCAGCTCACAGCGCGCGCTGGCGGAAGACCCTGCCGGTGTATTTGGTGACATCTCGACCGTGCTCACGGGCGGCGAGACCGCGCTGGCGCGCTTGCCGGGGCTCGTAGGCAAGTCCGCGAAGGTCGCGGGCACGGCTGGCCGCATCGTCGATCCGCTCAACGTCGTCACCAAGCCGCTCGCCGCCGGAGGGATACCGTTCTTCGGCTAGACGAGAGAGAGAGAAGAGACTCGCAATTGCGCCGAATACCAAGGAAAGCCGTTTTGCACTCATTCATCCGATCAAATAAGGGCCTCGCCGCACACCGGCGACACCTTGGCCCCGCAGCCGAGACAGAGCCGTTTTCTTAAGCTTGGCGAAGCACTACGTCTGTAATTTCATCGGACTGAAATGAGACGGTGAACGGTATCGCGTACCGCTCACCGGCTCGCCAAAATGTTTGCGCTTAGTTATTGAGCTCCGGGCAGCCTGGGACGTTCCAATCACCGGGGTGACAGTGGGGCGGCATCACGTCGTGACCTCCCGAAGTCGCACATGCTTCGTCAATTCGTTCACGCCATAGGCTGATACATCGCTTTCCATGCTTTCTCCTTTCGCACTCTTGCCGGTCAGCAACTGCTGCTGCCGAGAACGCAGGAGACGCAAGCCTCGGGCCAACCGCGCGCAGCATTTGCAGCTTGACAGGGCACGTGCAGCGGGCCGCTCGACCATCACGTTGCGAACACGACCAATCGAACAGTCGGGAACACGACATGCGCCAAGAAGGCAGCGAGCGTCACAGGGATGCGGATCGGGCGAAACCGCTGCACCATGGTTAGTTTCGCGCCTCAATGCACCAAGGAGTTCCTTTGACGCTCATCCTGTGGCACAGTCGCGACGATCAGAGCCGTCCGCTGCTCGGACCGTCGCGAAGCGGCCGCGAGATCGAGGACTTTCTCCGTGGCTCTCACCTTGATATCCCAGCGGAGCCGTCGAGGCGTTGCGCCGATAGTGGATGCAGGATCCGCCACGCACGTTGATGACCGCGGACGTGGGAGCTCATACCGCTGACTCACGAGCCCGTCGCCGCGCCTCACAAAACCGTTGAGATCCCTCGCAAAAACGAGTGAATCACGCCTCATCCGACCCTTCGCATCGGCCTCAAAGCAGCTCCTTAGCCACGCTCCAGCGCTGCCGCTCGAAAAGACGGCGGTAGATGCCGCTGTTTAGATGAATTAGCGCGGCGTGGTCGCCCTCCTCGATGATACGGCCGCGATCGAAGACGAGTAGCCGATCGAGCGCGCGCACGGTCGAGAGCCGGTGCGCGATGATCAGCGTGGTGCGCCCGACCATTAGCCGCTCCATCGCGTTCTGGATCAGCACTTCCGACTCCGTATCAAGGCTCGAGGTTGCCTCGTCCAGAATTAGAATCGGCGCGTCCGCAAGGAAGGCGCGCGCGATCGCCACCCGCTGGCGCTCGCCACCGGAAAGCTTTATGCCGCGCTCACCGACCAGCGTACCATAACCCTTCGGCAGGCGCGCGATGAATTCATGCGCGCTGGCGAGTTGTGCTGCCTCCTCAATCTCGGCCTGGCTGGCGCCCGGCTGGCCGTAAGCTATGTTCTCGGCTAGCGTTCGGTGGAACAAGAGGCATTCCTGCTGCACAACCGCAATCTGAGAGCGCAGCGAAGCCTGCGTCACCTTCGAAATGTCTTGCTCATCGATCTGGATCCGACCGCCGTTCACGTCGTAAAGCCGCTGGATGAGCTTCACAAATGTGGTCTTGCCGGAGCCGGAGGGGCCGACCAGACCGACCCGTTCGCCGGCCTTTATCGACACTGAGAAGTCCCTGAAGAGCGGCAATCCATCATTTCCATAGTGGAAATGGACTTTCTTAAAATCGATGCGACCCTTCATGATCCGGATCTGCTTAGCCTCGGGACAATCAGCAATGTCGAGCGGCTGGCTCTGGATATAGACCAGCTCCTCCATATCATTCACTGAGCGCTGCACGTTGCGGACGTGCATGCCCACGTCGCGCAGGTAACCCTGCAGCACAAAGAAAGAGGTAAGCACCAGGGCGATATCGCCCGCGGTTGCCTGGCCGCGTGAGCACAGAAGCAAGGCATAGCAGATCACCGCCGCCCGGAGCGCGAGCAGAGTTGCGCCTTGCATCGTGCCGCTGATCGCTCCACGCACCCAGCTCCGACGCATCCGACGTCGCCACTTCGCGATGACCTTTGCGAGGCGCTCGTTTTCCCGTTGTTCGGCTGCGAAGCCTTTGACCACCGGGTTGCAACTGATCGCGTCGGCGAGCGCGCCGCCAAGCCTGCTATCCCAGCTGTTCGCAAGGCTCGCCGACGGCGCGATATATCTGAGTGATAACGTGATCGTCAATCCGACATAGGCGAGAGAGCCGCAGGCAATGATAAGGCCCATCATCGGCCAGTGCCAACCGAGCAGCACGGCCGAACCGATGAGCATGATGAGCGAGGGGAACAACGCGATGAGGATCGTGCTGTTCAATAGGTCGAGCGCGCCCATGCCGCGCGTGATCTGGCGTACCGTCGAGCCGGTGAAACCGTTGGCATGCCAATCGGTCGAAAAGCGCTGGACCCGATCAAATGCGTCGCTCGAGATGCCGCACAACATCTTCAGCGTCAGATCGATGATGCAGGTGAAGGCAACGTGACGCATAACAATGGCTCCGAGTGCGAGCCCAACCAGCATGTAGAACGCGGCAAGCGCGGCATGCCATGCGACGGCCTCCGTTGCAGCTGCGTTCGCAACTGCGTCGACCAGCCGGCCCGTATAGAGCGGCGTCAGCACGTCAGCCAATGTGCAGGCGAACATCGCGATCATGATAATTGCGACCCGGGCCGGCTGCCAGCTCCAGTGGCTGCCAGTGAAGGCGAGAACGTCGCGAAAAGCATCGACGCGCGGGCCAATATGGAAACGGCTCATGGTCTATACAATCGCATCCATGCGATCGATCCCAGGAAAGCTGAAATGGAAACTCCGCGCAAAGACGCGACCATATGTTGGTTCCTTCTTCGCATCGATTGCGAAATCGCTATCGGGTCGACCAGCTCCGCCGATCGTCCGTTGCTCCACCCGTGTCACTTGGCGTACCAACCTCCAACCGGCGCTGGATGAAAGTTCCGTGGAAGCCATCGTAAACCGACGCCAGCACGGCAGCGCCGGTGTTGACTTCCACCTTCGAAAACATCTCAGACATAGGCGTATGCCTAGGACCAGGCCTAGCTCCTCCGGCTAACGCGGGTGTCCAGTGAAAACGGGGTGAAGTTCAGCGTGTTGGTTGGCGAACCATCGGTGACGCGAGAAACTATCAAAGCTACGGTTACCGTCAAGTTCTTGGAAGGGCTCGACTACTACCAGACTTGACAGTAACCCCGGACAACCGTGACAGCTAATCTCGCGAGACTGATTAGCAGTCGGCGCGAAGCATGTCCGAGGAGCCTTCAATCGTGCTGACCGCCGCCGAAATTGCGGACGCCAAAAAGCGCGTCAGGTATCAACATGCAAACGTTCTCCACGAAAACGACGACAGCGTCAGGATTGCTTATCAATGGCTAGACGCGCGCAAATAATAACCAAGAGAAAGCTGCGCCTAGCGTGCCCTTTGAAGGAGATCATCGAAATTTGGGGCGGCAGGTACGTCGCATGGTTCGATGTAAAAGATGCGGCTGAAATGCACCCTCGAATCCGAGGGACATACCCTCAATTCAATATCCGCTCTCGCTTTACCCTTCCTTCCGATCGTCGTTTTGCGAACATCACCGAGGCGAGAACGCAAAACCCTGCAATCGCCGTTGTGGGGATCGCGAGCTATCGCTCAAGCAACGTGGAGCGTACTTGATGCTCAGCTTCCTCGATTCGTTTGGCATTGAGCCGCAGATGGCGCACAAAGCGCGGCTGCTTGGCCGCGCAGACGTGGGTCCGCCAAGCCCGCGACATGATCGCTCGCGTCACCTGCGAATGTTGACCGCCGCCGACAGGACCCAGTCGATCCAGTTGGCTACGGGCCGGCTCGATATCGCCGTGGACAAGGCAGCCTGGCCGCTGGACAGCCTTTGCGCGTTTGCGGCGCGCGAAAATCCGCGGCGGGGGTTCCTGGTCGTATCCCGCGTGCTAGGGCGCCATTTGCCCGCCACGCCGCAGATGATGCGGCAGAGCGCCCGCGATCTCGCGGCGCGGCTTCCTGACGATCTACCGGGGCCGGTGCTCGTCGTCGGCCTGGCCGAGACCGCCGTGTGCCTTGCCCAGACGGTGCACGAGGAATTTCGCCTCGCAACGGGCCGGGTCGACATCCACTTCCTGCATTCGACGCGACAGCAACTGGATCATCCGTTGCTGTGCCGCTTCGAAGAACCGCACAGCCACGCCTCCGCGCATCTGATCTACAGGCCGGCGCTTCCGGAGCCGCGATCACTGGTATTGGTCGACGACGAGATCTCGACAGGAACGACCCTTTGCAACCTCGCCCAGGCGCTCGCCACTGCTTGGCCGCGGATCGAAGCGATGGCGGTAGCGACGCTGACCGACTGGTCGGCCGGCAAGGCGTGGCAAGCACGCATGCCGCGTCCCACGTGCATCGCGGCGCTGCTGCGCGGACGCATGGAGTGGACGCAGGAGACGACGACGGTGCTCAACAGCGCGTTCGACACCGCTGCCGCTTCACTCGGGCGCATGGCGACGCATCGCAATTTCGGTCGGCTGGGACTCGACCGGCCCGTCTTGCCCGAACCCGATACCGCTGTGCCCGAGATCCTCGGCCCACTGCGGATCATCGGAACCGGCGAGTTCACCTATCCCCCATTCCTGCTGGCGGAACGCCTCGCAGAAGAAGGGCATGATGTCGTCGTGCAGGCGACCGGCCGAAGCCCCGCACTCCCCGGTGCCGCGATGGCGACCAAGCTCCGCTTTGCCGACAATTATGGAACGGGCGTGCCCAATTACCTCTACAATGCCGACCGGGCCGATGGACGCGCGAACTGGATCGCGCATGAGACCGGCGCGGCGACAATCGACCCCGGGCTGATTGCCGCTCTCCGTGCCGAACTGATCGGCTGGACGGCATGACGCGTGCCATCGCCCTGGTCGATCTGGACGACACGCTGTTCCAGACGCTGCGCAAATGCCCGCCCGATTTGCCGGCCGACCGGTTGACGCCGCTGGGCTTCGCGCGCGACGGATCGCCGCTGAGCTATGCGACCCCGCGGCAGATGCAGTTCCTGGAATGGCTGGCCGATACGACGCATCTCGTCCCCGTCACCGCCCGCAGCCTGGACGCATTGCGGCGGGCGCGCATTCCATTCCGCGCAGCGGTGTGCGCGCATGGCGGCGTCGTGCTGGATGACAGCGGTCAGGTCGACATGGACTGGGCTGCGACGATCGCCGACCGCGCCGCGCCCTTCGCGTCGCAGCTTGCTGGCCTGGCGGAGGCGATCAGGCGCAGGGCGCGCGACCGCGGCATCGCGGTCAACGCCCGTGTGCTGGTCGAGGACGCGCTGCCGCTCTACACCGTGGCCAAGCATGAAGATGCGGATGCCGCGGCACTTTTTGCGGTGGTCGACGCTGCCGTGCCGTCCTTGCCCAAGGGCTGGACGGACCACCGCAACGGCAACAACGTGGCGCTGACGCCACCCTATCTCGGCAAGGCCCATGCGGTGGCATATATCCTACCCGGCCTCCGCGCACGCTTCCCTGATGCGCCGGTAATCGGCATCGGCGACAGCCGCACCGATGCGCCCTTCATGGGCCTTTGCGATTTCGCCATGATGCCCACCCGTTCGCAGCTGGCCGGCGGCATGTTCCATGCGGACTGAGGTCGCGCCCCCGTTCTCGGGCAGCTACGACCCGGCCGACGTCACCTTCCTGCTCAAGCCAGTGGTAATGGCCCCGACTTCCGTCGCCGAAAAGGAAGCGGCGATCCAGTCCGGCCGCCACCACTATTCGGAGATGATCGCGCCGGAGAGGGTGCCGGACGACAGCTATCTATCCCTCTATCACGCCGCGCTTGCGCGGAACGGTGCCCGCCTGGCGCAGGATGTCGCCACCCTCGCTGCGCAGCTCGCCGCACGCAGGCCGGGGCGCGAGCTGGTAATCGTCTCGCTGGCGCGTGCGGGGACGCCGATCGGCGTCTTGCTCGCGCGGACCTTGCGGGCGCACGGACATCGCGCAGCCCATTATTCAATCAGCATTATCCGCGATCGGGGTGTCGACCGCGTCGCGCTCGCGCATATCGCCGGCCGGCACGATCCGCGCGACGCGGTGTTTGTCGATGGCTGGACCGGCAAGGGGGCGATTGCCGGCGAACTTCGCGCGGCCCTGACCAATGCGCCATTCGGCTTCACACCGGACTTAGCCGTGATTGCTGACCCTGCAGGACAGGCAGACATCGCCGCGACGGCGGATGATTATCTGATCGCCTCGGGCTTGCTGAACGGCATCGTTTCGGGCCTGGTCAGTCGCTCGATCCTCAACGCCGCGTCGGTGGGGCCGGGCGATTTCCACGCCTGTGTCACCTACCCGCAATATGCCGGTGCTGATCTCTCACGTGCCTTCGTGGACACGATCGCGCCGTTGGCCGCTGCGGCGATACCGCAACCGGTAGACGGGCACGGCGCCCGCCGAGCGGCGCTGAAACAGGAATGCGAGGCGATGATGCGGCAGTTGCTGGCGGAAAGCGGAACGCGTGACCGCAACCGGATCAAGCCCGGCATAGCCGAAGCGACGCGCGCCCTGCTGCGGCGGGTGCCGGAACGGCTGCTGGTTCGCGATTTCGAGGACGCCGATGTGGGGCACTTGCTCCATCTCGCCGCCGCGCATGCCATTCCGGTCGATACGCTGGGCGGGGAATCGCAGTATCGCGCGGTCGCAATTATCCGTAGCCTGGGCGACGACGCATGAGCCGGGTTTCCGTCCTCGCCCTTGGCGCCTTCACAGATGCCGAGGATCTTCCGGAACCCCTCAGCATTGATCGCCGAGGCCACCAGCAGCAACACGTTGCGACCCTCACCAGCCCCAGCTGCGCTTCATCACGATGCCGTAGAGGTAGAGATACGGATGCTCGCCTTCGATCCTGCGATTCCGCCACGCCTCGATCTTGGTATAGATCTTCTTGTTCAGATTCGACACTGTGCTCGGGCTGACCCGGGTGCCCCACCGCGCCTCCATGATGTCTTCGACCCGCCGAACCGAAATCCCGGCCAGATACATCTCGATCAGCGCCTCCTCGACCGAGCTCTCCCGCCTTCGGTAGCGCTCGATAATCGCCGTCTCGAAACCTTCAGATTGAAGTCGCCCGCCTTCGTGTGCAGCGTTCGCTCGTAGCTGCCTGCCCGCGTGTCCTGCTGGGCCGGGCTGCGCTCATACCGCCCAGCCCCGCACAGCTCGTCCGCTTCGGCCTCCAGCATCGCGTTCAGTGGCTCTTCCACCGTCCCGCGGACCATCTCCCCCAGGTGATCTCGAATCCGGTTACGCTCGTCATTTTCTTGGAGCGCAACGCCTCCTCGGCTACGTAGGCTCGATGCGCTGGATTCCCGATGATGTCCGTTGTCAGCTCAACCCGCGATCTCGATCGCTTTTGAAGCGGGGTGCCGGAGCGCTCGTCCGATCTGAGCGAATTGGTGGAACATGACAAATAGCGCGATCATTCCGGTGCCCAGCTCAGCGATTGCTTGACTGGCCAAAAGTCCGTTGAAACCCCACATGAGCGGGAACAGCAGTACGGCCGGTATGAAGAGATATCCCTGCCTCGCCAACGAAACAACTGCACTGAGTCGTGCTCTCCCGAACGACTGAAGCATCGTTGTCACGACGCTCTGAATACCAAAAAGCCCAAAAAAGAGATGGAAGACGATGCAGGTCGAGACCGCAATTTTCGTGACATTCTCGCTATCACTGAACAGCCCGACCAAGGGCCGGGCAAAAATCACAATGGCCGCAGAATAGGCAACGGAAAGAGCGACAGTCATCGAAAGCATCAACTTCGCAGCCTTCAATACGCGAGCAAAGTCTCGTGCGCCCCAACCGAAACCCAGGACGGCTTGAGAGCCTATACAGAAGCCGGTGACAGGCAGTGCGCCGATCGTCAGCAATCGCACAGCTATTCCCACGGCGGCGATCGAATCGTCGCCGAACGGCGCAGCAGCTCCGTATAAGAGCATAAAGCTAACGGCAGATAAAATGCTGGTTATACTCGCCGGCGCCCCTATGAATGCGAGCTGTCTGATGCGATCTCCTCGCGCCGAGATGTGAGATGCCCTGACGCGGACTGTTCCGCGATCATTCATAAAATACGCGATATAGAGGCTTATGGCTGCGATCTGAGATACCAGCGTTGCGAGGGCTGCGCCTCGCACGCCCAAGTCTAGTAAGAATATGAAGACCGGATCGAGCACCGCGTTCAGGATGAAGGCGGTCATCATCGTCCACATGCTGAATCGTGTGTTACCCTCGGCTCTGACGATGAAGCCGCTGACCATGTTTAGAAGCATCACGGTGTACCCGAACAAAAGCGTCGCCGCGTAGTCGAGCGCCATGGGCGCAATGGTTGGAGTTGCTCCGAGCGTTACAAAGATCCCTCGCAGGTTTAGAAGCAAAGCGACAGTCAAGGTGATGCCGATTGGCGCGGCGAGCGCGAGCGCGGTGCTCGCGCCTCGGCTCGCCTCCAGGTAGTCACCAGCGCCAAAATGACGAGATATGAACGACGCTGTTCCAACCCCGATTCCCTGTCCGACTGCCGTAAGCAAGACCACGATGGGCAAGGTCATGCTGACAGCTGCCATCGCCTGCACGCCAAGTGCGCCAACAAAGACAAAGTTGACGACCTGCTGAGACGCGTTGATCGATAAGCCAATAATAGACGGAATGGCGAGCCGCAGCATAAGGCTCGAAAGGTTGGGGTCCGATAGATTGATGTGCTGCTTATTCCTTGGCATTACATCGCGATCGTTCTCGACGGCGAAATCCGTATCTGGATTATCCATGGATTACTGCGTCGTCCACTTTTCCGAATTCCTTGATCGTCTGCAACAGCTCCCGTTGCAACACCGTGCAAAGATTGCGGGTCATTTCATAGCCGAGCTTGGTCGAATTGTACGTCGTATCGATCTGTAGACGGCCGTCTCGATATCCGACTCTGAACCAAAAGAGGTATTTCACAGCCGCCTCATCTACATCTTGGCCAATCCAGAGTGGAGAAGGTGCCTTGGTTAGGAGACGTCGTGGAAAGTGGCGCTGCAAACCCGCTCGATAATTCAATCCAATTTTGGGTAAGGGCAGGCGATCGATCCGGCTCCGCACGGCTGGATCTCGATTTAGGAATTTCATGGCCCGAAAGCCTATGCCGCTGCGGGGCATGGCATTGCGCTGGCGATATATTGAACGAGCACGATCGGCACGGAGATCCGATCTCGCGAGAATCAAGGGAAGCGGAACCATCTCGCTGACAACCCCGATAATCTGAGATGGATCGAGATCATCAAAGAGCCGACCTCTGGTTGAAATAAGGCTATCAATCCAGAGCGAATAGTTGCCGAAAACGCGTCCAAAGGAACCAGATATGGCGGCAAGAAACACATCAAAGTCCTGACAGTCCGCAGATCTGGCTGCAATATTGAGGAGATCAGCTGTGGCGATTCTATCAATCTCGAAATGGTACTTGGCCTGATCTTCCCAAAGCGCTTGGCAGTTCGCCTCATCCGTGCGGCCTTCAAGACGTGCATAGTAAAGCTCTCTCGCACTCACTTCCGAAAAGCTCGCGCCGCCCGATGAAGTGTCGCTGACGTGCAAATCGAACTGATCGTAGTCGATGCTCTCCCAGTATTTGAGTTCGGTTGGCGCTTCGCTGTTAGCGTAGTGCTCGAGGCGCTTCAACCATCCAGAGAGCGTTTGTATGCTCTCGGGACCGCTCACGGCGTGGCCTGAGGCAAGGGCGTTGTACGCCGCATCCAATGCTTCCAAGAACAATCGATAGCCTATCCCGTCCGCCACAAAATGATGCATCAAGACCAGCAGATAGTAATCGCCCCTTTCCGATGTGCGGAACGCCGTGACGTGAACAAGAGACGTCTGGCCATCAAACCGAAAGGTATGTTGACGTCTTGCAGAGATGCTTTCGATGGCCTCACGCTGCTGTAGGCCGGTCATTCCGACAAGATCGATTTCCTCAACGAGGCGTTGGGCCACAGAAGGTTTTATTGTCAGGCGTAGACCATCGTCGATTCGGGTAATACGGAGTCTGAGGCCTTCGTGCCTGTCTATGACCTGGGTAAGGGCACGCTCCAGGAGCGTGATATTCAGGACCACGCCGGGCAAGAAGAACAGATCGCCGATGTTGAAATGCTCGTCAAAGCCTGAAAGACGGTTCCAAGATGAGATTGCGGGGGTAACTCGCAATGAGCCATCTGCGGAAGGGGAGCTATGCAGTGTAACCGCCGCTCCCGCTGCCGCCAATTCCCTGATGGTGGGTGTTCGATAGAGTTGATTGACAGTGAGATTTAACCCCGCTTTGCGCGCCAGCGTGACGCAGCGCACGCTCAGAAGCGAGTTTCCGCCGATATCAAAGAAGCTCCGATCGATTCCGACCCGCTTAGCGCCTAATAGATCCTGCCAGATCCCAGCAAGGATAAGCTCCTCCCTCGTGCAAGGTTCAGCAGATCGAGAAGGCCCGAATTCGCGGTAAGGAACGGACGACAATCGAGCTCGATCTACCTTTCCACTCGCCGTAAGGGGGATGCTGTCAACCAAACGGAAGGCGGAGGGAATCATGTAGGATGGCAATGTTTGGCGCAGGTGGGTGACAAGATCTCCAGAACTTAGACTTTCGCGAGCCGGAACCACGCTTGCGCTCAAGCGACGCTGGTCATCCATGCCCTCTGCGAAGACTGCAGCCTTTGCGATTGCCGGATGTGACTCGAGGGCTGTTTCGACCTCCTCCAGCTCGATACGAAAGCCGCGAACCTTGATCTGGTTGTCCGAGCGGCCGAAAATCTGGAGGAGACCGCTGGTTGAGATGCGTGCGATATCGCCAGTTCGATAAAGAACGCTGTATTGTCCGTGATCATGCGGATTGGGTACGAAACAGCGGTTGGTCCGATCTTGATCCTGCCAGTACCCAGCGCTCAAGCAGCGTCCCGCGATGCACAATTCGCCAGAAGCTCCGACAGGGACTCTCTTCAAATGAGCATCGAGCACGTAGAGCTTGACGTTATCGATTGGACGCCCAACAGGGACGAGCGACGAGCCGTCGTGGTCCGACGTATCATAGACTGCTGCATTGGATGCACATTCCGTAGCACCATAGAAGTTCCACAAGGGCACGTCCGGGAAATGCGCACGCCAGCGAACGGGGAGCGAGGAAGGCATCGGTTCAGCGCTGCTTGTAACCAACCGCAAGGTCGTCGGTTGCGGGTGCCGTTCCTGGGAAGCAATGAGGCCGGACAAAAGCGGCGGCGAGGCAAATAAGCGTGTCACGCGATGTCTAGCCAGCGTGCACAACAATAGATCTGGATCCAGCAACTGCTCTTGGGTCAGGATCAGCGCGGGTACACCTCTCAGAAGTCCCCCAAGGTACTCCCAAGCGGAGGCGACAAGTGATGCGGACTTCTGGACAGCTATGACGTCTGTACTATCGAAGGGAAAGCGTCGCCACATCCAGTGCAATCGATTGAGAATTGCCGACTCTGGTATAAGAACCCCCTTCGCCTTTCCGGTTGAAGATGACGTGTATATAAGCAATTCGCTGAGCCGGCGGTGTGCCGTCGCGCTCAAGCTTCTGCGCTGGCGCGCAGCTCCCTCCCAAGGTTAATAGACAAATCGACGGCATGTCAAAACCGAGGTCGAACCTATTTGCGTGAACCAACAGCTTTGCCTGACTATCTCGGAGGATGTGTTCGATGCGATCACGTGGATAATCGGGGGATATAGGGACAACAATGGACTGCAATGCTCGTGCGGCAAGAATAACAGCTGCCACGTCGGGCGATCGGTCGACCAGCATGGCGACCATATCACCAGCCCCTAGGCCCGAAGCCAACAGTTGCGACCTGATAGCTGTTACACGCTCACGCAGGTGGTTGAATGTGATTTCACCGAAATCACCAAAATACGCCACTTGGTTGGGATGGGAGGCACTTATTTGCTCGAACGCTTCAATAAGCGGACATTCATTCGTATATGGCTGCGCCGCCCCATCCAGCGAGTCCAGCATCGTGATATCTGACGCGCTGACGCAACTCAGATCGTTAATTGGCGCAAGCGGCTTCTCAATGCAGGCTGCAATCAGACAGCGTAAATTCTCTGCCATGCGAAGAATCAGATCGCTGGAAAATATGTCTTCCGCATACGCTAGCTGAAGGGCAATTTCGTCGCCCTGCTCTTGTGCGTACAATGTCAGGTCGAATTTTACATAGCCGGTGTCATATTCGCGGAATGACAGATCCAGCTCATGTGGGCCATGTGGCTCCGCGGCCTCGGAGTACATGTTGAACATGACCTGGAAGATCGGCGATCGATCCGCTTCGCGATGTAGCTGGGTATCCCTTACCATCCAGCCGAAAGGATATGCCGAATTTGCGATGGCATCGCTGACCAAGCTATGGATGCGCAAGGCATGAGCTGTAAAGGACTGCTCGACATCGATCGCGGTGCGGATTGGCAGCATATTGAGGAAAAAGCCAACAATATCAGCGCTGCCAGGTTGATCTCGTACCACGTGCGGTATGCCAACGATAATATCGTCCTGACCGCTATACATCCGCAGCAGCAGCTTGAAGCATGCCAGGAGTGTTGTCGAGGTGGTGCACCTATGTCGATACGCAAACTCCCGTATCTGATTGGAGAGCTCGCTATCAAGCAGCACCGGATGCGAGGTGCCGCGATAGGAATTGGTCTGCGGCCGCGCGCGTCCCGTTCCAAGCGAAAGCACCGGCGGATTATCACCGATTTGACCACGCCAATAGCTCCGTTGGTTGGCCAGCGCCTCTGGGGTAGCGTGCTGTGTTTCCCAGACCGCGTAAGTCGAGAGTGACGCCCGGTTCTCTGGCAAAAATGCCGCGGCATCCGCGTACCTTTGCCGAAGATCCCTAAGTAGAACTGAGATCGACCATGCATCGATGATAATTTCGTGAGCGGTGATTAGTATGAGATGATTGTCAGGGCCAAAACGGATCATGCGCGCGCGAAACAAATGGCCTTGGCAGAGATCAAAGCTGCCGTTCAGCTCCATTCGCCGTAACTCAGCGACCAACTCCTCCGCTTGCTGAGGTGTCAGATGAGATGCATCAGTCAATTCAAGAGCGCATTGCGGAGCCTCAAAAAGCTGAACCGGACCGTCCTCGTCGATAAAGCGGGCCGAAAGTGCCTGATGGGCATGAATGACATCGCTCCAGGCGCGATTGAATGCGGCCAGATCGATGAGATTCCTTATTCGTATTCCACCTTGAATGACGTAGTTCCGGGCAGACGGATCGAGCTGCGAGAGAAACCATAGGTGCTCCTGAACCCGCGTCAGAGGCGATCGCGCAAGCTTTCCGGTTGCCGGGGCTATGCACGGTTCGGATTCGATTTGGGCCGAGATCGACGCCGCAAGAGATCGGATCGTTCCATTCAGGACGAGCCTGAAATCCGGTCTCACTCCGAGCTGGATCTGCAACTGACCCAATATGAGCATTGCCCGGAGCGAGTCGCCGCCGAGGGTTATGAACTGGTCATTCACGCCGATGTTCCTAATACGTAGAACGGCGGACCAGATCTGACACAGCTTGGCTTCGAGCTCTGTTTGCGGCTCTGCAAATGGCGTCGGCAAGAGAGGGCGGACACTGGTCGGGTCCGGCAATGCTCCAAAATCAACCTTTCCGTTTCTTGTCAGTGGGATATCGTCGACGTGGATGATCCGTTCTGGAAGCATGTAGGTGGGAAGCGCTTCGGCAAGAAAGTCCTGAAGCTCGCTTTGCGCCAGTTCAGCGGGAGCTGATACATACGCGAAGAGGCGTCTCGAGCCACTTTCTTCCCCCCCGGCCCTCGTTATATCTCTCGCCGTAAGCTTTGCGCCTGCGCAGGAGGCGACCACGACGGCGCCGCGCACTAGATGATGAGCGGAGAGGCGGGCTTCGATTTCTCCCAACTCAATTCTGTGCCCGCGGATTTTGACCTGACGATCCCGTCGACCGAGACATTCCAAAAGACCATCAGAACGAACGCGCCCGAGATCACCTGTCCTGTATAGGCGCTGAAAGGATGGGTCGCTCGAGAACGGGTTTGGCCCAAAGGCATCCTTGGTGCGGACATCGTCATTGACGTAACCAGCAGCGACACCAACGCCGCTAACACAGATTTCGCCGACCTCTCCCGTGTTGCACAGCCGCGGTCCGTCGGCGACATAAACCTCAAGGTTCGAAATCGGTTCGCCGATCGGAACATAAGAGTCAGCCAGCCCAGGCGGCACGGAAACCAGATGATGCGTAACTCCGTCCGCGCACTCGGTCGGCCCATAGTGGTTAAGAATGGGGACCTCGGGATACAAGCCAAGCCAGGCGCGGGCCAATCCGGGTGTTAAGGGTTCTCCGACCGTAGAAATGATTCGCAAGCTCAGAGCCCGCTCAACCGCCGCAAGCGACTGCAGATAGTCAACAAAAACCGCAAGCATCGAGGGAACGAATTGAACAACCGTCACGCCGTTACCTTGAATTGCTTTGAGGAGGGTCACCGGCGATCTCAGTGTCGTATCATCAATAATCGCGACACAGCCTCCTACACAAAGCCCTGCCAGCAGCTGCCACAGCGATATGTCAAAGCAGTGCGATGCCGTCTGAGCGATGCAATCGGTCCGAGAGAGGGCTAAGGCATCAATCTTTGCCGCCAAATGATTGTTGAGGGCTGCGCGCTCGATCATTGCGCCCTTAGGCTGGCCGGTCGAACCAGACGTAAATAGAATGTAGGCGGGCCCATTATCACTTGACGATGGCACCACAGACGAAGTCTGACCCTGTCGTAACGCCGCCTCCATCGGCATGAATGGCGTGGCGCCCTTGCTATTCGCCTGGAAGAACAGGCCGAGCGAATCCAGCTGGTGTGGGCCAACAATCAGAGCGCAGCGGCTCTGCTCGATCATGAATGATGCACGCGAAACCGGCAACGACGGATCGAGCGGCAGGTACGTTGATCCAGCTTTCACGATTGCAACTACCGCTGTCGCCCAGTCGAGGTCGCGCTCACCCCAATAGCCGACGACCGCATCGTAGGCACCCTGCGCTCGTAAGGTCCTTGCGAGGGCATCCGATCTTAATCGCAGCGCATCGTAGGTGAGTTCGGCTGCCCTGTACCTCAGCGCAACCCTCTCTGGATGCGATAGTGCAAAGCGATCAATCGCCTTGATCGCATCGATAGGTTGACGTTCCACGCCGGATCGAGTTTCTATAGGCATACGCGTCCCGCCATTCATCCCCTTCTACGGCCCTCAAATCAGAAACTTGTTGGTAGCCCCCCCCCCGCGTTCACGCAATTGCTCTGCGGCCAGAATCGCGTCATTCGGATCTGTCCCGGGCCGTTTGGTCTTGCCATACTTCCCGGAAACGACGAGGGCATTCTTATCGCCATCAAAGCAGTTCTGTGCAGCAGTGAAGTACACTCAGTGAACTGAATCCTCGCCGACCCACAGCAACTGACGTGCCAGCTTTGGCAAAGACAATTCATGCGCTTTGCGCCGGCCCGGCGGCGGCCTCGCATCTTTGTGTCAGGCTCCGAACATAGGGGGCGTCTTCAACCGAACAGTGTCATGTCGGGTTAACTGCCGTCGTGGCTGGACAAGACGTAACCGGTATGAGCTCCCACGTAGCAGGGATCAGCAGGTGCGTGCGCAGCGCCATTCAGTATTGGACCCAGCGCCTCGACGGCCGCTGGAATATCGAGGTGGGCATTGCAGAGAAAGTCCTCGGTCCCGGCAAGCGGCTCGTCTTCCTGGGGTTCGTAGAGATAACCTTGTAGACGGGGAGCCGGATGATGCCCAGCACGTTCTCGCCGCACAAGATCGACAACGCTATACGCGACCTGGAGCAAAAAGTCGCTTACGGTGCAGAAATCAGCCATGAGGAGCTTGCGAGCGACGTTCTGCGGATTTCGAAGCATCTTTGAGATGAACTCGAAGCTCCGCTCAAGGTAATCGATAGTCTAAAGGATCACACCGGCCCCGGTTCGGCAGGCCGCTCGAGGTGGGTGGCCCCTTCGATCTAAACAGCGGGAAAGCTAGCGGGGCGGAGACAGCGCTAACTCCCCACACGGCCAGCCTCAAGCAGCGAAATAAGCTGACCTGAGCTTATCGCTCGCAGAACGAGCATAACTACCGTAACGGGGCTTAGCCCGCGATTGAAGCAGCGCGGGCGCGCCTCGGCGCCGACAATGCGAGCGCCGCTGTCCCTGCCACACCCGCGCTGCCGTAAAGCTCGCGGCAGCGCGCTGTCCCTATCACGTGCCGCAGACTTCGGCGGCCAGCCTTCGCCCGTGGATTGGCAAGGCTGACCGGGCTAATTCGCAAGGGGGCCAACAAAGCAATATCGTCGAAAAGTACCGGAGGGCACCTATCAGCACCAGTGGGTTGCCGCGCCCCCGCGGGCATGCCATATCAGAGCGCTGGGCCTGCCATTGTCGAGCTGGCTCCACTCATAGGAGTAAGCGCCGTGCCCAGGACGGAAGTGGTAGCGGCAATCCAAGCATTCACGGATTACGTCCGTAGGCCAAGCCATACACCGGCAGAAGACACGTACGGGCCACAGCGAACTGAAGAACAGCTGGCCGATTGGCGATGCCGGGTCGAAGTTATCTGCTCAAAAATGAACGCGGTGGCGGATTGCCCTCTTTCGACCTTATCCGAATTCGAGGCGCTCAGACGCGAGATGGGGACAGATTTTCCCGCAACGCCACCCGCTTTACTCAACCGTGTAGCGGACGCCTTTTACGCCGTGGTTCGGCGGATGCCGGCCCCTTAATCACGACGGAGCCGGACGATGCCTAGCACATTCTCGCTGCACACGATCGACGAAGCTATACGCGACCTCGAAGAAAAAGTTGCTCACGGTGCAGAAATCAGCCGCGAGGAACTCGCGAGCGGCATTCTGCGGATTACGAAGCGTCTTCGAGATGAACTCGAAGCTGCGCTCAAGATAATCGATAGCCCTCCGACTTTTCCGCACCAACACTTCGGTTCGCTTCCATCCGGCGCCCGACGCTCTATCCTCGGCAAAGGAAGCGAAGTGCATTCCTGACTCTGTCTCCAGCGGTCGTGCTAGGTGTTTAGTCCCAGACTTTGATGGTGCATCCTTGTCGCACGATTCGAAGGAAGCGCTATGGGACAGATTTTACACGGCTGCGCCACCACGACGGAGGCAGTCCGTCGAGCAATACAAAATAGTCAAGAGAGCCTGAGAGGTCTCGCCAAGCGCTACGGGATCAACCAGAAGACTGTCGCGAAGTGGAAGCAGCGCGAGACTGTCACCGATCGTTCGACTGGCCCCAAGGAAGCCAAGTCGACTGTCCTTTCCATCGAGGAGGAGGCGATCATCGTTGCTTTCCGGCAGCATACGCTGCTGCCACTCGACGATTGCCTCTATGCGCTGCAGCCGACCATCCCGCATCTGACGCGGTCATCCCTGCATCGCTGCCTCCAGCGTCACGGCATCAGCCGATTGCCGGAAGTCGGGGGTGGCAAGCCCTCGAAGAAGAAGTTCAAGGCTTATCCGATCGGCTACTTCCACATCGACATCGCCGAGCTCCGGACCGCCAAAGGCAAGCTCTACCTCTACGTCGCAATCGATCGCACCAGCAAGTTCGCGTTCGTGCAACTGGCCAGGAAGACCGGAAGGACCTCGGCCGCGGCCTTCCTCGAAGCCCTTATTGCGGCCGTCCCCTACAAGATCCACACGGTTCTCACCGACAATGGGATCCAGTTCACCTTCCCACCGCGCTATGCGGACGGCCCGACAGCAAGATACGCCACGCATATGTTCGACATGCGCTGCCGGGAGAACGGGATCGAGCATCGGCTGACTAAGATCAAGCATCCCTGGACCAATGGCCAGGTCGAACGAATGAACCGCACGATCAAGGAAGCGACCGTCCAACGCTATTACTACGATCGACACGATCAGCTCGAAGCTCACCTTGCCGACTTCATCAACGCCTACAACTATGCTCGGCGGCTGAAGACCCTGAATGGCCTCACACCCTACGAATACATTTGCAAATGCTGGACTTCCCAGCCAGAACGATTCAAACTCAACCCGGTCCAGCAAATGCCGGGACTAAACAACTAGCATCAAAGTCAACAATTTGGGGGCGGTGCAAACGTAGTTTTCGGCTGAATAAGGCGATGCCTCAACCATGAAGCTAATCAGACGACATTTGGAATCGGGCGCAATGGTCAACTACATACAGATTGGCCATCGTCGCACAGCAGTCGAGTATGCGATCGCGGGTGTTCAAAAAATTCACGATGCCAATCTCGCTTGCTTGGTCGCGATCCACTAAGCGCAGATATGGAAGGGACCAGGGTCATCGAAAGCCTTCTCCAGGGAGCGTATGTTCGCGAATATCATCTTTGGGAAAAGGACTGTAAGGCGTACTTTACCCTCATGACCAACCGGAACAACAACCAGCTGATGACAATAAATCAGAACGAGAAACCCTTCACAAACTTCGTTCGCAAGGCCCTTTTAGTTTTCGACGGCGCGCTACCGGAGAAGATCCTGAGCGCGATTGACCACATGCGAAAACAAGTCAACGTCATGAAGCACGAAGAGGGCCTCGAACTCGATCATTTTGTAAGCGAGGCGGACTATAAGAGCGCATTGAATGCGCTGGAGAGCTTTTGGAACGAACTGATGAACCGCGAAGAGTACGCCTAGCTGCAGCCTCTAGCTGCTCCTACAAAATTTTCAATCTGCAAGACCGTTATGTGACATTTTCGAAAGTAGCAAACAGAGCCAGTTCGCTCACTGATGCGAGCGGATCTGGGAGGCCCGGCCGAGCGGGAGGGCGAAGGCGTTCTCGAGCACGGCCTGACCTTCGATATTGCGGCAGATATCGCGAATGATCCGGCCCAAGCGGCTGCGCAGGATGCGCAACTGCCGCTGATGCCGTTTGAATTGCTTGGCATGAGCGTAGCGCGCCATCATGGCCGCGGTCTTGGCAACGCGAAGATAGGACTGCCGCAGCCTGATCCCGTGCTTCCTCGCCAGACGGTTGAGCCCTTTGATCGCCGCGTGCAGCAGCTTGGCATCGGTCGGGAAGGTGATGGCCTTTGGCTGCACTCACCGGTTGTGCGATCGAGCGGGCCTATGTCGACAAGGGATACCGCGGCCATGACGCGCCGGTTCGCTAAATGATGGGAAGTTACCTGAGTCAGAATGCCGCGCACGCGTGCGATTCTCAGCGCGGGCTGGCGGTCATTCAATGCGCCGTCCGATACGCACTGCTCGCTGCTATCACGCCGGTGCGGATAACTCCTTCTGGAGGAAATACTCAGTGGCAGGTCCGTGGGCGCGCCGGTCGACTTCTGATTTCTGCCGCCTGCAAATTCTTGTAGTTGACCGGCGTGGCGTTCTCTGGGCCGAATCGCTATCAAGCCCACCCTATCAGTCGAGAGCCCAATCGAGGCTTGCAGGGAAGGAGAGCGGAGCGATGTCCCCACTAAAAGCAATCAGCAGTTGGCTGGAAACGCTAGAGCTGGACATGCACCTTGAGGTAGCGGCATTCGCGACGTTCTTGATGTTCGAGCATGACGAGTTTCTCACGCTTGGCGGATCGGGGCAGCTCGAAGCTCTTCATCGGTGGTTGAATGAGCCGGACCTAACAGTAGACACCGCCGCAGACCGTGCTTTGTTCTTTAAAATATGCTTCGGTTGCTTTGTCGAAGATAGAATGACGGACGCCGGGTGGAGGCGAACCGAGGAACTGGTGCGCAAAATTCTCCAAGAGGCGAGGCGCGACGGAAAGTTCGCAGCTGCGCGCAAGGCGCAAAGAATGCTGGAGTTTCTGCCCGCTCGAAAAGGGAGTTGGAAACGTGTCGTGAAATCCTGGACCGAATTAGCTGCCACTCACCTAACACAGGAGGCTGTCACAAACTGGGCCGAAAAGCGTAAAAGCCTGAGGGTCATTTCACGTAGCGGTGTTCCCATTGTTGCGGTCAGGTCGTCTCATCGAGGCACCGGTTAATTCTGATGGGTCGTGGTCGAGTAGCTCGGCCATTTGGCTTTGCCCTCACAGATCCGGGCGGGCGGCTTTCCCGCGCCCGGCTATTCCCGAGAGTAACCCGCGTCATATCCGCGCCTGCGCCCATGTGCGAGTGATGCGTGGAGTTGGCAGGCGGAAGCGTGCCGTCAGGGTCTCGAACTCCGGTCAGCCCATGCGCCGACTTTTCTGGCTGCGCCGTCTCAGACAACGCAGCCGGGTCCAACGCACTTCGCGGTAGAAGCCGTTGAGCGCTGGATAATTGTGCGGCCTGCCATAGTAGCCGTAGTGCCCGCGCAGAACGGCGGCGAACCACTCGTGCTGCGTGGCCAGTGGCGCGTGCATGAGCCGCCAGGCGTCCTGGCGCAACGCCGTCAGCTTGCGCGTCAGGCGTTTCCCTTCCGTCTTGTGCTTCACGATGAACCGGCCATCTCGGGTCCACCCGCAGTAGTGGGTGAAGCCGAGGAAGGCGAAGGTCTCTGGCCGCCGCTCGCCGCGCCGCTGACGCGAGACGGCCGCGAACCGGCCAAACTCGATCAGCCGCGTCTTGTCCGCATGGAGCATCAGGCCGAAGCTGGCCAGCCGCGCCTTAAGGGCCAAGAGCATTTCCTGCGCATCTGCCTTGTTCTCGAAGCCCATGACGAAGTGCGCACGATCACGACGCAACCGCGTGCATGGCGACGACGCCATTGATGGACCCAGAGGTCGAGGATGTAGTGCAGGAAGATGTTGGCAAGGAGCGGGCTGATACCTGCCCTTGCGGCGTACCCCTATCCGTCTCTTGCTTCTCGCCGCTCTCAAGAACGCCAGCCCGCAGCAGCCTGATGAGCCGCAGGATACGAGGATCGGCGATCCTGTGCGCCAACATCCGCAGCAGCCACTCGTGGTCGACAGAGTCGAAGAAGCTGCGTATGTCGGCATCGAGCACCCAGTTCACGCGCTGGCTCATGATGGCCGTATGCAAGGCATCAAGCGCCATGTGAGGATTCCGCCCCAGCCGGAAGCCGTAGGAGAACCCGAGGAAGTCGACCTCATAGACGGCACTCAGCACCTCAGCCACCGCGCTTTGGACGATCTTGTCCTCCAGCGCCGGCACACCGAGAGGCCGCTTACCGCCGTCGGCTTTAGGGATGTAGACTCGCCGCACCGACTGTGGCCGGTAGCGACCAGTGTGGACCCGTCCGCAGAGGTCACGGACGTTATCCGTGAGCCCCTCTTCGTACTTCGCCACCGTTACCCCATCGACCCCTGCGCTGGCCTGCCGCTTTTGTCGTCGAAACGCCCGAAGCAGAGCGTCCTCGTCGACATGGTGCAGCAAGGCTGTGAACCGGGTTTGGGCAGCCTGCTTGGCCGCCGCGTTCACCCGATCGAGGTTCGGCGTCAAGGCAACCCGGCTCTGTGTCCGGACCCTCGCCTTCTCGCGCGGGCTCCCCTGGGGCTTCACAGGTACTATGGACCAGTCCGACTCCCGACCTCAGCTCGGACAGTGGCTCTGGCAGTGCCTTGCCGCTGTCCCCCGCTGGAGACCAATCCAGCGGACCCGGTCGGGCCTCTCATGTTCCGATGACTACCTTCCATGCGTGATCCGGCCATCGACCACGACGGAGTGGCATCGTCTCGCGTAACGACGATGCTCATGTTGCCTTCGTGACTAGGGAACACACTCGGCCTCCGTGAACATCCACCTTTCGAGGCTCATTCCCGCACCCCGCATGGCTCCTGTCTACACTTCGAACCCCGCGTTGCCGCGACGCCCGCAAGACTCGGTCCCGGCTTGCCTGCTTCGGCTTTGGCCGGATGGGACTTGCACCCACAAGCAATCATCAGCTTGGCATGACGTACTCCCAAGGAGTGGTGTAGCTGTCAATACGCCAAGTCCACTTGACCGGCTCCGCCTGGAGGTCGTGCCGCCCGGCTGAGCGAACCTGATGGCTCCGGTTCTGGAAGTGGTGGATATCTTCCGCCGCTACGGCGAAGCGTTTCGGCAAGCTCGTGCCGGACATCTGGGCCGCGTCGAGCGGCGCGTCATGGGCGCGATCACGGCATGCCGGACGGCTGTGCTTGGCGGCCACATCGAGCAATGCGACTGCGGTGCCACCCGGATCGCCTACAACTCCTGTCGCAATCGGCGTTGCCCGAAGTGCCAGGGCTCGGCGCGCGCGCAATGGCTTGCTGAGCGACAAGCCGAACTCCTTCCCGTGCCATACTTCCACGTCGTCTTCACCTTGCCGGCGCCGGCCAGAGAGATTGCTTTCCAGAACAAGGCGGTGGTCTATGCCATTCTGTTCCGCTGCGCGGCCGAGACGCTCACCACCATTGCGGCCGACTCCAAGCATCTCGGCGCTCAGCTCGGTCTGACCGCCGTCCTCGTACTTGGGGTCAAACCCTGCAACACCATCCGCATATCCACTGCGTCGTGCCTGGTGGTGGACCTTCACTCGACGGCACACACTGGGTCGCTTGCCGGCCCGGCTTCTTCCTGCCGGTGCGCGTCCTCTCCAGGCTGTTCCGCCGCCTGTTTCTGCGAGCGCCTCGCTCAGCTCCGACGGACCGACTGGGTCGTCTACGCCAAGCCGCCATTCGGCGGGCCTGAACAGGTGCTGGCTTATCTCGGCCGCTATACGCATCGCGTCGCCATCGCCAACAGTCGGCTGATCTCGCTTGCCGACGACAAGGTGAGCTTTGCCTGGAAGGGGCTATCGGCAGAATCGTAAAGCCAAAGTGATGACGCTCGATGCCGGTGAGTTCATTCGTCGCCTCCTCCTGCGCACCCTGCCGGACGGCTTCCATCGCATCCGCCACTATGGCTTCCTCGCCAATGGCGGGCGCAACGATAAAATCGTCCTCTGCCGTCAACTCCTTGCCGTCCGCAACGCTCCGACTGATCAAGAAGCCGGCGACGATCCCCTCACCAAATGCGAGATACCCGCCTGCCCACATTGCGGCGGCACCATGCGGCGCGTCGACGTCGTCCCGCGAGCCTGCGCCCCCGACCATCCATTTCGTTGTGACACGTCATGAGCGACGCCTGCACCATCCACTCCGTCCATGATCACCTTCGCGGTGGCAACGTCCGAAGCCGCCGTAGGTGCACTCGTCACCGAACACCCGGCCGATCGTTCGACCACGCATCCCAGCGCCGCAAATCTCTCACTGGATCGCGCCTTTGGCCCGATCAATGGAACCCCTCACATCAGCTGAAGGTCGCGCGGACGCGCGGTGATCACAGGCGCGCCTTCGCCGCAGGCGAACCCGCCGCACTGTCCCCATAGGGCCACAACTCCGCGGCTTCGTTCAATCCGGCTTCTATGATGTCGCACGTGCCATCGCGCGCGGTTGGCCTTTGCCCCGCGACCTCATAGAACCCTCAAGATTCCATCGAATCGCCAGTCATCATTCCGTCCTCGCATCGGAGGTGGCGATGCGACCGAAGAAGCCCAAAGCGACGGGATCGGACGACCTGTTCCGGGCCAGGCTGGACCAGATCATCAATATGAAGCACGAGCTGGTTCAGCTCGCTGGCAAGGTCGATTGGGACTGGATCGATGGGGAGATTGCGCCGCTCTACAGCGAGAACGGCCGGCCCGGGATAGCGACCCGCTTCGTGATCGGGTTGCTGCTGCTCAAGCACATTTACGGCCGGTCCGATGAGGGGGTGTGCGAGCGCTGGGTCCACGACCCATATTTCCAATACTTAACCGGCAAAGAGTTCCTCCAGCACGCCTTCCCGCACGAGCGCTCGGACCTGAGCCACTGGCGCAAGCGGCTCGGCGACAAGCTGGAGCTGCTCTTGGCCGAGAGCCTGCGGGTGGCGCACGAGGCCGGCGCGTTACGCAGCCAGGACATCAAGCGGGTCACAGTCGGTCGAGTAGCCGCAGGGAATTGCGCCCCGAGGCTCTCACGAAACCGGACGTGAACCTCTCGATTCATCCGGCTTCTATCTTCCAGCCGCAGGTCGAATGCCGACTCGCCACAAATAGAGTGGGTTCGGATCGCGCTGTGCGAGCCGTCCCAACCAATATACTGAGGCGACTTTCCGGCCTTTCAACCGCTTGTATTTCCGCCTCGTCCAACGGGCGAGCGCGTCGTTTACGTGACGAAGGACGTTGCCACATTCCGTCCGGTAAAACCGTCCGTAATAGTTCAGCCATCCTTGCACGACAGGATCAATCAGCTTGGCGAGTTCTTCAAGACTCCAGTGGTTTCGCGTCGAACCCAGTCGCCATGAGCGAATGGTTTGTCGGATTCCTTTGGCAGCCTTGTTGCTGATTGCCGGGAGGAAGTTGAGGAACTTCTCGTCCTTTCGATCGCGAGCGCTGCGCGGCTGGAAGGTGTAGCCAAGGAAGTCAAACGAGATGTGTTCGCATTCCTTTCTCCGTTTATTATCCTTGCAGTAGACGATCCGGGTTTTCTCCGGATGGAGCTCCAGACCGCATTCCGCAAGACGTTTTCGGATCGCCTCCATCACGGTTCGAGCCTCGCTTTCAGTTCTGCAATGGATTATCGCATCGTCAGCGTATCTTTCGAAACACAAACAAGGGAAGATCTGCTGCATCCAACGATCGAATGCATAGTGCAGAACCAAATTTGCGAGCAGCGGTGAAACCACTGAACCCTGAGGGGTTCCGCGTGTTCTCTCCACTAGGATTCCGTCTTCTTTCTCCACGGGAGCTTGCAGCCACCGCTTTACGTAGAGACGAATCCAGCTCAGTTCCGTGTGGTGGGCGGCCTTTTCGATCAGGTGCCAAGGAATCGAGTCGAAGAACGACTTGATATCAAGGTCGATAACCCAGTCGAATTTCCAGCAACGCTTTCGCGCTGTCCCCACTGCGTCAAGCGCGGCCGGGCCGATAGCCGTAGGAGTCGGGATGGAATATTCGTTCCATCGTCGGCTCCATAACCATCTTTGCAACCGTCTGAGCCACGCGGTCAGCTATAGAGGATATTCCTAACGGACGCTTCCCTCCATTAGCCTTGGGAATTTCCACGAGACGGACGGGAGGCGGAAAGTATGCCCCCGACGACATTCGATTCCAGATCTTGTAGAGGTTTCTCTTCAAGTCTTTTCGAATTCCTCGATGGAAACCCCGTCCACACCCGCTGACCCGCGGTTCGCTTTCACCTGTTTCCAAGCTTCCAAACGAGATGTTTGGGGATCTGATACGACTTTGCCTCAGTCATCGGCTCCTCCCGTTTCCGGTTGGCCGGTGACTTTGGCTGGAAGATCGGGTCCCTTCGCTCCGCCCGTATTACCCGGCCTCATCACTATTACGAACCCGTCCGCCCCTGCGTCGCGCATTGGTACTCTGCCCTCGACGGGTCCGCCGCCTTTGGGGTCTCCCTTGGCATCGCGACGCAGGTTCCCATGTTCCGCGCAAGAGCCTGCCATGGGGATCACGCCGCCTCTACACCGGTTGCCGCCCGGCCAATAGACAGGCTCTCGCCGCGCTTGATCCCAGGAGGTGGTATCGCCCCTGGTTTCGACAACACCTGAACTGTACTTTCGATGCATCATCGGCGGTTTACTTGCGTTCGTCTTCCCGTGGCTCACCTGACAGGCTGATTGCCTGCCTTTTCCAGCAACGCTCACCACCTCAGCCATTGAGCTAAAGCAGCTTGTGGCGGTTTGGCCTCTGATCCTGCAATCCGAGTCCGAGGGGCCTTCCCTCATCTCTTGCGCAGCAAGGCTGCTCGGAAGATGGTCTACATACTCAACCTCCTTCTTCGCGCCGTCACGGCGCACATACCACCGTGCAGCCGAAGGCGATCACCTTCCCGACCGATGCCAAGCTCTTGCACGCGGCGATCAAGGGACTCAACCGTCTGGCGAGGAAGCACGGGGTCAAGCTGCGGCAGTCCTATCTGCGCATTGCCAAAACCGCGACAATGATGGCGGGACGCTACGGCCATGCCAAGCAATTCAAGCGGCATCAGCGGCAGTTGCGCATCCTGCGCAGCCGACTGGGCCGGATCATCCGCGATTCCGCCGCAAGATCGAAGGTCAGGCTGTGCTTGAGAACACGTTCGCCCTCCCGCTCAGCCGGGCCTCGCAGATCCGCTCGCAGCAGCAGCGCCAGCGCGGCTTCAAGCTTTATTCCTTCCACGCCCCGGAGGTGGAGTGCATCGGCAAGGGCAAAGCAGCCGCGCCTTACGAGTTCGGCGTCAAAGCCTCCATCGTCACCAACAACCGCCGTTCTCCCGGGGGCCTGTTCGTGCTGCACGCCAGGGGGCTACCCGATAACCCGTACGACGGTCACACCTTGCGGGACGTCATCGACCGCACCGAGACACTCACCGGCTGCGCGATCGAGCGGGCCTATGTCGACAAGGGATACCGCGGCCACGACGCACAAAATCCCCGACGGATCTTCATCTCCGGCCAGAAGCGCGGCGTCTTCGGTGTCATCAAGCGCGAGCTGCGCCGCCGCTCCGCCATCGAACCCATCATCGGACACCTGAAGGCCGATGGTCACCTCGGCCGCTGCTACCTCAAAGGCCGCGCCGGCGATGCGGCTAACGTCATCCTCTCAGCCGTCGGCCACAACTTCCGCCGCATCCTCGCCTGGCTCAGAGAACTCTTGTGCCTCATCCTGCTCCAGCTATGGCGCACGTTCGGCCGTCCCGCCCCGCTCAATTCGCCTTCTTAACGGACGACGATCGAGCAACGTGCCTTCCGTCAGCGTCGAGCCTTGCAACCGCTTCACGAGAGCGCGCGGTTTCGTCGCGCACTGAGCAGAAAATGACTGTTGCAAGCGTCTAAGTTGTATGCAACCGTAGGCTTGGGCCTCAGAAACCCAAGATAGCATCAGTGGCCATCAATGGGCCAGCGTATAAAGCCCCGTTCGGTGAGACGGTGCGCCCATGTCGAAGGGGCGCCCCAAAAGCACATTGGCCGTTCAGGATTACGGTTTCTGCTCCCCGCGCGCACTGACAGTTCAGGGGCCGGTCATCATGAATCAGGCACAGCAGAAACCCTTTCCTGACGATCATACGTCCGTCAGCAAGGACGAGGAATCGGGCGCACGAGGGTTGCGGCGCCAGGATCGGTTGCAGCCGGCGCACGACGAGCCGGTCAGCGAGCCCGTCAGCGACAGCGCTCCCCATCCCGAAACGCCCCGAGGCTCCGGCCGATGGGTTCGCCGCCTGCTCAAGGTCGTCATCGGCCTTGCCATCGTCGCCGTGTTCGGATGGCTGCCGTTGAAGGCGGTGCTGCAGACCTCGAGTGTGGAGGCGGTGGTCAACGCCAGGATCGTGACCTTGCGGTCACCGATCGACTGGACCGTGAGTGCGAAGCCGCAGGGCTCCGCGCAACTCAGCGTCGTTCATGAGGGCGATACGATCCTTCATGTCGTCAACGCACGCGGCGATCGAGTGCGGCTCGATAACCTCCGGCGGCAGATGTCGCGGCTGGAGAACGAACGCCCAAGCCTGGCCGCCAAGCTCGCGGCTGCCGAGACCGCGCAACAGGACCTGGCCCGCCAGGCGGGCCAGTTCCGCGATGGCCGCATCCTTCAGCTCGAGGCGCGCATCGCCGAAATCCAGTCGGCGATCGAGGCCGCGGCCGCGCGACGGGAGGAGGCAGTGGCCGCCGTCGAGCGGGCCTCGTCACTGATCAAATCGGGCAGCGTCTCGACGGTCGAAATGGCCCGCCTGACGCGCGAGCAGGCGATCGCCCAGCAGACCGAGATCGGTGCCCGCCGCCGGCTCGATGCCGCCAAGGTTGAGCTCACCGCTGTCAGGAGCGGCACCTATCTCGGCGACAGCTACAACGACCGGCCGAGCTCCGCTCAACGCGAAGAGGAGATGCGACAGCGCGCCAGCGATCTGCGCGCCGATCTGGCACATGCTGATGCCGAGATCGACTCGCTGACCCACGAGATCGCCGTCCTCGCTGACCCACGAGATCGCCGTCGAGCAGCTGCATTACGTCAACCGGGCGGAAGCCGACATCAAGGCGCCGGTCGCCGGGCGTATCTGGGAGATGATGACGTCGCCGGGCGAGGATGTCCGGGCCGGGCAGCCCTTGCTCAAGCTGCTCGATTGCAGCGGCGCCGTGGTCACCGCCAACGTCACCGAAGGCGTCTACAACCGCCTCCGGCTCGGCGAGCAGGCGAGCTTCGAGCCGAATGACGGCAGTGCGGCGGTCCATGGTGAGATCGTCAATCTCACCGGCGCATCGGGCGCGCCCGCGAACCTTGCGATCAATCCGGATGCGTTGAACAAAGAACCGTATCGTGTGACGGTCTCGATGCCGGCGCTCGACAGCACGGGCAAGGAATGCGCGGTCGGCCGCACCGGGCGGGTAGTGTTCAACGGGGACGCGGCAAAGTCATGATGGCGGCCTTTGCGCCCGGGCTGGTCGCCTTTGGCGCCTGCCTTGCGATCCTGCCGCTGCTCCGGCGCGAGCACACGCTGGCCCGCGTCATGATGACCGGCCTGTCGTTCGTGCTGCTGCTCCACTACTTCGTCTGGCGGGTGACCCAGACCTTGCCGCCTCCGGGTTTCACCGCCGACGCGCTGGTCGGCTTTCCCTTTGTGGTGGCCGAGGCGGCCTCGATGATCGCGGTGTGCCTGTCATTGCTGTTCCTCTCCAGGACCATCGATCGCTCGCCCGAGGTCAATGCGATCCTTCGCCGATCCAGGGCGTCGACAGATGCGCCGCTCGTCGACGTCTTCATCTGCACCTACAATGAGGAGAAGGCGATCCTGGAACGCACCATCATCGGCGCGACGGGACTGAACTATCCCAATTACCGCGTCTGGGTGCTCGACGATGGGCGGCGGCTCTGGCTGCGCCGGCTCGCCCAGGAGCTCGGCTGCAACTATCTGACCCGTCCGGACAACCGCCACGCCAAGGCCGGCAACATCAATCATGCGCTCCGGCACGTATCCACCCTGCCGGAGAGGCCGGAGTTCATCTCGATCCTCGATGCCGACTTCGTCCCGATGCCGGACTTCCTGACCCGGGCGATCAGCCTGATGCAGGACGGCAGCGTCGGCGTCGTGCAGACGCCGCAGCACTTCATCAACCCGGATCCGATCCAGACCAACCTCGCCGCGACCGACGTCTGGCCCGACGAGCAGCGCTTCTTCTTCGATATCCTGATGCCGGCCAAGGATGCTTGGGGCACCGCATTCTGCTGCGGCACCTCATCGCTGATCCGCTTCTCCGGCCTGATGCAGATCGGCGGCTTCCCGACCGATTCGGTGACGGAAGACTATCTCGTCACGCTGCGGCTGAAGGAGAAGGGGCTGCGCACGGTCTATCTCAACGAGCGCCTGACCATCGGCCTCGCGCCGGAGGGACTGAAGGAATACATCACCCAGCGCGGGAGGTGGTGCCTCGGCTTCATGCAGATCTTCAGAGGCCGCAGCGGGCCGTTCTCGCGGCAATCCAGGCTCGCCTTCATCGACCGGCTGTCGCTGATCGATGCCTTCATGAGCTGGTCGGCGGTCTACGGCACCAAGGTGTTCGGCCTGGTGGCGCCCTGGCTTTATCTGCTGTTCGGGATCAAGGCGGTCCATGCCGATCTGTTCGAGCTGCTGAAATATTTCATGCCGTTCTATGTCTGGCACGCCTTCACGATGGCCTGGATATCGCGTGGCCGCTCGCTTGCGATCATGACCGACGTCTCGCAATACATCGCGGCGCCGGCGGTCCTGAAGGCGGTCGTGACCGGCCTCGCCAAGCCGCAGGGCCACAAGTTCAAGGTGACCGCCAAGGGCGGCGACCGCAACCTCCGCTTCATCGAGTGGCCGCTGCTGCGGCTCTATGGCGGTGCCTTGCTGATCACGCTGGTGGGGATCGCCTACGCCTTCATCCTGCACCTGCGCGGCGAAAACATCGCCTATGGCGGGCTGGCGCTGGCCTGGAGCCTGTACAATTGCGTTGTGCTCGCGATCGTGTGCTTCATCTGCATCGAGCAGCCGCGGCGCCGCAAGGCCGAGCGTTTCGAGCGCGACGAGCCGATCCTGATCCACGAAGGCGCCGAGCCACGGCTGGTGCGGATGGCTGACATCTCGATCTCGGGCGCGCGCTTCATCGATCCTGCGCCGCCCGCAATCGGCGCCGCGATCAAATGCAATGTCTACGGCCAGAGCGTGACCGCGACCGTGGTCCGCCGCACCCGCGACGGCTTCGGCGTCCGCTTCGAGGATGCGGTCGCGACCCGGGTCAACGTCGTGCGCGCCTTCTATGCCGGCGAATATGTCCGCGCCTTCAGCGGCGTGCGCGCCGCGCCGGTCGGCAAGGCCCTGCTGATGCGGTTGTTCGGCTGACGACGAGCGGCGACAAGCCTGAGTGGCGGCGCAGTCTCTCACCGTCATGCAGCCTCTCACCGTCATCCCCGCGCAAAGGCTCCGCCTTTGTCGCTGGAGGAGCGCGCTCTTTCGCGCGTCTCGAAGGATGCACGGCCCGGATATGTCCGCGGGTTGGGTTCTCACGCGGCGCGAGCCTGGCCATCGATTCTTCGAGACGACCGCCGTGCGGCTTCCTCGGGATGACGGGTCGTGCATGCTCCGCTTTAACCTACGCCGCCGGCTTCGCGGCCTGGTCCTCGCTCGCGGGCAGATGCAGCGGCGCGCTCTTGATCGCGGCCTGCCGGGTCGGCGCCGTGATCTGGGCGCCGAGCAGGTCGGTGACATAGAACACGTCGCGGGCGCGTTCGCCGAAGGTCGCGACATGGCCGAGGCGATATTGAGGTTGAGCTTCGAGATCGCGGTGGTGAGCTGATAGAGCAGGTCGGGGCGGTCGAGGCCAGAGACCTCCATCACGCTGTAGCGGTCGGACCACTGGTTACTGATGGTCACGTCGGGCTCGACGATGAACGGCCGCGCCTTGCTGCGCACCGCGCGCTCCGCAACCGCCTCGGGCAGCCGCAGCTTGCCTTCCAGCACCTGCTCGATCATCTCGCCGATCCGCGTCGCGCGGCGGCCTTCGTCATCGTCGCGATCGGCGCTGAAGGTCCGTATTCATTCCGAATAAGCCGGCGAATACGCTGACGATCGCCCACAACGGCGTCGGCATGGAGCGGCAGGAGCTGGTCGACCATCTCGGTACGATCGCCCGCTCCGGCACACAGGCGTTCGTGTCGAAGCTGAAGGAGGCCAAGGACGGCCTAGGCCTGATCGGTCAGTTCGGTGTTGGCTTCTTTCTGCCTTCATGGTCGCCGAGAAGATCGTCGTGATCAGCCGCCGCGCCGGCGAGAGTGACGTCTGGACCTGGACGTCCTCCGGCGGCTCCGGATTCGAGATCGCCCGTGCCAGCGACGAGGACGCAGCGCGCGTGGCGCGCGGCACCGAAATCGTGCTGCACCTGAAGGACGACGCGAAGAAGTATCTCGAGACTTACGAGATCGAGCGCATCGTTGGTGCCTATTCCGACAACATCCTGTTTCCCATCGAGCTCGTGCCCGGTGAGGGCGAGCCGCGCCAGATCAATTCGGCAAGCGCTGTGGCAGCGCTCGAAGTCCGAGCTGACGGCAGACGACTACAAAAAGGCCTATCAGCAGATCGCTTCCGCCTTCGGCGACCTCGCGATCATGCTGCACTACCGCGCCGAGGGCAGCCACTCCTACGCCGTGTTGCTGTTCGCACCGTCGACGAAGCCATTCGACCTGTTCGAGCCGAATCGCAAGGGCCGCGTCAAACTCTACGTCCGCCGCGTCTCCATCACCGATGATGCCGATCTGCTGCCGGGTTACCTCCGCTTCATCCGGGGCGTCGTCGACAGCGAGGATCTCCCGCTCAACATCTCCCGCGAGATGCTCCAGAACAATCCGCAGCTCGCGCAGATCCGCAAAGCCGTGGCGACCCGCGTCCTGTCCGAGCTCGAAAGCCTCGCCGAGAAGGACCCGGAGAATTTTGCCAAGATCTGGGATGCTTTTGGCGCGGTGCTGAAAGAAGGCATCTACGAGGATTTCGAGCGTCGCGAAAAGCTGCTGGCGCTGTCGCGCTTCACCACCACGTCAGGCGAGAAGCGCTCGCTCAAGCAGATTATCGCCGATTTCAAGCCGAACCAGACCGAGATCTATTATCTCGTCGGTGACAGCATCGAGCGACTGAAATCCAATCCGCGGCTGGAGGCCGCCACCGCGCGCGGCATCGAGGTGCTGTTGCTGTCCGATCCCGTCGACGCGTTCTGGCCTCGATGCCGTCGGAGTTCGAGGGCAAGCCGCTGAAGTCCTTGAGTGGGCGACCTCAATCTCGACCTGATCCCGCGCGTCGACGAAACGGACGAGGCGAAGGAGGACGAGACGGCCGCCGCCGGGCATGCGCTCAGGACCATTCCCAATGGATACGAACCCTCGGCGAGTCGCGATGGTTGAGGTTTAGGCTCAGCTCCCGCCGCCCTGCCTTCTTGAAGGCTAGGTTCAAGATCGATTAAGGGATCCGTATTTGAATTCTCTATGTGGCGCTCAGAATGGGACTCATTGGCGCTCGGATTCTTGGATTTGAAGATTGAGGACGTCGTCTGCAAGTTGCGACAGCTCATCGGCAATCGGCTCGAGCTCCTGACGCGTCGCGGTACGCGGAATCTGAGCGACCATTGCGCGGAAGGCGGCATGCACCTCCTGCCAATCGGCAGGCCCCTGCCCGGCCCTTCGCGTTGGAACGCCTTCCTCGATGCCAGTTGCAATCATCTTCGCGATGTCGCGCCGGCACAGCGTGATCCGCTCACGCACAAGCTTGAGCGCGCGGGCTTCGGCTTCGATGTCGGCCGCCAGGCTCTCGAACTCTTCCGAGCGCATGACGAGCGGCGACAGATCGAAGCCGAAGGCGAGCTCGATTTCGCCGGCCTCGTCCTTGCGCGCATACCGCTTGCCATTTGGGCTGTCGCAGCGAACGATCAGTCCCGCGTCAACCAGGACAGCGAGATGACGCCGCAGCGTCGACGCCGGCATGCCCTGCGGCCGCCGACTGAGCTGATGGTTTGACAGGAAGACGATCAGATCACCCTCTCCTGTGAGCGCGGTCTCAGGATGGAAGGTCAGGAGCGCGTTTAACACCGAGAGAGCCCGCTCCGACACGCCAAGGCGCGGCCGTGCCGTGCAGATGGCGCGAAAAATCTTCCATTTGTGCACGATCTTTTGGGAAGGGCGTTCGGTTGCGACCATTTGGCTTGCCACATGGGCAAGCGTCAACGATCACCGCCCAAAAGGCGTCGTTGGAGAGTGTGACTGCATGTCTTTGCCTCAGCTGGGCAAGGTTTCGAGGCCTCCGCGCGATCGATCGACAACCCGCCTTGTACGATAGATCGGCTATGCCCGGCACCCTCGATATGCATCGCGAACGAGGCGCGCTCAATGAAGCTCAAGTCTTCGCGCGGCGCGTTCTCGAGTCCTTGCGCCACGACAAGCGCTTCATCTGATAGCGATCGCACGATCGCTTTGACGAGAATCCCCAATTCCCGCGTAGCGCGGACGCGGCGATGACCATAGGCGCTCTGGTAGCCCCCCTTTTACTTCAGGATGCTCCCGAACGATAATGGGCACTTCTTGGCCGCGCTGTGAGATCGACTGCTTAAGTGCATCGAACGAGCTATCATCCTGGTCGCGAAACCGGTCGGCCAGCGGTGACGGATCAAGAAGCGAGGGGTCGATTTCAAGGATCACCGCCCCGGAGGCAATCCTTTCGCGCAGCTCCTCGTTCTCTTTCTCGACTCCGGAAAAAGTGTCTTTCAGCGAGCGGACTGAGCCTGGGAGACCCGCGGCAAGGCACCGGGCATGTTGTCAGCTGACAACGCAGGTGACTGCGGGGCCGTGAAAAGGCTCTTGATGGTGTCAGTACGTTTGCTCATCGACCCCACACATTCTTAAGAAGTTGCGCGATTTCAGCATTGACCGTGTCGACCGAATTCCAATGCCCTCTCGCCCTATGGCGCCGCGCTCCAGCTCATACAGTGATTGCTTGGTGAGACCGGCATTGGCTATCGCGGTCGATTTCCACACCGTGGCCTGGAGCACATCCGATCCAAACAGGGTCCGAAGGAGGGCCACGATTTGAGCTTCGGGCAGGTCATCGGGATCGTGACGCGTGATGACATACCGGATGAAATCGTGCTTGAGTCGCCCGCCAGCTTCCTCAATGACGGACAGGAGGTCCGACGTCATGAGGAGAAACTGGCTCATGGATGCAACAGCGACCATCTGAGGATGTATGGTCACGAGCATCGCGGTCGCCGCGTTTAGCGCGCCCATGGTCAAGTAACCAAGTTGGGGTGGGCAGTCGATGACGACGACGTCATAATCGTCGGCGACCTGGTTCGATAGCGCTGGCGACGCGGCGAAAGAATAGGTCTTCGCCCGCGTTCACGCCGCTCGACCATTGCTCGGGGCGTGGTGTGCTCGAACTCCATAATCTCAAGATTGCCTGAGTTACCCCTATCAGTTCGCCCCGGTGCGGCCGGTGAACGGCCGACAGCCAAACTCAGCCACGCAATCGGACGGCGCTTCGATCGGGGTTCCTATTTCTTCCAGGGCGGCTTCATCGGAGCTGCGATTACGCAAAACGATTCGCTCTATCGCATTCCCACCATCGATGGCGCAGATCGCAACACCCGCATGGACGTCCACCAGACCAAGGTAAACTTGAAGGGCGAATACCGCCCCGATGCCGCTGCGGTCGATGCCAT
Source organism: Bradyrhizobium sp. WBAH42 (assembly GCF_024585265.1). NCBI lineage: Bacteria > Pseudomonadati > Pseudomonadota > Alphaproteobacteria > Hyphomicrobiales > Nitrobacteraceae > Bradyrhizobium > Bradyrhizobium sp. WBAH42. The sequence goes on from NZ_CP036533.1 coordinate 7,963,264, forward strand.
CCGTTTCTGGACTGGAGCTACCGATTATCGGCACAACGAGGTTGGGCTTGCCGATCCCAGCGATCCGGCAAGTGACGGCGTACGGCAGATCCTTACCAGCAAGGAACAAGAAATCCGCACCGAAGTACAGTTGGTACCGTTCAACGTGCGCTTCGCTGAAGTGACTACGGCGATCGGTGTCCAGGCCAGCCATCAGCAACTGACGGTGCCGAGTCCTGACTACGCCGGTAAGTTGTTCAATGGCCTATGGGATCCGAATAACCATACACGTGTCGCGGGCTATGTCTTCAATGAATTCAAATTCAGCGAATACACCAAAGCGCAGATCTCTGGCCGTATCGAGCATATCGGATTGCACGGTTCGACGCCAAACTTCCCAGCGGATTTCCTACCCGACGGCGCGCCACAAGCAAGCATCACGCGTAACCCGTCGTTTATGCCGAAGAGTGGCAGCATCGGCTTGCTCCAAGACCTGCCCGGTGGCATGGTCGGCAGCATTACCGCACAATATGTTGAACGCGCGCCTAAGCCCGCCGAATTGTTCTCGCGCGGCGCCCACGACGCCACTGCGACGTTCGACATAGGCAATCCGAACCTAGCCATGGAAACCGCGAAGTCCGTCGAGATCGGCCTAAGCAAAGCGACAGGATCATTCCGAGTCGAGGCTACAGCCTATCACGCGCGCTTTGACAATTTCGCCTTAGCAGTGTGATGTGCGACGATGATTTCGCCTCATGTGGCATGCCCGGCGCCGGACTAAACCAAGCCATCTATTCGCAGCGCGATGCGATCTTCCGCGGCGGTGAATTTCAGTCTCAGCTCGACGTCGGGCCATTCCGTGGCGGCATCTGGGGAATCGAAAACCAGTTCGACATGGTCCGCGCCACCTTCACTGAAACGGCACGAATGTGCCACGCATTCCGCCCCTGAGGCTGGGCGGCGGCGTATTCTGGCGCGATGACAATTGGCTAATGCGAATAAACGTCCTGCAGGCATTTACACAGAACCATGTCGCTCCACTCGCAGAGACCCCAACAGAGGGGTACAATCTGCTGAAAGCCGAAATCAGCTACAATACAAAGCTCGGCTCAAGGTGGTTTGGCGCGCGAGAGATGACAGTCGGGCTTGCCGGCAACAATCTCCTGAATGCGAACATCTGCAATTCGGTGTCCTATAGCAAGGCCGAGGTACTAATGCCCGGCATTGGTCTGCGTGCGTTCGTCAACATAAGGTTTTAGGTCGGCGCGGCTTTTTCTACGCAGTAATAAGCAGCATCACAAGCTGCTCATACTGCTCTGGTACCCGTCACCAGGTCGTTTGCGTAGCGACCTGGTGACGAACGCGCGCACTGTGGCCCCTTAGATCTCTAAATTAGGTTAGTTCGTCTTCTGCAGCTTAGTAACCGTGATACCATCGCCCGTGCGCTCGGCCGTGAACCTGACTTTGTCGCCGAAAGTTGCCTTAAGATCAATAGATCCCGCACGCGAAACACCATGGTCATACCATTTTCCTCCATGTCGAGATTCATGATCGGGCCATGCTTCAGCGTGATCTTTCCGGCCGCCTCGTCGATCTTCTTGACTTCTCCATTGCTGAAAGTGTCCTGGGCGACGACCGGCATGGATATCAGCATTGCAAGCAGCACGACTGCCGCATGAGAGACCTTCTTCATTTCATTTTGCCTTTGCTCGGGATTCCTAGAAGTTAGCGCACCGTGACGGTGCCGATCATTCCTGCCTCACGATGCCCCGGGATCAGGCACGAGTATTCGAATTCCCCTGTTTTGGTGAACTTCCAGATGATCTCGCCTGTCTTCTTGGCGCCAAGACGCTTACCGTTTGGATCGTCGTGCTCCATGTCCGGATTTTTCATCATGGCTGCGGCGTGCTTCAGATTCTCGGCCGTCGTTGCGAGGATAACTTCGTGGTCGAGCTCTCCATTGTTTCGCAGCACGAATTTGATCTGATCGCCTTTATTCACCTCAATCTTGGTCGGTATAAAGCCCATCTTGCCATCCATCTCGCCCATGGTGATCTGGATAATGCGCGCCGGCTTCTTCGGGTCACCCGGCTCACCGGCCGAGTAACTCTCGTTATGCTGATGTCCGGTCGGACCGGCGCCGGCCCAGGCGGTTGAAGCAAACGCCGCGCTCATCAAGGCAACGGCAATGCGTTTTGAAGCAGTCATCTTCTTCTCCAAGTGAATGTGAACTTGATTGATGGGCTTGATGCAGTGTTTGGTCACATTTGCTTCATGTTCATCCCTTTCGGCGATTTTGTCCCCTTAATCGGTGCGGGAGATTGATCGTGCCCCCGTTGCTGCGGCGCGCGCGGTGTCCCTTGGGGCGGCGTCTCGACCTCGTAGGCAACGGTCCCCGGAGGATGCTTGTAGGTGCCCGGATCCTTGTAGTCGTCGCTTGCGAGCCCCTCGCGGATCTTCATGACCGTGAACATGCCCCCCATCTCGATTGGGCCGAATTGTCCGGTGCCTGTCATCATGGGCAGCGTGTTGTCTGGCGCGGGCATTTCCATCTCGCCCATTGCCATACCTGTCGAGCCCATCACCATCGCATCCGGCGCGAGGCGGCCGACGGCTTTCGCGAGATCCTTGCGCGACACGCCAATCAGGTTACGCATGTCATGACCCATTGCGTTCATCGTGTGGTGCGACTTATGGCAGTGAAACGCCCAGTCCCCGGGATTGTCGGCCAGCATATCGAAGGCGCGAATGGCGCCCACCGGTACGTCAATGGTTGTCTCCGGCCATTGCGCCGTTTCCGGCACCCAGCCACCGTCGGTGCAGCTGACTCGGATGTCGTGGCCGTGGATGTGAATTGGGTGATTGGTCATGGTGAGGTTGCCGATTCTTACCCTCACCTTGTCACCTAGCCTCACCGGCAGCACGTCGATGCCGGGAAACACGCGGCTATTCCATGTCCACATGTTAAAGTCAGTCATCTCGTTGACTTTTGGGAGATAGGTGCCGGGGTCGATAAAATAGGTGCTCATGATGAACACAAAGTCGCGGTCCACCGCACGGAATGACGGATCGCGCGGATGCACGATAAACATTCCCATCATGCCCATGGCCATTTGCACCATCTCGTCGGAGTGCGGGTGATACATGAAGGTGCCGCTCTTAATCAGCTTAAATTCATAGACGAAGGTCTTGCCCGGCTTAATGTGCGGTTGCGTTAGGCCGCCGACACCGTCCATGCCACTCGGCAGAATGATGCCGTGCCAGTGCACGCTGGTGTGCTCCGGCAATTTATTGGTGACGAAGATGCGAACTTTGTCTCCCTCTACCGCTTCAATGGTCGGACCCGGCGCCTGGCCGTTGTATCCCCATAGATGTGCTTTCATCCCTTCAGCAAACTCGCGCACCACTGGCTCGGCAACTAGATGAAATTCCTTCCAGTCGCCATTCATGCGCCACGGTAATGTCCAGCCGTTGAGCGTCACAACAGGCTGATATTGAGGCCCGCTGGTGGGATGCAGCGGCGGCTGCATGGTCGCCTTGTCCATGGTCGGCGCTTCGGGGATGCTCCCGGCCTGCACTCGCCCGTTCACAGCCCTGGCTCCAATCAGTGCCGCTGTTCCGATAAAGCTTCTACGAGATAACATGTTCACCTCCATTCACTGTCCACCGCCACCAACCGCCTGCGCTGTGATCGTCCGACGCGACTCGCTCGGGCCGTCGTTCGCTCGGCCGCCGTTGACAGCATCTTGCAGATCTGCATTTGCCAGCCAGAATTCGCGTTTGGCTTCTATGGCGGCGCGCAGTGCTGCGATCCGCTGTCGCGCCTCAACCAACAGTGCGAAAACGTCCACCTGCATGCTCCTGAATCGGAGCTGCATTTCCTCTCTGATGATCTGTCGAAGCGGCACTACTTCCCGCTGATAGTGACTGGCGATGTCGTAGCTTGATCGATAGCCGCGATAAGCATCCCGTGCTTCGGATCGCACGTTGACGGCCTGTTCGGCTAAGCGATTGAAGGCCTGGTTGTATATTTCGGTGGCCTGCCTCACGCGGACTTCGCCGCCGTCGAAAATCGGAATCTGGAATTGAACGTCAAAGCCGCGCTCTCGGAATGGAGGGCTTTCCGGGTCTCTGGTCCGTCTAGATATTTCTGCCACATCAAGCAACGTCACGAAGCGAGTAGCTTTGGTCAGGCTGAGCGAGGTCGCCACCACATCGAGCTCCATCCGCGCCATCTGCAGATCGATGCGATGGGTAACGGCGTCGACCTCGATCCATGGCAACGCTCTTGGCTTGCGTGGCAAGGCAGGTAGGCTACTCGGAAGTTTGAAATTGAGGTCGCCACCCCAAAGCCCTAAGAGCCGAATCAAGCGCTCGCGCGAATTTGCTGCTTCCTGGTGCAGAGACGCGAGATCGGCCGTTGCTTCGGCGTAGAAGACCTGTTCACGCGCCTGATCGAGTTTGTTGATCGAACCCGTTTCGCCGAGCTTCTTCGCTAGCAGCGCTGTCGATTCAGCTGTCGCTTTGGCATCGCTAAGCAGTCCCACCAGTCCGTTTGCTGCGACGGCACGATAGTACGCGCGCCGGACCTCAGATGCGAGCCGCAGTGTTTCTAGCGCAGCTCGAAGCTGCGCTCGGCGAAAGCGCTTGCCCGCTATCTCCGAACGCAACGGTAGTCTCGCTAAGGCGAGGATATCACCAACGATTTGGCGCTCGATTTCACTTGCCCCATTGCCGGTAATACGCGAGAGCGAGAAGGTCGGATTCGGCGGCAAGCTCTCCTGAACCATATCAGCTTCTGCCAATGCCAGCTCGTTATAGGCGGCCTGAAGACCCTTATTGTTCGCGAGAGCGACTTGAACGGCAGAGTCAACGTTCAGGGTCCCGCGAAGCAGGCGCTGAATAGAATTGTGCGCCCAATCCGCCTCCTCTCCCGTTCGTATTGCGACAACATCTTTCTTGATGGCGTGGTCGGCGACACTTGCCACCACACCCATCCCAGAATCTGGCGAGAAGCTCGCGCAGCCCGAAAGCAGAAGCGTGGACGAAAGGAGTGCGACCCAAACGCTTATCGGTCTGCATTGATGTGCGGAAGCGTTGAACGATTTGTCCTGGAGCCATCTAGTCATAGCGATCTCCTAATCGCCAGACTTGGGAGGTGGAGTCACATTCTCGTTTTTCTGACGCCACGGCGCTGGAGCCACCGGGCGAGGGCTCGTATACGGCCCGACGCTCGATCGGTGCTCGATCTTCGCAACGCTCGCCGCTGGGTCTGCAGGATCGTCCCGGCCCAGCGAGAGTGGGATGGCGCATCCCGACATCCCAACGCTAACGGCTGACAGCACGATGCCCGCGACTAGACAGCCTCTTCTTCCATAGATTGCATATGCCACTAAACGAGCAGCAGCGAACTTCGCCCATATGTGCGCAAGCATAAGTATCCCCAACCTAGTGATGAGCTACAGGCGCGCGTGTCCTCACGGACGCGCGTCACCACGTCACTTCACAGGGTCAAAGGATGGGAGGGCGATAGTGCCGAGTAGGCGTGTTATCCGTGACGCGAGTGTACTTTTCTACGTCACAAATCGACGTCACTTTCGAAGGCTTGACAACTTCCGTGACAGTCGCTGGCAGAGCGCTCAAGCACGCTATACCGCAGCATTGCATGCCGAGTGCTTTATGCGAGTTGTCGGCCTGGCCGTGATATTTATCATTAGCAGTTACGGCAGTAGCTGCGCCGTGCAACCCAACGAACAGTTCACCGCCATCTCCTCGATGATCTTCATTGTGGAGGTGTACGTGCGAACCGTGCGTGGGTCCGACTTCTTGGCTCTCGCCCATGTGGCATGGCACGATCTTCGATCCATCGGACAAGGCGTGTCCGACAGAAGGCGCAACGATGCAAAGCAAATAGACCAGCGCAAGCAGCCGAGCTGCCATGGATCGCATTGCTTTGGTAAACCGCATGAACATCGCGATATCGGAGAGTTGGGAAACTAGAGTCTCGTTAGGGCCACGGCACCAACATACCCGTACGGGGTAGGGGTAGCAAGGTGCAGCGCATCGTCGTCGGAGAAAAATAACGCGATATGAAGAAGGCGTGGCCCTCGGCGTTGGGCCTCGTCTTCATCTCGACGAGCTCGTGATCGAAATAAGTCAACATCACGACGGCGTCTCGGCGGGACGCCTGCGAGCGCGATGAAGCCGAGGGCGACGGCCACAGTTAGATTGAAGCCGAGCCGCACATTATCCAGATTCCACCGACCAGAGCGAAAGGCAGCGACAGCATCGCGAACAAGGTCTCGGTCATCGCCCGAAACTTCAAGTACAGCAGCAGGAAGATGATCGTGAGCGTCACCGGCACACGATCTTAAGGCGGCTGCCGCGCGCCGCGGGGTATCGTACAGAGCGCTCCAGACCACGTAGTACCGGGCAGGAGACTGGATGCTCTCGGTGACGGCAGCTGAGCGTCGCCGACGTAGCTGCCGATGTCTCGGTGGGATGGCGTTCGCTTTGAGAGCTCGGTGCAGCAACGCGGGTGCCCTTCAGGCTATCGCACCCATCAACAACCAGGAGTCGGCAAGGCGCGCTCAGTCAGCAGTCGACGAAGATGGATGACGCTCCTCCAAGATAGCGAGAAAGCGTTTCAAAATCGGGCTCTCGTTATCCAAACGCCAATGTGCATAGAAGTCGATGCGGCTCGGTCCATTTCCGTCCCGAAGGGATCGATAAACCAGTCCAGACGAACCGGCCCCAATCTCTGACTCCATTACCAAGCTTAATCCAAGTTCCATGCTTACGAGGCTGCTAATCACGGCTCTGCTTACATCATGGTAAACTATATTCGGCCGAATCTCAGCCGATGAGAGCTTGGATACGAGCATTTCTTCAAGTTCGCGTCCTGGATCCCGCTTGCTTAGGAGAACGGTTTCGTTTCTGAGATCGGTCCAATACACCGACATGCGGTTTGCCAACACATGGCGATCGGGCAAAGAGACTAAGATGCGTTCACTCCAGAGCGAGTGGGCTTTGCTGTCAGATCGAACAAGGCCAGGACTAATAACGATATCAATCGTTCCATTTTGAAGCGCACTCATCAGCTGGATGCGAGAGCGTTCAATCGGTGCAACCTCCACCAAAGGGGAACGGCGCTTGAAATCCAAGAGGGCTGCACGAAGATTCCCTGTGGAGATCGAGGTGCAGATACCAACGGAGAGGCGACCTGCCTCGCCGCGACCGCAGGTTCGCCCGGTGTCAACCAGCGCATCAACCTGCTCTAAGATCACGCGTGCGATCCTTAGTACGTCCAAGGCCGCTTGAGTAGGTTTGATGCCAGCAGCGGACCGTTCGAATAGCCTTGCTCCCACTAGATGTTCCAGCTGACCAATTGCTCGACTGAGTGCCGAGTGTCGTACGGAGAGCTTTTCCGCGGCTCGACGTAAACTTCCGCAGTCACTCGCTACAAGAGCAAATCGAAGGTGCTGCAGATCTATCGCGAACTTGCCCAGCCTATGGCGGCTCTTTACTGTATCAGTCATTCTCATGACCATGAGCAATGATCAACGACATCGGCGGAGTATGCACGCGCCGTATCTTGGCTCTCTACACATCTCCGAAGGCATGCGGGAAGTCTCTTGATCACACTTGCGCTCCACCTTTGACCACGGGCACTCGACCTCCGCTTCACCAGCAGTCGCGAAACCTCAATTGGTCGCTATTTTTGCCCAAGCCGATCGGGCCTACTCAGTGATCGGCAAGGTACTAAAGAGCAGCCTCGATCTCCCTTGAGCGCGGAAGTGCGGAAAAGCGACATCAACGGGGACCTCCGCTCGTCTGCCAAAATGCTCTTGGAGCGCTATCAGCCCTCCATATTCAGGCGGTACATTCGCATTCATCAGCGCATATCCGGATGCAACTGATTCGCAGCATTAGTATACGAATGATCGTTGCCTCTCGCATCGAGTCTATCACAGCTTTGCGATGAATGCTGGTATGCTCAGTTACTCTGTAATATTACTGCAAGCCTGACGTTTTCGTTAGAGCCGATGACGCAGAGGATGCTGAATTGGTCAATGAAGCGGGACGCTGCACCATTCGCCTACCATCTTGGACGACATGCTCCAGACGACACGTTGGAGCGCGACGGCAATAGAAACTAGCTATGATCCGTCAGGCTTCCATGGCGTGACAGCACGCAACATCGTTCGCTCCGACTGCGCAATCAATAATGGCTTCCAATACCGACATCAGCAGATTTGACGAGCACCCGACATAACTCGACCACACCATGTAATATTGCGACCGGCAGCGCCGTCTATAACTGAGAGCCAGATACCTTGCCAGCCGCGCAATCGGCTCCGCATGAAGTGATTGTCTCGATCGTTGACCTCTACCCAGGTGGAGTGCCTCCTCCTATGCCCCTTCGGTCATTGATTCCCTTCAGGTTGCCTCTGAGTTTGTGGAAGAAAGGCATAAGCGATGGCTGAAACGAGCCTGGTCTATCTCTCGCGCCTGATTGCGCTCGAACGCCAGCTTGAAGTTACAGCTCATAACATTGCCAACGCCGAAACTACGGGCTTTCGAGCGCGTGGACTTTCATTTCAAGAGTACCTGCGCCCTATGCCTCCGGAAGATCCCGGCGAAAGGGCAAGCACGGTCTCGCTTGTGGTCCCGCACCTGCAATTCAATCTCGTCTCGAAAGGTAGCATCCGCCGGACTGGCAATCCACTCGACCTAGCAATCGACGGTGAGGGGTACTTTGTGGTGCAAACCGACCGCGGGGAGCGCTACACGCGCAGCGGCGAATTTGGGGTAGACCCTACTGGTCGGCTCGTGACAGTCGACGGTCACGTCGTGCTTGGAAAAGCCGGACAGGTACAAATTCCGTCTAACGAAGGTACGATCAACGTCAGCGCAGACGGATTCGTGAGCATCGATAGGCGGATTATCGCCCAACTCCTTCTAGTTCGATTTGCGCGCCCGCAACAACTAGAGCCGGTCGGGGGAGCCCTGTTCCGGTCCGATCAACCACCACTTGGCGTCACTGATCGTGGCTCCACCATCTTGAGTGGCGCACTTGAACAGTCCGACGTTGAGAGTACCCGCGAGATGACCCGGCTTTCCGAGATCGCTAGGAACTACGAGATGGTGGGTCAATTGATCAAGAGTTCCTTGGACCCAGACGATATCAACAAACTTGCCAAGGTGCCCGACTGACCGCGTACTTATGTCTGCTCCGGGCAAGGCACATCGGTCCTTTCTTCCAATCGTATCTTATCGGCCTGGCGCTCGGCCTAATTCAGGGCAAGGGGGCAAGGCCTCGAGAGCACAAAGATGCGACGTCAGTCGTCACAACTAAAGCTCGGAACACGCCGGTGAAGACGAGGTGCAGCATGCTCCCCATCATTCAACGACTTACGGCCCCTCAGGACCCACCAATTGAAAGGTGGACCACCTGGTTCACTCCGTTACGGAATGGCGTGAGGGACTTTACGCTCCTCGGCGATCGATCACGCGTCCTATTTGGGGTGCGGCCGCCGTCTCGGTCGCTGCGTCCGCCGCACTGAGCTGGATGCCTCGGTAAACAAGCAATGAAACGCATCGTAATCCAACCGTTTTGAAGCCGCGCCAAATGTGACACGTGCTTAAACGTGCACGTGACAGATTGATGATTGAGGCGAAATATGTTCTGAGGCCATCTGCCTTCAGCATGAAGGAAAGTGACGCCGGTGTTAACAACAAAAAAAGAAGCGACACATCCGCGCACCATCGAGACTCTTGATGTCATAAAGCGCTTCATGCTGGAGATGTCCGGGATCAATAGCCGCTTGGAAGAGCTTCATAAGCTCTCGGGCAAAGCACTGGGCATCAGCCGCCCGCAATGGATGATTCTGATCGCCCTCTTCGATCTCGAAAAGAGCCGTGGCCTGCCGGTTAACGTTGTCGCCAAGCTGCTTCACGTCGATTCGTCGTTCGTCACCACGCAGTCCAAGCTTCTCGAACAAAAGGGGTTGTTGCGCCGGACGCGTTCGCGCGTCGATGTGCGGGTCGTTAAGATGTCTCTGACTGCAAAAGCGCGACGGTCACTCACAAGCCTCGCCGAACAGTTCCGCGCGGTTTGCAAGTTCGTCTTCGAGGGCTTCAACGAAGACGGCTTAGCCGCATTCACCGCCAACCTAGTTAGCGTGAACAAGCGTCTTCAAACGATTTCGCTGCGGATCGCGACCGAATTTGACTCGTCGAACTCGGCCGGGCACCGGCAAAGTCGCCTCGATGACCATCGTCCGCTTCGACGAACCAGCTGAGCTGTCGCTTGGTTACAAAAGCGCCACGCGGCCGCCACCTGTCGTTTCTTTAGCAGAACGGGCTGTCGACTCCGGCTGTATTCATCGACTTCCATTGCATCGACACTCCGCGAAGCTATCTTCGCGGCACACTACGCATTTCCGTTCGAGGAGGTCCCGCAATGCTTGACGAGCACGGAATAAACGCACAGTGAGATTATTGACCGTCACCCCGAGATCAGTCGCAACCACCTCCCTCGGTTCGCCTGCCAAGTCTATTCGGCGGATAATGTCAGCGTGTTCCATTTTCAATAGGGGAAGATGAGCATAAAGACATTCACATATCTCGCTTTCGAATGTTGCATCTTGATTGATTGCTATACGATCGCCCAGTTCCTCGGGCAGCGGTATTTCTCGCGCACTATTTCGCAGCCTCTTGCGATGGAAGTCCGCTATTGTGGTCGCTAGAACCCTGCTGAGCCACCCACGGACCGACTGCGCGTCTCGGATATCGGCGGATCGCTCCAGCGCTCTCAGCACGAACACCTGCAGTACTTCTTCGGCGTCACTCGGCGAGCTGAAGCGCTTTTGCAGATAATTTCGGACGCGATCATAGCTTCGTACAATTGCCGCTCGAACCACGCGGTCCGGCACCCCGGATGGCTGAGCCGCACATGTACTCTGAGGACTTGGTGTCGTATTCCGCGACGAGCTCATGGCGATGTACCAAGCTAGCTTTGACGGGCTGCTGCTCTCCCGTTCGAATCGAAACGCTGCTTCGGAGAAGAGGCGTTCCGTCGACGTTTCACTTTGCCTTCTGAATCTTTGTGATTGTTATTCCGCCCGTCAGCCGCTCAGCGTCGAATTGAACCTTTTCTCCTACTTTCACTTGATTGAGCATGGAGGGATCGGAGACCCGGAACACCATGATCATCTCCTCGTCTTCCATATCCAGGTTCTTTATGGGCCCATGCTTGAGGGTGATCTTGCCAGCTCTCTCGTCGATTTTCTTGACCTCGCCGGCGACAAGATTCGTCTGGGCGAAAGTAGCGAGCGGGAGGACCGCGAAAGCGGCAATTAGTAGCGCTGATCTCACAAGAGACGTCATTTTCTCGATTCCTTGTTGATGGTGCGATCACTTCACGACATTCCTCCTCAAGGCGCACTCACGGCGGCCCGGGCTCGCCATCCGACCCGCGAGGTTGGACGCAGGTCGGCGTATAGTGGCAAGCGTGGGCCGCTAACCGCGGTTCGCGACCTCGGCTCCCGAATCGGAGGATTCCGCCCTCAATAAAAAACCGGTCGTCGCGCAGCTGACTGTGAGCGAGACGACAGAGGCCAGAAGAACGGCGCAGCGTAAGCGCATGCATTTCTCCATTGCTCGCGCGGCCAGCTGTCATCCAGGCGGCGTTACTCGCCACCATACGACCCTGCATAATAGACTCCTGATAAGGACCGCCATACGAATCCAGCCGCTCCGAATGGGAGCGCGACACATCATGGATTCACGTGCTTTCAGGCTATGGGGGGTCGATAAAGCGGCCCGAACCTCTCGCCGGCGCACATGGAGGCCGGTTCGTACTCCCCTCGCGATCGCATGGGCTCGAATTGAGCGAGCAAAGGCAATTGAGGAGCGACGGCGCTCATGCAGAGCACTGAACCGCAGCAGTTGCCATGTTGATTTTGTTGATCGCAGCCGTCGTGCCCATCCGGCGAATCCGCGGCAGGCTCCGCATAAGCCATTAGAGCGCCCGCGGGGCCGTGTTGGTGGCCGCCCTGTTCATGCGCACGCGTAAGATTATGACCATGCGCGTGCTCGTGGGCATCCGGCGCCAGGTGGTTGACTTGATTTAGCGGTTCGATCAGATCCGCCGGAAGCCGGACAGCGAGAGTCGGGGTCAGCGACGCGAGCAAATATGTGATAGCGGCGAGCCATCCCAACCATCTGCGCGCTAGCTTTGTTAAGCCACCCATCTTGTAACCGTGCTCGAGCGTCGCTGAATCAACCAAAACTATTTACAAGTCCCACTTTTAGGCCTGACACATACTCGGCTTTCATCTGTCGCATCACTAGAGGAGTACCCCGTCCATTGCGGATTACGGAGCAAGTCCGACAGTCCGGGGCTCTTCAGGCCTGTTGGGCATTCTTCATTTGCTCGCAACTTCGAGCCTACATCTGGGCGGCCCAAGGATTAAGCCGTCCGCTTTGAAACGTCGAGCCCCCCGTTCAAGTCTTAGCACGGCCTGCTACTCCTTTGACGTCAATATGCGCTTACGACGAGGCGCCTTCGACCGCACTTCGATCATTCCCACATACAAGGGGGGGCGCCAAGGAAACTATTTTGCGATGTGCCGCGTAATATGGCTGCAGATTCATCGTCGCCGGCTCTCATTAGCGAGATTTCGGCCCGCCCTGATAGCGCCAAATGAATCCGCCGCCCGTCGCATCTGGCGCAACCTGTCCTTTGGGCGCACCGTGACTGTGGGCGAATGCCGAGTAAAGATCGCGCTGCCGGAAAGGTGCTCCGGCCTGAACGCTGCGCCTCGCTTCGTTCAGCCAATAGCTCTTGTCGGTAATGGTTGAGCCCGCTTGAGCGGTGCCGGACAACACAGCCGAAAAGGCAATTGCGAGAAGACCTTTGATCCACATAGTCACTCCATTCATTTTTCCGAGGCGCATGCGTGCGCTTCTAATGAGGAGTTCGGATCCTATTTCTCGGTGGTTACAAATTCACGGGAACGTCAACTGTTTTACTTGTCGGTTACCAGCGCAGCATCCGCGGTCCTAACAGCGCCCCCACGATCGTACATATTGCGATTGTACCGCCATACCAAAGCGCGACGAAGGGTAACGAGTCGTCTGTGCAGTGTAGGGCATAGCCAACTGCGCTTGCGCCGCCGGCAATAAGGCCGCTGATGGCGGCCGCGCGAACAAGACTAGTCGGAGCTGCATTATTTTTTACTGTCCAGATAACAACCGCAAAAGGAACGATAGCGATGACGGGAATGGAAATGAGGCATTCGAGCCACTCATCTCCCATCACCATCTTGTCCCAGTGCGATTTTGGTGCCCCTCCGAGGCTGACGGCCGCGAGCAACAGAGTCGCAGCAAATGGAAGCGCGGCCGATACCACTGAAGCTCGCCGCTCACCTCCAGGACGCATTAGCCGCGCTAGGTAATATGACGCCCCACCGACCGTGCCAATCGCGAACGCAAGCTTGAGCGACATGAAAATAATCGCCCGGGGCGCCCTCAGATCGGTGCGAACGCCCAATGCAATAAGAACGATCCCGATCGCGACCACGACCGCCATCGCAAGGGCAATAGTCATTCTTCGGTTGATCAACTGTCGATCGATTGGTTCGACACTCCTACTGAGAGCCGCAATTAGCTCATCTGTGTTCATGTCTGCGTCCTCCGCGCGATTAACGTCGACAAAACCTTCAACCCGCGATGAATATTGACCTTTACACTTGCCTCCGAGATTCTGCACCGCTCGGCGGCTTCCGCTACGCTCAAGCCCTCGAGCTTCACCGCCTCAATTGAACACCTCATCTTCTTCGGCAATCGTCTTAAGAGTCGGCTGAGATCAAAACTACTTTCGGCGCTGATATGATCATCACGCGCAGTTACTTCGGCAGCCTCATCAAGCGGGACATCAACGATAGTAGCTCGGTCCCTTCGCAGAAAATCAATCAACTTATAGCGTGCGATCGCATGGACCCAAGGAGTGAACAATTCGACCGGATCGTAGGTATGTCGCTGTGTGTGGATCGCCAGCACCGCCTCCTGGACGAGATCCTCGGATTCCGCCAAACGGCGGCTGAGCTTGGCAAGCTTGCCTTTGTAGTATGCACGCAAATGGTTGCTCAATCGAGCAAGCAGCAGACGATGGGCGACCGCGTCACCTTCTTGACTGGCTACCATGAGCGCCTTGAGCTCTGTTTCCGCCGTCATCTTTTCTCAGCTAATAGTTCGCTAGTCTTGTTGCTCCGGTTACAGTTGGCTCTAAACAATGCTCGATGGAGGCCACGCAGTAGATCAATCGATCTTAAGTCCTCGCTCGATTCGTCTCACGCCAGGCTCGTGTTCAGAATTTTGGCACACGTTTTGCGGACCCGTAAATTCGGAGTTCGCGGGTATTCGTTTCCCCATTTCATGCTTGTCAGCCTGCCTCTTCCGAGCCGACGAACTGCATGAAGGTCCGGCGACCACGCGGTCCGAACAATATGACCGAGTACTTTTCGGGCTTCCGCTCATGCCCGGCGATCCTTGAGGCATTCCAGGCGCCGAAATGCCCACAGCGTCAGGCCGCTCGGAAAGCAATCTGCTCACCGCAGCCACGGGCACATGTCCCTCGATCACATAACCTCCGACTTCAGCGGTATGACAGCCAGCCAGATCCGGGGGGACACCGAGGCGGCTGCGGATCGCGCTCAGATCGCTCGCCTCTTCAATCTGGACGGAGAACCCCGCGTCGCCGACTTGTTTCACCCAATCGCCGCAGCAATCGCAGTTCGGGTCCTTGTAAACCAAGACGTCGGTGGCAGCACGAAGGGGCGGCGGTGCTACCGCCATTCCGATCATTCCAGCACAAATCATTCTACGCGAATATCGAAGCTTCCCAAACGAGCTTGGCATCGAGTCTTCTCCGAAAGGCGTTTGAACCATCGACGTCCTTTGTCTCGCTTAACGATTTGGTGTGGTGACAAAATAAGCGCTGGTCCACGATTGCGTATTTCTTCTCCGTATCACTTTGATCCATCTGCGCGAAGTACACGCAGTGGCTCAGCGGAGCCTGAGTGACGCCCTGCGTTTGATCGGTCAGAAGACACACTTTTATCTACCTGCTTCGACCAGGTCCGATAGTAGGAGATGATCGTCAGGATCCACAGGCCTGCAGCGCCTACGAGGAGCTGGGCCAGAACTCCGCCCGAACCGAGCTCCAGTACAAAATGGGCGACGAAAGAGAGGAACAGACCAACGCAGAAAACTGACAGCGATTGCTGGCCACATCTAATCAAGGGCTTGAAGATCGACCACTGCAGACCCGGCCAATCGATAGGAATGAGTGCGACGACGACGAACACTAGGCTCGCCAAGTAGATCACTCGATAGGGCGCGAGATTGGTCTTGTCATTCGGGATGAACATCTCGTCGATCACATCTGGAATGAGCTGTCGCAACTCCGGAATCCGCTCCGCGAGCGCGATCACGAAAGCGAATAGCAAAAAGCCGAAACCGAGCGCATGCAGGAAGCGAAACTGGAGCAGCCAACGGCTGCCCTGAGCCCCACCGAGTGCGAGCCAGGCTCCAGACACAAAAAGCAACTGCCAAGTATAAGGGTTGAAGTACCATGCTCCCGCAGGATAAGACGCAAAATTCCAGCCATATTGACGAGCAGCAGCATATAGCCCGATCGATCCAATCAATACGACATTGCGCCATCGCAGCACGACCCAAAGTACGATAGGGAACGCCGCCATCAGAACGATATAGAGTGGTAGGACGTCGAGATTGAGCGGCTTGAACTTCAGCGCCATCCCCTGCGAAAGCGTCTCGACCGGAAACTTCATGAGGTGCGCGACGTTGAATTGATCCATGAGATGAGGATCGTCACACTTATGCGATAGGTAGTGCACCGAAGTGAGGTAAAATAGAAACAGAAGCAAATGGGCCGCATAAAGTTGCCACACACGGCGAAGCAACCTGGTCGCTCCGATTGCGAAGCCGCGCTCCATCATGATTCTACCGAATACAAAGGTTGCGGTGTAGCCGGATATCAAGACGAATAGATCGGCTCCATCACTGAACCCGTAGTTTCTGGTAGTGAACCAGGCGAGTATTGACTCCGGAATATGACCCAGAAAGATCAGCCAGTTCGCGAGCCCTCGGAATAAATCCAACCGCAGATCGCGCTGCGACTTCGGCAGCACGGATCTAACCGTGATCGCTTCCCAAAGCCGCCGCCTAACGAACATTGCGATCTGCAGCATCCAGCCGTTAGTGCGGCCAGTTAACCCGTCAGGCAAAGCCTGCTCCCATCATTTCAAACGATTATGTCTCGTTCCTCGGCGGTTGCGCTCTACTCAGCACGTCAAATCGACGGCGAATGCCTCGGCCCGGCTCCGCCGTTACAAGGAGCTTTTGTCTGCATGAACCGTGGCTTCGCCGATCCAGAGTTCTGTTCACTGACTGTGCTCGCATGCCTTCTCTGTCGCCGCTCAAGGGATGAAGATCATCTCCTCTCGCGGCGACAGAGTATGCCCGACAGTCCGGGGCTGATTATGATCTGCCGGGCGAACAGCTGCTCACATTCGGCAACGCTACTTCGTGCCACTCGACGGCTTAGTGGAAGGACTAGCGTAGTCGTCGCCCCCGAATTGATGGGCTGGCTCGAGCCGCCCTGCTTGATACCCAATTCCATTTCGGTAGTGATCGCCGTCCATTACCTTTCGGCTCACCTTCTCGTCCGCCATAACGTGCTCCATCCCATCTCGCTTGATTTCATAGCCCGTTCCAGCGCCACCTCTTGAGCTAGACCATCTTGGCGACGCTGTTCATCCGGTGACTGATGCAGGCGACGATCGACAAGACCACGACAGTTTCGAGAGGAAAGACTAACGCAGGAGTTTCTTTGACCGATGAGTTTCATCTAACTCAAGTCCGTGGATTCCAAGTGGTCGGTCCGATGATTGGTGCGTGGTGCTAGGACGATCGAAGGCGCCACGTGACCAATGGCAAAAGCAGAGAGCTGCGCCAAGCGATCTATTTGCGCTGAACGGACGTAATAATTCGACGCACGTAGCGTCACTTACCAGAGAGCGCTCGACCCGAAACATGCCGCTGGCCTACAAGATGTCAGCGAAGTCGCCGTGCCGCCCTTTTCCGGCCGAGAAGCGGGCCGCTCCATTCGCGCCTTGCTTGTGATGGGCCTCGATCCCGTTCGCCCATTCGCGTTTAAGAGCTTCGCGCACCTGCAGTCCGTATGTCTCGAGAACGTTGGCACGATCTGCTTTCACCGCTGCTTGTGGGAAGCGAGCGATTTCTTGCGCCATGTTTTCAGCGGCTGCCCTTGCCTCCCCCCTTGGCGCGATTTTTTCGCACAATCCGATACGGTATGCTTCGTCCGCGGAAACTTTGCGGCCCGTCAGGATGATTTCCATTGCCCGCCCTTGGCCCACGAGTCTGGGCAACCTCACCGTGCCTCCATCCAGAAGCGGAATTCCCCAGCGTCGGCAAAAGACACCGAAATATGCGTCCTCGGCCATCACGCGAATGTCGCACCAGAGTGCCAATTCCATGCCACCGGCGACGGCGGGGCCCTCTACGGCAGCGATGACAGGCTTCGACAGTTCGAGCCTTGATGGTCCGAGGGGCCCGCGCGGAGAGGGGGCCGCCCCCAGCGGAAATGCAAGGCCCTCGACGATCTCTGCTTGGAATCGCTTTCGATCGGAAAGGCCCGCGGCGTATTTTAGATCCCAGCCGGCGCAGAAGGCGCCGCCGGCTCCCCAAAAAACCGCAACTTTGGCATCCGGATCGGCGTCGAAGGCGAGAAATGCCTTGGTCAACGCATCCGCTGTTGCCGGATCGCCGGCGTTTCGCGCGTTGGGCCGGTCGTTAATGACCGTCGTAACTGGCCCTTTTTTTTTCGACGTAGACACTCATGGCTGGTTCTCCTGTTTGAGTTGGATAGGTATTTGACCCCGATGGGGTCAAGACGATCGAAACAATCCGAGTTTCGTCCTAGGCGGACGCGCATGACGAATTTTTGGACTTTGCCTGAGACGGTCATGGGGAATTCTTTAACAATGCGCACATATCGGGGTACCTTGTAGTGCGCGATTTTCCCACGGCAGTAGTTGCGGACATCCTCCTCCTCGAGTTTGCGTGAATCTCGAAGGCGAACCCACGCGCACAACTCCTCGCCAAATTTAGTATCCGGCACACCGAAGACTTGAACATCTTGGATGTCGGGGTGGGTATGGAGAAACTCTTCCACTTCGCGTGGATAAACGTTCTCGCCGCCGCGAATAACCATATCTTTCATGCGGCCAACGATGTTGCAGTAGCCGTCGCCGTTGATAGTGGCTAGATCGCCGGTATGCATCCAACCAGCCGCATCGATCACTTCGGCGGTGCGCTGCTCGTCGCCCCAGTACCCGCGCATCACGGAATATCCACGCGTACACAGCTGACCAGTTGTGCCTCTTGGGACGATCGCCCCTCTATCGTCGACGATTTTGATCTCGATGTGCGGATGTATGCGTCCGACGGTCGAAACACGTCGCTCCAGCGTGTCAGTGCGGCTTGTTTGAAAGCTGACCGGACTAGTCTCCGTCATTCCGTAGGCGATGGTAATTTCTCGTATGCCCAGTTGATCCACGACGCGTCGCATGACTTCGATAGGGCACGGCGCACCCGCCATGATGCCGGTGCGGAGCGAACCAAGCCGAAAGCGGCCGAGTTCAGGGTGCTCTAGCACGGAGATGAACATTGTCGGCACTCCGTACAGCGCCGCGCACGCCTCTTCTTCGATGGCGGAGAGCACCGCGCCCGGTTCAAATGCAGCTCCTGGTATGACCATGGTTGAGCCGTGCGTGAGACAGGCCAGGTTGCCCATGACCATGCCAAAGCAGTGATAAAACGGAACGGGAATGCAAACCCGATCCACGGCACTCAGCCCGAGCGCTTCACCGACAAAGTATCCGTTGTTTAAGATGTTGTGATCCGTGAGCGTTGCGCCCTTCGGCGCGCCCGTGGTGCCGCTGGTGGACTGGATGTTTGTAGGATCGTCAAAGCTAATCTTGCTCGCTATGTCAGCCAAAGACGTGCCGGCGTCGCTGCGATTTGACGCACAGTCTTCGAATGAAATCGCTCCCGGAAATGCGGGACCGCCGATTTGGATTACGATCTTGAGCTCTGGAAGTGCCTCGGCACGAAGTTGACCAGGCGCTGACGTTTTCAATTCGGGCGCGACTTCTGCCAAGATTTCAAGGTAGTGGCTGCTCTTGTATGCCGTCGCACATACGATGGCGCGGCAGCCGACCTTTCTTAAAGCATATCCGATCTCGGAAGAACGATAGGCCGGATTGAGGCTGACCAGGATCAGTCCGGCTTTAGCAGCGGCGAATTGCGTCAAAACCCACTCGATGTTGTTTGGCGACCAGATCCCGATTTCTCCGGGTGTGAGACCGAGAGCGATGAGACTGCGGGCGAACGCCTCGCCCCCATCTCTCAGCGCGGCATAACTCAGGCGCAAACCTTGCTCGCGAACAACGACAGCAAGTTGCTCAGGCCAGGTCTGGGCGGCCCGATCCAGCGCCATTGCGATCGTTTCGCCCCGTAGCGGTTGGTCAGCCAAGCCCGCCACGTAGCTTGATGATTGTCCCGCCTCAACCACTCGGCGCCGCCTCCCGCAATATCGTTGGATTATAGAAATAACAGTGTTATTTTCGCGCTCAATCAGGCGCGACGTCGGGTTGTCCTGGATGGAGCCTGGCGTGTCTTTGCCCGTGACGGCCTCGATGGGGCGACCATGCGCGCTATTGCCACTGAGGCGGGCTGTACGACCGGCGCGATCTATCCTCTCTTTCCTTCGAAGGAAGCTATCTATGCTGACTTGCTGGCGGAATCCCTGGACCGACTGAGCGAATACGTTGAAAGTTCAATCCGAACTGCGCGCGGCCCTCGAATGAAGTTGAAAGCAGGAGCGCTCGCTTTTCTCTCGTACTATCAGGACAAGCCGGATGAGGTCGCCCTTGGGCTTTATCTCTGGCACGGGCTAAGGCCGGAGGGCTCAGTCCGGATTTTGATAGGGACTTGAACAAACGTTTAAATGGCACGCTCGATCTGTTGCGTGATGCTCTTCGGACATTGGGCCAACTGACGGAAGCGAAGGCCCGGCTCGAAACGAGCGCTCTTTTCGCTTTTCTGATCGGAGCGCTAATCGTTCATCAGACCGGTCGCCTGCGTATGCTTGACAGCGCACTGGACGCTATTGCATCAGCCCACCTCGAAGCTCTCGTCTCCCGTTTGGAATATGCAAGCGCTTGCAACTGATCGTTCAAAGTGTCTGCACGAGAGACCTCGGAAGAAACGCTACAGTGCCCGCATCAGCTGCTGATCAATTGACGACCAATCTCCATTTGCCAGTTTGGTGGATATATTCGGCCGCCTGGTGTCCGGTTGTCATTAGATCGGAACTTTTTGGAAGCTCCTGCTCCTGTGCACAGCCCGGCCGGCGAATATGGTCGCTAGTTTCCTTCGCGCACGTTGATCTCTCCGCATACTGGCGCGCACATAGCACAATCTGCCTTGGCGCGTTTTCTCAAGTTTTTGGCTGAACGCTATCGCCCGACTGAAAAGCTCGCCGTAGCTTCGCGAAGCCGCGATCCGTTGCCATGAACCGCGCCAACATGGGAGCGATCAGTTTGCCCGGGTCGCTAATAGTCTGACCGGATTCACTTGCAAGAGCTTTCGCGTACGCGACCAAATCTCGATGCACAGAGGCCGGCAAGTCGACGGTAAGTCGGACTGGCTTATTGTCAGTCAGCGTTCCGATCTTGAGCTTGGGCATCGAGTTACCCTCTGTATGACGCAAGCACGAGGTCACGGTTGACAATGACGCGCACCGGGAATCCCGGACGAATTGTCAGCGTCGGCTGAATATTCAGACTACGGCGGACAACCTGCTGGCCGGTTTGATTTAGCGAGGCACCTGCCCCGTGCCGTAATGCCTGGAGAATGGCACTGTCGTTGCTATTGGCTTCCGAACCTGCACCAAGTTCGGTACCGACAGCCAGCAACGTCGAAAGGGCAGCAGCCTTGAACAGCTCCCCCCAATGACTGTCGACCTCGTCTTCCAATCCTGAATGCCCCGCCGCGTCCGCGCCCGGCTGTCGCTCCAGAACGATCGAACGACCATTCGGCATTATTAGGCGGGTCCAAACCAACAGGACACGAGACTGGCCGAACGCGACCTGGCTGTCGTAGACACCGATCAGGCGCGCCCCCTGCGGGATGAGCAGGAGGCGCCCGGTTGGCGAATCGAAGACATTTTCGGTCACCTGCGCGGTGATCTGCCCTGGAAGGTCCGATCTGATTCCGGTGATCAGGGCTCCCGGGATGACAGTTCCAGCCTGCAGGACATACGGTGAAGCCGGCCTGGTGATGCGGTCGGGGCTTACTGTACGACGATCCACGGAAGCATTGATAAATGCGCGCTTCCTGTCCTGACCGTGCGCAGATCCTTCGTCGCTATTGGTGGTCTGGATCGACTGAGCGTTGCCAGCGCCTCCCTCCGCGGCAGAAGATGCACGCACTTCTCTCCCGCCGGTCGATGCGAACAGGTGGCTTACACGGGCTGCCTCTGTTTCTTGATCCCGCCGGTGCTGTTCCGGATCAGGAGCCGAGACGCCGATCATCGGCGATTGGCCCTGAGCAGCAAGGATTGGTCGGCCAAGATCTCCGGGAAGCGGCGGACCGAGTTGCGGTATGGCCTGACGTGGCACACCCGTATAGTCCTTTGGCAGCGTTGCAATTCCGTCGGCAACATTATGATGATCAGTGCTGTAGAGTTCATCGCCCGTCTGGTTTTGGGGACGATTGCTTTGCAGGGACCACAACACGGCGCCGCCGATAACGAGCAAGGCAACCGCGCTGCCGCCTGCGAAGACCTTCCGCGATAGGCGCGTCACTCGCGGTGGCTCCGCTCTTAGCCGGAAGCTACTAGACACCTCGTCCGGTGTTTGCGACTGAATCGCCCGCTCGCGATCATTCTGGGTGTTCATTACAACGGCCTCCCGTCGGTCCTGACAATCCTGACCTTTTGCTGGTGCTCACCCCCAAGCCGCAGTTCTGCGGCTGCGAACAACCGATCCACGATCAACACGTTGCCGTAGGCGCGATAGTTGACGAGTTGGGTCTTACCGTCGGGGCCGATGACGAAGAGCGGCGGCATCTCGCCTTGGATGATCCCTTGCGGGAATTCGACATAAACCTTGAGGCCATCATCATAGGCGGCAAGTGGCCGCCACGGTGGGCTGTCTCCTTCAATCGCATAACGAAGGACACGCTGGGTCTGATCGGGAAGAGCAGGTCTTGGCTTGGCCGCGCGCAAGCGTTCGCGAACGGTTTCCGGGTAGTACCAGGCAACAGTTGGCATATATGGCCGCTCGCGCGAGCGGAGCTCCATCAGGTAAGTACGCCGGTCGGTATTGACGACAAGATTGGTTTCGATCGAAGCCCGGATCGGCTTCACCAGGATGTGGACTCGTCGTGTGTCGCCGCTTCCACTCTCGGTATCTCCTACGACCCAGCGCACGGTATCTCCGGCCGCGATGGGCCCTGCCCCCGTCAACTGCTCTCCCTCCTCGAGCGCAATATCGGTGATCTGCCCCGGTGCGGCGTAAACCTGATAGAGCGCCCCGGGACTGTAAGTATAGATCTGCGCCGCATTGAAATATCCCCTCTTGCGAGGCTCTACTCGCGCAGCGCTGTTTGCGGTCTCAACCCGGCTCACCGGCTCGGTGTCTTCTTTCCCGCCTGACTTGCCGCCGAGAGCCGGCTTGGTGCCCCAAAGGCACGTCCATCCAGAAGCTGGTGTCGGTGGAAGGCCATCGCTGGGCCATCGAGGACAGCTTCGAAACCGCCAAGAACGAGCTCGGTCTTGACCACAACGAAACTCGCTCCTGGCATGGCTGGCATCGCCATGTCTCACTCGTCATGCTTGCCTTCGCCATGATGGCCGTCATCCGTCATCGGGCCAACACCAGGCCATTGCTTAAAAAAACGCGACCGCGGCCTCGACCGAAGCATCGTTCTTGATCCGCTGGTCGATCCAGGAGATCCGTCGCATCGCCCTTAAGCTAGCCCAGCGACGTATCCCGCACGCTCACATCCTCGCGTGGTCGTCCTGGCGCAGGGCTCATCAGGCCAACGCGCGCAAAGCGCATCTCAAGAAAAAAAGGCAACTGTAATGCTAGTGCACGAACTAGTTCTGACGGCGCGGCGGACGGGTATGCGGCAAGGAGAGCTCAGCGGCCTTTCAGTGGTCGTCTCTCGATTGGCTCACGCCCAACGTTGCGGTGAGACATTCATACGATGATCGTGGGAAGACGCTAGTCGCGCCGAAGAGTAACCGCACGCGGCATATACCGCTCGACATTGATGTGTACACGATGCTGTACCGGCGTAAGAAGGACACTGGGTACGTGTTCCGAGGCTCGGAGGGTCGCCCGTTCACTGGAACTACAACTACGGAATGCACTACGTGATCCGCAAACTCTGTAGGAAGGCGGAGTTTAGAACCATCGGCTGGCACACGCTTCGCCATAGATCGAAGCTGAAGGAAAAGAGTATTGCCTCGGAACGAAACAAGACAAAAAAGGCATTGCTCGAATACCTCAAGATGACCCGTTGCGTCATTTGCTCCTTGAGCATGTTCAAGAGGCGGTAATCAATGTCGCTCGAGAATGATGAGGCCGTCGGCAAGTCGGCCTCTGAACAATCAGGCGATACGACAACGCGAGAACTCTTAGTGGAGGCTGCGGGAGCGAAATAGGCGTCGGTATGAGAGCGCATCTCCGGCAGCGTCTGCGCAGTTGCCTGTTGCTAGGGGAATACCATGACACGCTTGATTGTGCTCCTGCTCTTTGCCGTTACGTCGGTGCCTGCTCACGCGCGGTTGCCAGTCCCTCTAAATGGGTAAATCAGCGAGGCTCTCTTCTGTCGATCCAAACGCTCGATGCATCGACGGGGAATTTCGCCGGAACGTATGTTAACAATGCGACTGAAGTTTCATGCCAGGGACAGCCCTACCTTGTCGCAGGCGTCGTTACCGCAAATAGGATCGCTTTTTACGTTAATTGGACGGCACCCGCAGCTCCAAACTGCGCAACGATCACCATTTGGAACGGCCGCGTCGCTGATAAGAATATTCCAACTGCGGGGACCCTGTTCTACGTGGGATCGGACTGAAAGTGTCACAAAATGACGGGGCGGGACTTCTTTACGAGGAGGTAGAGCAATCGTGTTAAGGCTGATTATCGTAAGCATCCGGCGCCGCGGGCTTGAGCAGATTATTCGGTCGACCAGCGTTTGAGCAACTCGGGATTCTCTTTATAGACTTGGGTGAGCTCGATGAGGCGTTCGATGCCGAAGTCAGTGAACGCCAAGACGCCGTCTTCGCCAACGCCAAAGACCCAGATGGCTCCGTCCTCGATCTCCATTTCGTTGGCTACATCTCGCAGCCAGTTGAGGTGGTCCCGGTTGTCTGAACAGCAATTCCGCGTCGATTAGTGGAGCTTCCGCCAAAATTAAGCTGCCGCGCGGAACGGCAGCGGGTTGAAGTAAGCTTGATCCGGGGTGCCGCCGTCAAGGCTCGAGTGAGGACGCCGGCCATTGTAAAAGTCGAGGTATCGGCCGATCGAGGCGCGGGCGTCGGACACGGTGTCGTAGGCCCGCAGATAGACCTCCTCATATTTGACGCTGCGCCACAGCCGCTCGACGAACACGTTGTCGCGCCAGGCGCCCCGGCCGTCCAAGCTGATGGCGATGCCGTGACTGGCGAGCACGCCAGTGAACGCCGCGCCAGTCAGCCGATGCTGCCGATGCGTCCCGGTCAGCCGGCTCGAAGAAGCCATGACTACAAACGGACGGCACCGTGCCGCCGAGTGCCGCAAGTTCTTGGACGAGATCGAGGCCGCTGTGCCGCGCCACCTCGACGTCCATCTCGTCATGGATAACCATGCAACGCACAAGACGCCGCTGATCCGGAAATGGCTGGCCAAAAACCCCGACCAGTTCGTCATGGCTCAATCAGGTCGTACGCATCCGGCGAAGGCCCCGCTGGGGCCGTGCGGAAGGCCGATCGAGCTTAAGCGGCGTGAGCGACGCTTTGAGGCTGCCAATTCCAAGGCAGCAGTTCGTCAATGCGCTTGGCAGGGTGATCCGGTAGGCGCGCCAGCACGTCGGCAAGCCAAGCCTGTGGGTCGATGCCATTGAGCTTGGCGGTGGCGACGAGGCTGTAGATGGCAGCCGCACGCCGGCCTCCCTCGTCTGACCCGGCGAAGGTCCAATTTTTTCGCCCCACGGCAACCGCCCGTAGCTCACGCTCGGCAGCATTGTTCGACATGCAAAGCCGTCCGTCATCAAGGAAGCGGCTAAATGCATCCCAGCGGCTGAGGCAGTAATTGATCGCGTTGGTCGTGTCGTTGTTCCTGGAGAGCTTGGCGCGCTGCTCGCGCAACCACGCCTCCAGCTCGACGATCAGGTGGCGGCTACGCTCCTGGCGCATACGCAGGCGCTCCTGCGGAGCAAGGCCGTTGATCTCACGTTCGATGGCGAACAGGACATCGATGCGCTTGACCGCCTCGACCGCGATCGGCGCCTTGCTGAGCCGTGCCAGATCAAAGAACTTGCGTCTGCCGTGCGCCCAGCACGCGGCCTCGATGATCGGGCCGCCCTTGCGATTGGCCTCGCAGGGCCTGCCAAAGCCGGCGTAGGCGTCAGCCTGCATCAGTCCGGCATAGCCGCCAGATGCTGCTCCGGATGCGCACCGCCACGATCGGGCGAGTGGAAGAACACGGCCGCCGGCGGATCTGGGCCGGCAAACGGACGGTCGTCGCGCACGTAGGTCCAGAGCCGGCCGGTCCGGGTCTTGCCCTTGGCCAGAACCGGCACCGTGGTGTCATCTGCGTGGATGCGCTCGGCTGCGAAGACGTGGCTCCGGATCGCATCGACCAGCGGCATCAGGGTTGCCGTGGAGGCACCTACCCAGTCCGCGAGCGTCGATACGTCGAGATCGATGCCTTCACGCTGGTAGACGTCGCTCTGACGATGAAGCGGCAGGTGCAGGCCGTACTTGGCGAACAGGACATGGGCCAGCAGCTTGGGCCCGGCACGCCCGCGCGCGATTGGATGCGAGGGCGCCGGCGGCTGGATGATCGCTTCGCAGGCCCGGCAGACGAGCTTCTCGCGCACGTGCTGGATCACCTTCCACTGGCGCGGAAAGAGCTCCAGGGTCTCGGTCACGTCCTCGCCAATCTTGCGCAATCGGGTGTCGCCGCAGCATGGGCAGGTGGCAGGCACTGGATAGACAATACGCTCCCGCGGCAAATGCTCCGGCAGCGGCCGGCGGGCTGGCTTGCGGCGCTCGAACGATGGCACCGCAATCTTCTCGGCTGCCATCTGCGCGGCAGTCTCAGCTTGCGCCGCGTTCTCCTCCAGATCGGCGAGCTGTAGCTTGAGCTGGTCCAGCAATGCGCCTCGCTCGGAGGACTGTCCGAACTGCTCGTGCCGGAGCTTCTTGATCGTGAGTTTGAGCTTCTCGATCAGCAAGGTCCCCGCTTGGGCCTCGGCTTCTGCGGCCAAGCGGGCCGCGCGCTCGGCGCGCAGCATCGCCTGTAGCGTAGTCACATCGTCGGGAAAAGAATCATCGGCGGCCCATCGTCGATCAGAGAATCACAAGACGCGATCTCTGTCCGAACCGCTGATCCTGCCACCGATTCAAATCCCAGCGATCAGCCAGCCGCCTGCGGTCGCCAGGTATGTTGCGGCATCCGCCAGTGGACGCCCTCCAGTAGGTAGCCAAGCTGGGCTGGGGTGATTGTCACCACGCCATCAGCCGACGACGGCCACAGGAAGCGGCCGCGCTCCAGCCGCTTGGCATAAAGCCACATGCCCAGTCCGTCGTGCCAAAGGATCTTGATCAGCTTGCCGCTTTTGCCACGGAACACATAGAGGTCGCCGCCGTGCGGGTCTCGCGTGAACGCTTCCTGCACCAGCAAAGCCAGCGAGTTCGGTGTGGCCGGTCGCAATCCACACCCGTACGCCCGACGCAATCGGGATCACCGTAGGCGTCCATCTGCCAGCGCCGCCACGGCGGCCTTCAGCGTCGCCGCGTCGACCGTACCCGTGATCCGCATCCGAGCCCAGGCAGCAAACTCGATCTCGATCGACCCGCCGCTGCTGGCCACCGCGACTGGACAAGGCGTCGGCCCTGATTCGGCGACCACCATCGCCGGTACGAACCCACGTTGGGCGGCAGCCTTCGGCTCGGGCCGAAACGAGCGTCGCCACCGCAGCAGCAATGAGCGCGAAACGCCATAGCGCCGAGCTGTTGCCGCAACTTGGCGCGGCGCCTGTAAGCTCTCCAGGACTATCTTGAGCTTCTCGTCCTCGGACCAGCGCCGCCGCCGGCCCGTGTCCACCACCGCAAGCCGTTCCACTTGGGCACTGCGCCTATCACTGTCCATAAGGACAGTACTCAACAACACGCCTCATTCGGCAAGGCGGCCTTCGCCGGACGGATACATCAGGTCGAGCGCTTCTTCGCGCTTCTTACCGATAAGAAGATCAGGCGCGCAGTCTCGCTGCCCTTAGGCGGACATCACCTCGTTCGTTGCACGACACAATGCCGATAAGAAACCATTCCGATGGACCAAGTCCGCTGACGGGAGCCTTGGTTCCATCGAGCGCTTCTGGCGATACAATGCCCCGGCACAAAATGGAGCAATGTTGCGAACTTCTGGTTCAGGACACTAGCTAGTTGTCCCCACCGGATCCTTGGATCGAATTGCTAACAGAAAGCCCCATCAGCTTCGACTGGATGCGAGCTAGCGCGTCACTGAGCCTCGCCGCTTCATTGAAGCGTGTCTCGGAATATGGCGGGTGCGCGGATGGATCGTGCAAGAGGGCCTCGGCTGTATTCGAGAGCCGGCGAAGGGGCGCCCTCAGCCACTGCGCCGCACAAAAGAGCAGTGCTAGTGTGGCAATGGCACAAGCACCGAAACTACTCCAGAATGATCGGATGAGATTACGGGTGGACGCAAGCGCCTCGTCGGCACTCTGCCGAACCAGAAGAGACCAACCGAAGCTTGGAAGGTTCGCGAAGCCGACCGTCGGAACGATCACCGTGAAGTAGTCCCTGCCGTCAGGCCAACGTTCGCGCAGAGACGCAGTCGTGACGCGACTAGCCGCAAGTGCGGAGCCGATGTTGAGCGGCTTGTTGATAAGATCCGGCGGACCAAACAGGACGGTTCGATCCCCCGAAAGCAGCAGCACATCGATGCCGGGTACTTGTAACGAGTCCATGCTTTCTGCGACCCATTTCCAGTCAAGGTGAGCGCCGATGACCCCAGCAACGGAGCCGGCGTGGCGCAACGGCGCTGCCAGGTCGATAAAGCGATAGGGCTCACGAGGTGCCGGCAACTGGGTGGCCAGTAGTTGAGCGGCATGCACATCGATAGCCGCCGGCGAGACAAGGCCCCGCCTAAACCAAGGTCGCTGTGCAACGCTTACTCCTTCGAGCATGCCGTCTTTAGCCGCGAGAATGGTCCCTTCGAGATCCGCGACGCCAAGCCAAGTGTAGCGTCGATCAAGGCGGCTCAAGAAGTCGATGTGTTCTCGCGCATTCTTAAGATCAGTTAGGTCAATGAGCTCAGCGGACCGAGCTACATCCATCCAAACTCCATAGAGCCGGCGGGCCAACAGCGCGGAACTCATTTCCCCGCGAATTCTTAACGCGTCGAACAGCAGCTGCTCTCCCCCTTGCTGAAGCAGGGCCGTGTAGATCATCGCGGTCACCATGGCCGGCACCAATATGAGCAAGGCGCCTCCACAGAACACCAAGGAGAGTAGGCTCGGTCTTCTCGGCATCTCGCGCTCCTCAACTCGTTAGAGCTCGCCCCAACTCGCAAATCATTTGCAAGATGTTCCCTCGATCGGTCCCTGGCATGGCGGATTCAGTGTGAAGCTTCTTGATAATTTTCGCCCTTTGCTCGGGAGTTGGAGAGAACTTGATTCGATAGCCGTCACGGGTAGTCGCAGCAACATGCGCGTCTACGCCGCTAATCCCGGGCAGGTCGAGCTGCCCTGCTGCTCCGGCGGAAAGTCCGGATGGACCGCTGATTCGCGCGCCCCCTCGGCCCAGATTGAGAAGCCATCCGCGATGCTTCTCACCTTGGATCACCAACGTGATGGGTTCTGGAATCTGGCGCTGAGGTCGATCGTATCGCGGTCGCTCAATGCACACCACGACTGCCACGAAAAGCACCAGAATGTTGTAAACTGTCCAGAACATCACGACAGTCGTGCCGTCCCCCGCTGTTGCGGACGTATCGAAGACAAAATCGGAGTTCAACGGCACGATCAAGCCGCCGATCGTCAGAGCGAGCAGGAGTACAAACGGGCGCATCAACGCCCATTGAACTATGACCTTGGTGCGGTCGCCGCCTTTGGCCGTCACCGAGAATTTATGCGATCCGCTGGTCAGAAGCCCGAGAGCAGCTGCCTGGCTGATGGGCCAGGCCGCGATCAGTTGAGCCGTATCGTTGAGAAGCGGGACAAACAACCCTTTTGAA
The DNA here is from genome assembly GCF_024585265.1 of Bradyrhizobium sp. WBAH42. Lineage (NCBI taxonomy): Bacteria > Pseudomonadati > Pseudomonadota > Alphaproteobacteria > Hyphomicrobiales > Nitrobacteraceae > Bradyrhizobium > Bradyrhizobium sp. WBAH42. The sequence goes on from NZ_CP036533.1 coordinate 7,992,891, forward strand.
AGCCAGTTCAGGGACACAAGAACCATTAGGTAATAAGGTACATAATAGCTGATAATTTCCACCAGCGACGCGTTCACGATGGTGATGCCGAACCACCAGTACAACAGCGGGCAAATCAGGCTGGCAAGCCTGAAGGGAAAGGTGCTGACCCAGTAGAGCAATGAATCCAGGATCCCGATTCGATGCATCAGACCAAGGCCGCGCATGGCAAAGGGGCTGTATGAGTTGCGGACGATTTGCATCAAGCCCAGGCACCACCGTCCACGCTGAGTAATATACTCTTTCAGTCCTTCGGGAGCCAAACCTTCAGTCAACGGCTCGTTTAGGTATACAGTTTGCCAGCCGTTTTCCGCAAGCTTAAGGGTGAGCAGGAAGTCCTCGGTTACGCTTTGTGTTGGAATCCAGCCAATCTGCTCGACGGCCTGGACCCGCATTACGGATGATGTCCCACAGCAGATGGCAATCCCCCAAGCGTCCCGCGCTGGCTCGACGTTGTCAAAGAAATGACGTTGTTCATCCGGATATGCGGTGCTTATTCCAAGGTTATGTTGGATCGGATCAGGATTGAAGAAGTGCTGCGGGGTTTGCACGAGCGCGACGCTTGGCTCGTGAAATAACGCTAGCGTCCGCTCGATGAAGTCCGCATGGGGAACGAAATCTGCGTCAAGTACAGCGACAAAGATCGGGGGGGCTGGATCGCGGGCGCGCGCGCGAAGTGCATGGTTAATGTTCCCCGCTTTAGCATGCTCCTTGTCCGAACGTGCGAGATATCCGATTTCGTGCAGCTCGCAAAGTTGCCGTACCCAATTCCTGGCGCCGTCGTCGAGGATAAAAATCCGAAGCTGTGAATAGCGGATTTGCGTCGCGCCAATGATCGTGCGCTCGAGCACTTCCGACGGCTCGTTGTAAGTCGTGATAAAAACGTCCACACGCGGCGCTTCTCCAGGCAGCCACCATTCGGAGTACTGGTCTGCTTCTGCCGACCGGTCGTTCACTCGGGACAGTATGAAAAACGCGATGGTAGAGGAAAGCATCGTCACTGCCTCGAGGGTGGCGAATCCCCAACTGAACAGCGCGTCCGCAGTCCAGTCGAGCGGTGCCAGCGTTTCGGTGAAGCGCCAAGCCATATAACGCCAAGAAAGTACGGCAGCAGCCCCGAGGAGAAGAGCGCGCCAATAGCACTTCATCGGATTGAGAAATGGAAAGACAGTAAGGCGAAGCCCAATTATGAAGGCGGCGCCTGCGAAGGCAGCAACGAGCGGCGACAGCTGGAGCATCAGAGCCCGTACCGCGTTATAAAGCGGCGGAACTGTGCGATTGGGCCAGCTGTGAAGATGACGCGTCCAGTGCGTCCAATCGCGCAATCGAGATCTGCCTCTCCTGCAAGATCTGGAACTGTCACTGTGACGTCAAAGCGCTGCAGATGTTGAGCGCTTGGGCCCACAGCAAGATTGGTGTAAAGTAAGGCCGCACCGGATCCGCCAAGGCGAGTTATGGTTCCATTGAAAATACGATCATCTCGAAACAACCGAAATTGCACGGCCGTTCCCACCGAGAGACCGTCGTAGAGAGATTCGCTGACGCCGGCGGTGACGATCAGTGTACTGCAGTCTACGATCTTGACGAGATCCTGGCCGCGCCGCGCGTATTGGCCATCGTCTATTAGTATGTCCCAGACTAGACCAATCACGCTGGCATTAAGGCCAGCGAAGCTCAAGTTGTTGACACGAAGACGCTCGGCACCGATTTGCCGGTCGAGCTGTACAATACGTGCTTTCACCTGCTCCTTGTCGACATTCAGCTCGGCCAGCCGTTGCTCGAGCTCTCGGATGCGTTGAGCCGAGGAAGGAGCGTCGTTATAGGACTCCCCGATGAAGATGCCGTCGCGAGCGGACGTAAGTTCCGTCTCTAAGTATTTCACTCGCTGCTGCGCACTCTCCAGTTCTTGCTGCGCCACGTCGTAAGTGGCGCGAGCCCGATCCAAATTCGCCGCCGTCTGTACACCACGCGTGCTTAGTTCGTTTGCTCGCCTAAATTCTGCGTCCGCTTGACGAAGGCGTGTGGCCGCAGCGTCTTGAGCTGCTTTCGTTTCGGCAATTCGAGCCTCAATCTGCCGAACCCTTCCGCGCTGGTAATCAGTTGATTGAACATCGAAGCGCGACCTGGATGCGGACAAGGCCTCTCGCTGGCCAACGAGACGGTTGAGCTCGATCTGCTGGTTTGTGCGATCGCGATCAAGCTCAAGAAGCCTCGCGTTATCGAAGCGTTGGTCGGTGAGTTCTGCTATCAGCGCGCCGGGACTAATGCGCGCGCCGATGCTCTTCACGGCAAGCGTTACCTTTCCTTCGATCGGGGCGCGAACGATGTAGAGCCGCGCATTGAGTGTAGCATCCGCCGATGTTCCAGCGAAGTGCTCACCGATAATAATGTACAATCCCACTGCCAACAGGGCCAAGCCGACGATTGCACGTACGAGCCTCATAAGGACATTCCAACTGTTTATAACGGTAGGTGCGCGGCGTGTTACTGAGCAGCCTACGGTACCAATCGTTTTCGCCTAAGGGGCCCCCGCGGCTTTGGATTGCCAGGTCCAATGCCGCTCGGATGCGAGCGTTAGCGGCTCAGGCGTCATGATCAGACTAACAGGCTGGTAAAGAATAGCTTCGTGATCTCAGCGGCAAGAGGATCCATATCGTCGGAAGTGAAAACAGTCATGAACTCTTTCCTGCAGTTCCAGCAGCGCCAGAGATCTTGGACCTCCCGCGCACCCATGCGTTCATGCCACTCGAGGTGAACAAATCCAGAGCCACATTGAGGGCAGTTTATGTGACGTGCTATTGAGACCGACTCCATGTGGCAGCTCGTGTCATTGCACCAAAGGGCCACAGCCGAAGAAGCGTTAGTGTAGCTGCCGCTTCGTGGGCGGCTGCGGTGGATACACCTCTCTGTTCAAACCCTGTGCCAACTGCGACAAGCTTGATCAACAAGGAATATTGCTTCAAGGAAGTTTACCAGACCGACTGCATGTCAGAAATCGGACAGTCTAGTTCATGTTCTAACGTTAGGTCGCAAATCGGGTCGTTTGGTGCTGAGCAATGCCTGGGAGGTTTGGCTGACCATAAACGGCCTGATCAGGAGGGCTCCCACCTGAAGGGAACCAGCGGATGCCTGAGTTGGATCGTGTGCGTCCGGCGCTCCCCGGAGCAATCAGGAGCCGCTAGACTAGGAGACCAGAACGGTGAGCTCCGGCGCTTCAGTCGGAGGGGCATCAGGGGATTCAAATGGCGGATCTTCGAGACGATATCCAGAGTTCGGATGTCTGATCGCCGTTGATTCAGCTCATCGCGTATCTGCACGCCGCTCCAGCCAAGAGGAGTAGTCGAAGATCAGCGCGAGCCCTGTGCGTTGACGTTGGAGTGTCAAACGGTGATGCACGGCAGGCCGCCGCCCGTAATCGCGTCATCGATCCATGGTGATCTCTTAAGAGTCTGCGTCCTGGCCAAGTGAATGGGCCTGCCCTGAGCAACAATGCAGGTGATGCGTCGAAGGTATCGCAGCAAATCTAGCCGCATTATTCTAATCAAGCGCCTCTCGAGCAGGCGTGAATTCAGCGCGTCGACTCACGCACGTGGGTTTCTTGCTCCGTCTTCAGTAACCGACCCGCGGCTGGCTTCGCGATTGAGCAGCGCGGGAATACTGGTGGCTGGAACCGGACCGCTGAACAGGTAGCCTTGTCCTTCTGTGCAACCATTGGACACCAGATAGGCGAGCTGGCGTTCGCATTCGACTCCCTCGGCCGTGGTCATCAAACCAAGCCCTTCAGCGAGGCCGATTATAGCACGAACGATCACCCGGCAGTCAGTGCTGTCGTGGAGATGCGACACGAAGCTGCGATCGATCTTGATCTTGTCAAGACGAAACGAAAGCAGCTGGCTAAGTGTAGCATAACCTGTTCCGAAATCATCGAGCGCGATGCGGACGCCGGCTAGACGAAGTGCGTCAATCACGCTCTTCGCAGCCCCGCTTCTTTCCACAAACGCGCTCTCTGTAATTTCGATCTCCAGGCGGCGCGGACTAAAGCCGGTTTGCTCAAGGACCGATCTAATGCGCTCTCCAAGCGCGGAATCCCGCAATTGGACAGGCGAAATGTTGAAGGCAAGCGAAACGGTCTTTGGCCACGCAGTGGCATCAAGACACGCGCGTCGAAAAAGCTGATCTCCAAGAGCGTTGATGAGGCCGGTTTCTTCTGCAATTGGAATAAACACGTCAGGCGGGATATGCCCAGTTGTCTTGTTCTCCCAACGCGCCAACGCCTCGAACCCCACGATGCGATTACTTGCGAGTGAAACCACCGGCTGGTAATGGGGCTCGATAATATTCGTTGCGATAGCGCTCCGAAGCTCACGCTCAATATTGATGCGCCGCTCGACATGCATGTCCATGTCCGGTTCAAAAAAGCGAACACGCGACCCGCCGTCGCCTTGCGCGCGATAAAGCGCGCGTTCTGCGCGCCTGACCAACTCGTGGGGAGTGACGCCATCAAGCGGAGCGATGGCGATGCCAATTCCAAGACTAAGCTCGGCTGCGCCAGTCTCAATCACCAAACTGTCGGCGGCAGACACCACGACACGGCGCGCCAGATTGGCGAGCTCCTCGAGGGAGCTAATGTTGGGCAGGACGATCCCGAATTCGTCGCCTTCGATCCTCGCCAGGAGACCGTCCTTGGGCAAGATGTCCGCAAGCCTTGTGGCACACTCGCAGAGTGCCTTGTCTACCGCTGCATGGCCGTGCGTTTCCTTGATTCGCTTCAAGCCGTCGAGGCCGAGCATCAGAATAGCGACTTGATGCGTGTCGGTGGCGAGGCCAACGCACACATCAAGTGTGTCATCAAACAGGCGGCGGTTTGGAAAGGCAGTCAATGGATCGTGCCGCGCCGAATCGCGGACTTCTCCTTCTGTGATGGTTTGTGCGTCAGTTCCGCGGGCAAGTTCTCGATAGCGCCGAACACTAAAGATTGTGAGCCCAATGCTCAGCAAGAATGCAACGAACACGATGAATATAATGTCGTCGAGTATCGGATTCACATAGCGCCGTCCCAGCTGCGCTAAACGAGGGCCAAGCCCATAGACATGTGCTAAAAGTGAAGCGAGAACGACGCCGCCGAAGAGAGCAATGAAATCCCTCGTGGCAGAACGGCGCCAATCGAAGTACAATACGCGCAATCGTGGAGTTGAAACTCTCATCTCAGTCGAACCGTCGCAACGCACGCTGGCCCAGTGAGGGTCTTGCCCGCAGCATGATTGTTGAGAAAACCAGATGTTGCGCCGATTGCGGAACTTCAGTAACGGCTTCGCAAGCAGCAATGAGCCATCGGGTCGTGATAAGGTGCTTCCCGGAAAAGTGGTGGTCGAGCGACCGGCAAGTTCGCGCATCGTTAGTGCGGCCTAAGCAACGAGCTACATCCTGAATATGCCCCTTCAAGACGTTGATCACCCTGGAATCGCCAAGGGAGGGCGCTAGTTCACGTGCGATAGCAATCAGCGCGACCAGGTGCCTACCAGTCGTGCCTCGTGATCCGGAGCTTCTGCCAAGTGCCTGGCGAGCGGATTGATGGTCGCGGCGCGCACCAAGGAGCGGCCGTCTTGGCGGGGTGAGGCGACCGCCAGCTGAACGCTCGATGGAACGGCTGCCACGGACGCCGTTGTAGCAAGAACCGACATAAGAGCTCCCGGCTGCTAGTGGCCGCAGCTTATTGCGGTGAGAACCGGCCTGCAAATGTTGCAATGGATGGACCATGACCGGATAGTTGTTAGTAGAGTTGCGGCTTTGGCTCGGAGAAGAGCGGACGGGCGTCCGCCCCAGAGCACGGGAGACGGAGTGAACGATGAACGTTATCCTAGACGAAAACCACACGGTTGCGGCCTTCAAATTTTGCGCGATAGAGTCGCTGGTCGGCGACGTTCAAGAACCCGTCGAGCGTGTCTCCATCGCGCCCGAACTCCGACACTCCAACACTGATGGTGACGCCGACCGATGGTTCGGCCCCGACATCGAATGCAGTGCGTTCGATGGCCGATCGAAGGCGCTCGGCGACCGCTCTAGCCGCTTCGAGCGTCGCCCCCGGAAGCAGTACCATGAATTCTTCCCCCCCCACGCGCGCGACAGAGTCGTAAGGCCGGATTGCCTCCAGACACTTTCGCACGAATACGCGCAGGACCTCGTCGCCGACGCTGTGACCACGTGAGTCGTTTATATCCTTGAAATGGTCGAGATCGAGCGACAGCAGGGACAACGGAGCTCCGGTTCGCCTGGCCCTTGCGATCTCCGCGCCGATATGCTCGATGAAGTGGCGCCGATTCCCGGCACCGGTTAGTGGATCGGTTGCGGCGAGCCGCTCCAGCCGTTGGTTGCTCAATTGTACTTGCTGAAGCGCCTTTTGAGTGTCGGCCATCGATTTGGCAAGGCGGGCGGTCATTTCTTCCTGGCTATAGATGGTGGCGAACGATTGCGTTGTTCGGAACGCCCGGACGACGCCATAGCTGAGCAGAAAAAAACCGCCAGCAAAGATCGCGTGAGCCAGCCACCACATATGATTCCACGGCGTCGCCAAAATGAATGCGAGCGACGATAGCGCAAACCACGCGACAGAAACGCCGAAAACAAGCATGAGCGGCGAGTGAATCCGTCGCATCAGCAAGACGGCGACGTTCAGCGCACTGAATAGCAGTGCGCCGCCCTCCATGGACAGGCGGACGACCGGGTGCCCAGCATTGGGTGAATAGGCGATCAGTGCGACAGCTAAGTCCACCGTAAGGAACAGGCCAATCCACGTCAGCCATGCGCGCGTGTCCGAGCGCTTCTCAAGTCCGTCTGACGGCAGGTTGTAGCTGAGTAGCCCGACGAAGAGCAGAATCGACATCGCCAGACGCGACGCTGGCCCATAGAGCAGAAACAGCCAAATGTTGCGATGTGCCATGCCGGTGAAGGCGCCGTGCAGCGTATAGATCAGCACGAACGCCAGAAAACCAAGGGTCAACCATCGCAACAGAGGCTCGCCTGAAGACCGATAACAACGCCACGTCACATATGTGACGAATAGCCCCTCTAGGGTGGCGACGGCGATGGCGAATTCGTGGAACAGGTGGTCTTCAAACTTCAGCGCGGGATCTTGCTGGAAATAGAGGTAAGCGATCAACTGAGTGGGCAGTAGGGCCAAGCCGATGATGAGAAGGCTCGTATACGCTTGTGTGATCAGCCGCAGCGCGCTGGGCGGCTCGTGCAACATAAGATTGGTACTCATATGCTATACCGTCATTCCATGATGATCCCACGCGTCCTTTGATGAACTCGTGGGCCCTTCTTCAAGCACCTTGGAGTCCTGCTGGACAACCAAAGTAGAAGGCATCATGGTTCGCCTCCGCAGTAGGTTGTCCAACACGCCGGCACGGGTGATCAAGTTGCACGGGCGCGGAAGTCACAAGAGTTACCTTTCCGTCCATCGGCTGCACTCATCCGGGCGGGGCTGCGACGCCGCCAGCATTGACTTGCCATCCAAGGCCAAGTTCGCCACTGCGGGATCGTCGGCGACGTTGCGGGTGTAGGTGTTCGAACCCACCACGTTCGTATCGTGCGTGTTCAATACAGTATCCCAGCCTCCGCCCCGAGTCGTCACGATCTACGACCCGTTCGAAAACCGCCATCGAAGAAAGGAAATCACGAGCCCATTACCTTACTCAATCGTCTGCTTGCCACCCACTGGTAGGGCCGCTGTGACGATCGGCGCGGACTGGTTCGGCTCGGAGCCAACGCGCGTGATGAGCAAACCTTAAGTGTCAGGCCGCTTTGATTGATGAGTTTCTTGTATGCCATCTGTGACCTCCGTTCTGGGCGTGTCCCCGGGCAAAATGCGAGCCAGAAGTTCCACTATATACATGAGCTGGCTAAGCTAACCCCCTGCCACATCTTGTAGGCGGGCGAAAATTCGACCCTGCAAGGACTGGGCATGTGACTTTATGCCAAGCGGCTGGAGCGCGGCTGCTTTTTGTGGCCGTCGTCGGCGGACGGCGTGGTGACAATCACCCCAGTTCAGCTTCGCTACATGCTGGACTACCCATGCCCGGCACCCTTCGCAAAACGGCTAATGTTCGCGGTAAGGGTAAGTAAGGCTACGCTGCTGCGCGTGGTCCGACGCCGTCACCGTCCCCGGCTGGCCCGCTCAGGGTTATCGGATTGTAGATAAGCTGGGCCACTGCCATCGTTCCCGCAGAGCCGTATCGGCCGCGCGACTAAGCCAAGGTCGAAGTCGGCGTCCAAATCGTCGGGCGACGGATTTTGGCGCGCCTGCGCAACCGCCGGTTCTTCTCGCTCGCCGCCCTCAACGAGGCGATCCACGCACTGCTCGTCGATCTCAACAGCCGACCGCTATGGAGCTGGGGGCGAAGCCGGCGCGAGCTGTTCGAGGAGCTTGACCGACCGGCACTGACCCCATTGCCCGACGAACCCTACGAGTACGCTGAGTGGAAGCGCTGTCGGGTGAACCTCGAATATCATGTCGAGCTTGACAAGCATGACTACAGCGTGTCTCACAACCTCGTGCATGAAGAGGTCGAGGCACGGATCACGCTGAAAACCGTCGAGAGCTTCCTGCGCGGCAAGCGCGTCGCCTCGCATCTGCGCAGCACTCTGCCGCATCGGCCAACGACGAACGACGAGCATATGCCAAGCTCGCATCGCCGCTACCGCGACTGGGCTCATGAGTGGATTCGTTCTGAAGCCGCCAAGGTGCGCGCCGACGCCGAGACGCTCATCGACGTCATCCTGGTCGCGACCGCATCCGGAACAAGGCTTCCGCTCGGCCATCGGCATTCTCGGGCCGGTCAGGCGCTACGGCGAGGAACGTGTCGACGCCGCCTGCGCCCGTGCGCTGCTGCTTAACGCCCGTTCCTACAAGTCGGTCGCCGCCATCCTCAAGAACGCCGCCGACAAAACCGCTCCTCCCCCCAGGAGGCGTCGTCCTCTTACACGCCAACATCCGCAGCCGCAGCTACTACAACTAATCAGAAGATCATTGTGCTCATTCATCCGACCGTCGACCGCCTGCGCGCGCTCGGCCTCACTGCCACGGCCGATACCCTCATCGAACTGCAGAACAATCCCGAGGCCGCCGATATGCCACACCCCGATTGGCTTGGTCTCGTCGTCGATCCCGAGGTCACCGCCCGCGACAACCGCCGCCTCGTACGGCGCTTGAGCAATGCCAAGCTCCGCCATGCTGCCACCATCGAGAATGTCGACTATCGCACCGCTCGTGGTCTCGACCGCTCCCTCTTTCAAAGCCTCGCCACTTGCCAATGGATCGGCGAGCACAACCATCTCGTCCTCGTCGGTCCGACCGGTAGCGGCAAATCTTGGCTGGCTTGCGCGCTCGGCAACAGGGCCTGCCGCGATGGCTTCTCGCTCCTCTACGAGCGCGCGCCCCGCTTGTTCGCCGATCTCGCCCAGGCGCCTGGCGAAGGTCGTCTCGCACGCCTGATCGCGGCGCTGGAGCGCGTCGATCTACTCATCCTAGACGACTGGGGCCCGAAGCACTCACTGCCGACCAGCGCCGTGATTTACTCAAGATCGTGGATGATCGCTACGACAAGGGATCATTGTTGATCACATGTCAGGCCCCCGTGGCGCAATGGCATGACGTGATTGCCGACCCCACATTCGGCGAGGCCATATTGGACCGCATCATTCACAACGCCCACCGCATCGAGCTCAAGGGCGACAGTGCGCGTCGTCGGGCCGACGATAGCCCCACTGACCCACAGGTTCTTCCCGCGCGCGCCGCTGCGTCGCTCGTGAGGGCCACTCCGCGCCGCACGCGGGTCCCTCCCATGGACCGCTGGACCGATCTCCAAACCCTCCCGCCCGTCTTGACGAGGAAGACCATTTCCAGCACACATAAGCACGTCAGTCGTGTTCGCCGCAAGTGATCACCATCGTCTGGAAACCGTGATCACGATGGCCTGGAATCGCTTATCGCCATCCCTGGAATACGGACACCGAACCCAACGATGTCATTCCCATTTGTGCGCTTCCTAGATGCATTCGAATTCCTAAATTCGCGCCGCGCCCTAGGCAAAATCGTTGTGGAAATGGGCGGCTAAGGCCTTCCGACGCGCTAGGATCGGGGCACGGGCCCCATAGCCTTCCGGCGAGCCCACCGCTTGCGGACGATGAGCCCTTCCTTGCTAATAAAGGCGGTAAATCCGATTGATCCCCGACGGCTCGCCTTCCGTCGCAGCAGGACGACCACCCGGTGATAGCCGAAACGTCGTCGGCGACGTCGCGCAGCAGGCCACGGAGAGCCGCGTCCGGCGGACGGCTGGAGCGAGTGCCTGGTCCAGCCGAACATTGGACCAATGCAGGATCACGCTCGCGTTGTCTAATCCCGGGGCACCGGTTTGTCCGGGGCGGCTTACGACAAAAAGCGGCATCCGCCATCGGCAGAAGCGCCCCACCTCGATAGCCAGCCGAGTATCACGCGCGCTGAATGTCCTGCCTCGATGGAGGTGTTCGCCCTTACCGCGGAGAAAGGTGGCCCGAATTCGACCGGAAGGGATTATCAGCAGGCTACGGAAATGGATTATCAGCAGGCTACGGAAATGAATGAGGCCGCGAGACGATGCAATCCCGCGGTCCCGCCACCGGATATAGCCAAAAGACAGTTTAAGTACCGAATTCCCCCCGGTGTTCCGCCAGGAGAACACCATTTTCAACAAGTTGACAATCCTGGCAGCTATGGAGAAAGGCGCGGAACTGCAGATCATCGCGGCCGCGAGATGGATGACGCCAATCAAGTTGACGGTTCGCCCGTCATAACAGGATACCGGACGTTTGATTGTCCCAGTCATCGCGTCGGCCTCAAAAAAGGAATGGTAGGCGAGGCGTTCCTTGGAAAGCTAAGGTTGGCATAGCCGAAGCTCCGGGTCCTCTGCCAACGAGAGATTCGCGCCATCGAAATTCACCCGGCCATGGCGCACGACCTGTGTGAGATGGCAATGCGGGCAGGAATTACGTTACCCCCTGTTAGACCGATACTCGCCCCGCGATGAGCGGCCGGCCGCAACTCAGCTACACCAGGAACTTGAAGCACGAGTCAACAGCTATCGCCGCGATAGGCTAGTGCTAGAAGTAGTTGGCTAAGCGCGCTGTAGCGGCCTAATCAGCCGCGTTCGGCCCGTCCACCTTAAGACGGTGAACCCAACCCGCGTGCAGTCGCCAACATGCAAGGCATGCGACCGTTTTCGCATCAACGAACGAGTGCACCGCGTTTTTCTGTTGCACCCTTATTGCTGCGATACCGCGAGGCTCAAATGGCCTGAGGTGCATCAGGACCAAGGCGGGATTGCCTTCACCAAAGCGCGAAAAGGAGCGAAGGATGCCCGAGCTTTCTACGAGCAACTCAAACCTCGTGCTCGGAGTAGAGGAGCCCGGAGGTGTCCACTCATTCGGAGGAGGTTCAGTGGGCGCGCCGAGAGCCCGGGGCAGAACTCAGGATTGGATGAACTCCTGAAGCTTTATGGACCACTGTTTACTTGGATTTGCGGCTTCCGAAAGGATATCAATGGCCTCGAGCTTGACCACCGTCTCTAACCACTAGTGTACGCCAACTTTTTTGGAGCACCAAGAAGCTCTCGTCCCAAGGCGAGCGCTGCATCATTCGTTGTCACGTAAATGTAAGAATTAAAAAGCCGGTCTCACCGCCGGGATCACGAACTTGAATTCCTGAATAGCACTCCAAGTACGGCCTCACAGTGCTTGAGGGATAGCTCGCGACCGCCACAAGGGCGATTGCAGGGTTTGCTACGGTACTTATCCCTTCGGTAATAGAGAGGACACCTCGTGCGCCACGCTGAATACAAGGCTTATAGCTCGGTACCCGAGAAACGCGCTGCCACGGTCTTTGCTCCCAGGGTAGAGATGCGCATCAACCGAAATACCTGTCACGTCGGGCATCGCATTCCTCCTCGCTTTTGAAGTGTTTGGGCGCAATCGAACATTCAGCTAACTCATCTCACCAAGACTACTCGGTTGTCGAGCATCCTGAAGAGACTGTGATGTGCAACTTCCAGTTCGGCTCGGTAGCCGTCGGCTCATAGATCCGGTGATCGCGATTGTCTTGCCGACGACGCATCCAGTTCTGCGCGTTGCACTTCGATTCTGTGCTGCAGAATGAGCTTGACGATTGTGCGTTCATTCCGGCGAAGCGTGCTCACCGAGGATGACGATAACTCGACAGGCCTCTCCATCTGTCGTCTGCGACGTCGATGCCAAGCGCCTCATTGGGTGTTATAGGACTCGCTCGGCTGCAGATGTCGAGTTGGAGTACGAGAAGGCCGCCGACAACTTTCGCCTCTTCTCTGTTGCCTTCCCGCTTGTTTGCTTGGCGACGCGGAATGTCGAGAGTCCGACATGATCAAGCGGGAGATAAACGGATGAGGAGCTCGCATGGCTATCAAAGCTGTGTGTGGCTCGATAAGCCTTGATAAGTCGAAACGCTATCGCTGTGCATGGCCCGAAAAGCATGCTAGCGGATACCCAGGTCGCGCGAAAAGGTCGTAACAGATCCAGCAACTCTGCAAGACTCGCGTGAGTTTGCGTTCGTATCAGATTCTCGGCGCGCGGATTGCACAGAGTGGATACTCCAATTCGCAAGGCTCGGAGAGCTACATGCGTTCTGCGCCGTACTCCCGCGGCCAGCCTCGAACAGCTCAGTATGTGCGCCTGTGCGGAACCGGCATTGCATCGCCCTGCAATCCACGCCCATCTTCCGGAGGAAACTCGGTCGTGAATTGTCGGGCTCAACAAGGTGGCCCAATGTCGCGATGCCAATTCAACACTCCGACGATAACGCCTGAGCGGCGGACGCGTGTCCACGACGTGAAATCGTTATCGAGTTGGTTTCGCGGCGAGTTGCACGGCCATTACGCACAGCCGTTGGGCATCGCAAGGGGACCCAGCAGATCGAACAGGGCTAATTGACATAGTGGATGTCGCAAGACCTTGCGCCACCACACTGATCGAGGAAGCAAAATTATGGGACGTCTCAGCGAAAGAGTCATTCTGGTCACCGGCGGGGCTCGAGGGATGGGGGCCGCTCATGCGCGCCTGCTGGTAGCGGAGGGAGCTAAAGTCGTGATCACCGATATTCTTCGTAAAGAAGGAGAGGCTTTCGCGGCCGGCCTTGGCACATCCGCGATCTATGTGCGTCAAGACGTCGCTCAGCCAGAGGAATGGTGCCGAGCGATCGCGGCTGCGGAGAGCAAGTTTGGCGCGCTGCATGGCCTCGTCAACAATGCTGGCATAGCCAGTATTGCTCCTATCGAGCAGTTTCCACTCGAGCAGTGGACGAAGACCCTTGCTGTCAATCTCACCGGTGTATTTTTGGGAATGCAGACTGCCCTGCCCGCCATGCGCCGCGCGGGCGGAGGCTCGATCGTCAACATCTCGTCGGTCGAGGGGCTGAGGGGTAGTGCAGGGCTTCACGCCTACGTTGCTTCCAAGTTCGGTGTGCGGGGCATAACCAAGTCCGCTGCTTTGGAGGCCGCTGCGTCTGGGGTTCGGATAAACTCAGTCCATCCGGGGTTAATCAACACTTGGATGACAAAGGACTTCGATTCTTCCAGTTTTCCAATTCCGCTTGGGCGGGCAGCCGAGCCGCCGGAAGTGTCGCAGGCAGTTTTGTTCCTGCTCAGTGACGAGTCCTCTTATCTTACGGGCTCCGAAATCGTCGTCGATGGCGGTCTGACGATCGGCATCCCGTACAAGTGTCAGGCGCCCGAAAGCATCTTCTGACTATCAGCTGACCAATTGTCACATAAGCGAGATCTGATCCTTATGCTCGCCCCGGCAAGCCCGCTGGTGTGGACAGCAAGACGCCGTGGTTCGTTGCTTCGGGCTTGGCGGCGCTCTCCGGCGCGGCGTTCATGATCCCCGACGGGCATATGCGTGGCCGACCGGATTACCATTCTCGAGTGGCTGAACCTTCCAGGTGGGGCGTTGGACGGTAGTTGGGACCCGGAAAGAGGGTTCGTCATCCGAGGTGATCCAGAGATGGAGGAACATTTCGAGTGCGTCTGGGATCTGTTCCGTTCGGTTCTACTGGCTGAAATACTCGGTCGGACGGCGATGGAAGCTGGGGCTTTCCACTCCTGCCGCTGATGTCAACGGGCACCTTAGACGCACAATCGAAGCTGCCTAGATTGAGCAGCCTCGCGGATCGCGGCGATCTGCGCGCCAAGCAGGAGAATATCAACGTAGACGCTATTGATCTGCGGGACGATCGGACAAGCACCGCATCAGTAACAAGCGCCTGGCCGATCTGCCCGGAGATTGGGCCTGTTAAAGCCAGGTCGAGCCTACGGCGCTGGAGTGGCGCTCGTGCCTCGGCAGCCCGGCATCACATCCGCGACGCCTCCGGCAAGAACCAGCTGGATCGAGCACCGACAATTCTCCTGCTGCCCGACGGGGACGATCCGCAGCATCTCGTCATCCCAATCGCTGGCGTCGATCCGCCGAATTTCCGACGATGACATAGGCGCGGGCTCCGACAGGTGGAGCGCTGCCGCCTTGAAGAAAGGAGATAGCAGTTGATATCAAACCAGAATTAAAGATGCCGAATGACTTCAACCGCCACTTATGTAGAAAACGTCAGGAATCGAACATTCAAAGGCTGGCCCGATCGACGATCACAGTTGGCACATGTTTTGAATGAGAGACCTACTAAGTCGGAATCGAGTTGTTATCACACATCACACATTCCGACACCTGCTTTGGGACAGGCGCGCTCAAACAGTCCGAGGGAAGGCAAGAGTTCGCTACGAAAACAAATGCAGCCGACAAATCTCCTTTGGTCCATTCCTTCCGAGCTCGTTCAGAAATACCCCGCGCCCCTAGCTTTCTCGGTAGGGCACGAAAACAGTGAACTTGGAAAGACATCATGACAGTGGAGACAGATATAAACACTGCGCGCGCAGAAATGCGATTGACCATCGTCTGGACAGTTGTGCTCGGCTTTGCCGCGGATCCCTGGCTTGATAGAGTTGGCCTGACGCAACTCAATATCTGAGGAGCATGCCTCAGTACGTTACAGCCTGTGGCGCGCGAGCATTCGAGCATGGCACGGCATACGTGACGGAAGGAATTCGCGCTGCGGCCCTCTGGTTGCCCCCCGGCGTAGAGCAAGATGAGGAGGCGCTCGACGCAATCATGGCTGACTCCCTGCGCCCGGAGATTACCGACGATATGGTGCAGCTACGGCTGCAAATGGCCGCACATCATCCTCCCAAGCCACATTGGTATTTGCCATTCATTGCCGCCGATCCGAACTGGGTTGGACGGGGACTTGGCACATTGCTGATGAAACATGCCCTCAAACGATGTGATTCGGAGGGCGGCGACGCCGATCTCGAAAGCTCAAATCCGGAAAATGTTGCCTTCTACCAGCATCATGGTTTCGAGGTCATCGGTGAGATACAGCATGGTGGTTCGCCGCGGCTAACTCCAATGTTGCGGACAGCCCATTGAGGAGCGTGATCCGGCGTAGGAAGTTTCGTACGCTCCAGCCCACCTTATCTTTGAGCGGCCGTTTCGACTGACCGCCGTAATCCGCATGCCGCGAACAGTTGAAAAACGCCGAGACGCGAGCAGCGCCAAAGTGCTATGACCGGCAGCTGTAACGACGAAGGCATCTCGGCGTACGAGGAGGCGTGCCTTGGAGTCGCCGTGGCTCCGCCCCAACACCGTGTCATGTCCCGTGACGATCGGTAGGCGACCCGCGACGCCGGTGCTTGAGACGTTTTTGGCTCACGGCCGCTTTTTCATGGGTAATCGTCTAGCAGGTGCTCTACCTGCGCGGCGCCTCCTGCTCGACTGCGGCAATGGGTTTGTGGAAGATCCCGGCTTACCTGCTGATGCTTAACGTCTTCTCGGAGCGCTCGCGATCTCGATTCCGGTTGACGCGGACGGACTAGGATAACTGGGAGCTTGCGAAGTCCGAAGCACGGCTGGCTTACGTGACCCGGCCGTCAGCGAATATCGTTACGACACCAAACCGGTTCCCCCTCTGCACGCTCTCGAGGGCAGTGTGCTCCGCGTCGTAATCTCGCCTCGCGGTCTTCTCCGCTTGTGCTTCTCCCTTTTGATCGGAGCGACTGGTTCCTGCAGTTCCGCGGCAGCGCGTGCATCCGATTCGCGCGCCCTCAACCGGTCGCCGCCCGCGTAGCCGCGTTCCGCCGCAATTCACGGGAGACCGTCAAGCAGCCCGTCCCTAGCGGCCGTAGCCTGACGCAAAGCGGTGATCTCGCGTAGTTCGATGCGAAATTTAAGGCTTCGGCTGCGACAGGCGCACCTTCTCCCCGGAAGCCCGAAACCAAATGAAGGGTATGTCCGCACGGGTGAGAGCACGTGCCACATTGCCGCATCTGCGACTTGCCCGATCGCCTTGTAGAGCGCCGTGCGGGCGCAACTCGACTTCACCTCGTAGATTTCGCGCAAGGCGCCGCCGGTCTGGACCCCGAGATCAACATAGCTGCCCTTGAAAAAGTGGTCTTAAGCGGTAGCTGCAATGATCCGTGCTTTGCCCGGGAAGTCCCATAGCTGATAATGGCGCAATCAACAGAGTTGCCGAACGAAACGTTCCGTCCATAAAAAGCGAGCCAAGGTGCTTGTTGCCAAGAAGTCGTGTGTTGTTATCGCCCTGTTCAAGAGCGTCATGACAGCCTCTTGCGAAACCAAGCCGAAGTCGGCCAAGGCGCAAGAAGTAAG
The DNA here is from genome assembly GCF_024585265.1 of Bradyrhizobium sp. WBAH42. Lineage (NCBI taxonomy): Bacteria > Pseudomonadati > Pseudomonadota > Alphaproteobacteria > Hyphomicrobiales > Nitrobacteraceae > Bradyrhizobium > Bradyrhizobium sp. WBAH42. Next base: position 8,009,706 of record NZ_CP036533.1, read on the forward strand.
CTGTGATGAAATTATGTCCGCACGAGCCGCAATTGCCCATGGGGCGTCCAATCTGCGTGAGCAATTTGCGGAATCTGTCGCCAAGCAAACGGGCCTTCTGCCGATCGATCCCTTAACGTCAGCCCCATAGAGCACCCCCTCGCGAATCAGGTGCTCAGCAAGGAATCACAAGTGATTCTTTCGACTCAAGATTTCGCCGATCGGCGGATCATCCCGAGTAGTCAAAGTTATGGGTAATTCAAAGGCCTCACCGGATGCTTACGCCCTGTTCGAAGCTGCCAACGTTGTTCTCAGGCTATCAACCCGATGGTCTCCGATGAAGCCCTGGGCGGTGCGTGTTGCCCACCGGCAAGGAAGCAGCGTGCAAAGGTCGCGATGGCCAGAAAGATGGCAGACGACCATCCATATCGATCAGCTTAGCGTCGCGCTTCCGAGCGCGATGTCCGTCGTAAACGTCCACGACTTGTTTCTGATCAGATGAGGCCTATGAAATCGTCCATTATTGCCTTTGCGCTATGAATGATATGTAATGCGCACGCCCGCAGTAGGGATACGCGATCTTTCAATCGATCAGCCTGACCTGGACGGCTCTGTACTTCGGGCGGTGTTTATTGAAGCGAATTTCGAAAGTCACGCGCGTGCCCGACACCAGATCAGCCCCTGCGCAGTCGCGAAGGTCCGATATGTGCACGAACAAATCCTCTCGGTCGCCATCGTCAGGGCGAATGAACCCCCAGCCCTCTTCAGCGTTGTACCACACCACCGTTCCAGTGCGCATCTCTGCTTCCATTATCTTGTGAGTTGAGATCGCGGGCTGCTGCTCCGGAGCTGCGGGTGCACTTTCCGCCGTTAACCCGTCTCGAACGCGGAACTCGTGGATTGGTCATCTGCTCTCCCGCTTAGGTGAGGCTGATGCTGTGTTACTTACCTGCCTTCTTGGTCCCGTCGTCCGACATGACGGCGACGAGCGTGAGCGAATGAGCGCCACCAGTTGAATATCCTGATCTGATTCACCTCGCCTCACAGCAAACCGGCGGGGCGCACCAGGCGCTAGCCGCAACGAGCCCGCCCCTAACTCACCGCATCTGGAACATTCGGTGATGCTGCCCAGAACCGAGAAAGGGTCGTGCTGAATCGAGAATTGGAGGGTCTGCAGGCGCTTCGTGTGCGTCAAATTTGTTCGCGTTGGTCTGAAAACAGATGCTCGGCACTGTCCGTCCCTGGTGGTCCCGCCGAACTTCGGACCAATGCAGGATGACGCTGGCGTTGTCCGATACCGGGGGCACTGATACGTCCGGACGGTTTGCGCCAAGCGGCGGCATCTGCCATTGGCAGAAGTGACCCGAGTCGAAGCATGAAAATGTAGGCCCAGCGGGTCCACAATTATTAAAGGCGTCGAACTGTCACTTTCTCTTTCGCACTACTTTCGGCGAAAGTTCGACCAGCCTCACTGATCAGCCTAGTCCCTGGGGAAAGGCAGACGGAGCAAGGGCGGAATCGTTCTTCTTTTTCCCGCTTAATTCTAAACGGCGTGTACGTGCCGCACGCCGGATGATTTGCCCGCCGTCAGCCTATTTCACGCCTTGCGCCTCTTAACTTACCGAAGACCGATGGCTGTGCCTGAGACGATCCAACATCTTCCAGCCTTCGCCAAACAATTTCGAGCAGGATTGCTCCGCGAAATCCAGGTGGCACTTCAGTAGCTCAGAAGGAGTTTTGGAGTCCGCAAGAGTCTTCATGAAGGTGGCCTGATCGTGCAGAGAGGAAGCAGCCAGCTTTAGCGCGTCGCGGAGCGACGCGGCGAACAGGTTTGTTGTCGCTTCGATGGATTTTTGCCATTCCGGAACCGTAAATGAAATGCGCGATGCAGCTGCGGCGCTTTCTCCAGTTTCATCCGTGGGGCCACCTGCTCCAGGGCGCGATGCCTCGGCCAGTTCGGGGCCTCCACGTGGTCGCCGTTCGCGTTTTCCGTCTTCGCCTAAGGTCTCTGGCATTGCATATCTCCCGAAAAGATTACTAGGAGCTGAGTGGTTCGCTGCAGGTTTTCGAGCACCAGAGGTACCACAACCATCAACACGTTGTACCTGTCTTATCTGGTAGCGTTGGCTGCGAGGAAGAAGCGCGACATCCATTGGGGCTTCCGTCCTCAGAACATTGGAACGGTGATCCAACAGCGCTAATGTAGTGTGATCACGTTGTGTGCCCAGGCGGACTTGGGCACTTTCCGGCGCATATACGTTGGAGAGACCAATATCGAACTGCTTAGCGGCTGCCGCCGCTAGGCGCCGCATGAACCCTCTGTGCGTTCCCAATTCTGCTCTTTCAGGAGTCCATCGCTGAGCTTGAAATTCTCTGCGGTTGTGTAGTGACAAGCGGCGCGTGTTAATCCGGTCTGAAGACGGAATATTGAGCTAAGTGACCTTGCCCCACGGGCTTAATCCAGTGTGAAGTTCGCTCTGGCCCACGACAAGGACAGAGCATGAAGCGCAGCCGCCTTTCGGAAGAGCAGATCATCGGGATTTTGAAGGAGCACGAGGCCGGCGTTTCGGTCGCCGGTCTGTGCCGCAAGTATGGCGTCAGCGACGCCAGCATCTACAAATGGAGGGCCAAGTTCGGCGGGATGGATGTCTCCGAGGCCAAGCGGCTGAGGACGCTGGAGGACGAGACACGAAGCTGAAGCGGCTCCTCGCCGACGCCATGCTGGACAACGCAGCCTTGAAGGACCTCCTGGGAAAGAACTCGTGGGAAAGAAATGGTGACGCCCGCGGCCCAGCGGAAAGCTGTCGTCCATCTCCGAGACGCCTTCGGGATGAGCGAACGGCAGGCGTCTAAAACCATCGGCAGACGCGATAGACGTCAGGCCAAGCTAGGCCGCGAACTCCCGCGCGGAGCCGAACATGGTCGCGTCCAGCATCCGACCACACATCACCGAACGCCTCACCGGCCGAAGACGGCTCGACAGGGACCGCGCCACGACTGAAGTGGCAACACGGTTTGTTGAGCCCTAGCTCAACAAGTTCCAGCTCGAACAAATGCACGCCGCCTTTGCGCCCTCGCGCATTTTGTCCGAGAGGACCGCGATTGAGCCGGGCTTCATCTCAATTCTGAGCTTCTTCTTTTTGGGCCGTTTCGTGCGTCATAAGCTCAAGTTCGAAGGCGACGTCCACATAGATAACGTAGCTGCCGCGCGACCGGCTGTGGTGTCCTTACCCGTATGGTCGAGAGAAGAAAATTACTGCCTGTCCGACTTAAAAGCCCCTGATCGACTTGAAAGCCGGTAGCCCTGGCCCTCCGCTTGAATGAGCAAGGTGGGAGCGGAGGTCGGGGCGTGCGCCGCGACCTTCAACGTGATGGCAGCCGACCATTTCTGGCAGGGTGCCAGCCGGAAACTTAGAGCGTAAGATGGTCGGCGACTTTCTCTCACCCGGAGAGCAGCACAATGGAACCTCGCATCCAAATCCTCCGGGAGCTTATTGAGATCAAATTGAAGTCGTCGCGGCGGCCATCTGCGAAGGCAACGGCGCTTTAGAAGCCGAGCTTCGTTTGGAATGGCATACGCGCGAGCTGGTGAGCGGGCAGCGCGTTTTTACTGACCAGAGCATAGCCTGAACGGGGCTTTAGAGGCTGCAGTCGGCCTCTCGCATGCCTCGGCCCTTCTCTCAAGCAACCGCGATCAAACTAAGAGCCTTCTAGGCCAAACAAACGCGTTTAGTCGGGCGGACGAGTCGCTCTCGGAGCTTTAAGGCGCCCAGTTGTTCAGTCGTTCGGCCGGGCAGTCGTTCAGCCTAAACGGTTTACCGGGAAATCGCAGAATTAGTGGCGGCGAGTCTGCCTAGGGGTGGGATCGCGCTGTTGCGGGCAGTGCGTCGTCCTCCTTTCCGTGGTGAGGCTCTGTGCTTGAGAGGTCCGGAGCCTCACTGGCCGATCGCCAATCACGTCAAGAGAGACCTGCCACAATGAACTACCAAGCGTGGCCCGGTCATTGCCGGCCTGGCTGAGGGCTTGCGAGCGCGCCATCGCGACCGAGCCTAAGCCGAGCGAAACGATCCACCTCGACCCGGAGCTGCTAGCCGCAGCTGAACGACTTCAATTACTCATCACGGCTGAACGTCAGCGGGGCAGCCGACGAGAGCTCGCCGCGCCGCTCCGAAGGCATGGCGGGCGCAGCATCATGCTTCTCGTTCAACTACCAAGACAGGTAAGGGTGACTTGGGGTCGCAGGCAGTGCGGGCGAGACTCGGCGCTGTTCGGTTGCGTTGGATCAGACACTGTCCCTATCCCCGCCCGCACCACCCTTTGAAGTTTGCGGCAACGTGACTCGGCGCTTATCCCCCACGCATACACGGAGGAAGCGCTGTCCCTGCCACGAGCCGCCAACTCCCACACGGCCAGCCTCATAGCAGCGGAGGAAGCTGGCCGGGAGGTCATCGTCGTCGGAGGACGAGCCTAACTACTTGATCCCTGCCCACCAGTCGGAGGCAGCGCGGGCGCGGCTCGGAGCCGGTTAGCCAGGGAGGCATCAAGGCCCGTATCCTGCCACACCCACGCTGCCGATGAGTTTAGCGGGCTGCCGCGCCTCGCTAAACCCAACGGTTTTGTACCGGGGCCAGCTGACTGAAAGCTGACGAGACCGCGTGCAATTCACCCAACGAAACGCGGCCCGCGTGGGCCACCTGTCGTCAAGAACAATGAAGACGTTCAGGCCGCAGACAAAAGGCGTTCGGCCTGCTTACGATCAGCGGCAGCCGCCCCACGACCACAAGCCGGATTGGCAATCAGCACCACTGCACGCTTAAGACTGACCGCCCTGACGACCTCACGCTCTCCCGGCTCGTGCGCTTCGACCAAGTAGAGCTGGTCGTCTGAATTGCGCATCAGGTGCGTCCGTGCTATTCGAGATCATCCTCGCACAGTGCACTCTCGCGCGGTCGCCTTCGAGCAGATCGTCAGATCGCTTTGCTGGGCAGCACGAGAAAAATGTCGTCTTCCCGATGACCTACAGGCACGCTGCGTCGACGCGGCACGCTGGAGAGCTCGGCGCTGGTGGTTCTGTCGGTGCCAAAAAGAAGGGCACGCTGTCGCTATGTCAGGCGAATTGTTTAGTTGTAATCCGGACACGATGCTCTGGGGAAAACCCTCCACTGTGCTGCCAAGCAGGTTGTGCCATCCCCTTGGAACCGCCGTCGCCGGCCAACTGGTGGGCGCGGATCGGTTCGTAGCCGCCAGCCAAAGCTTTCCTTCGCTTGGAATTGCGCCTAAGTTCCCGACTGATCATGGGTGGCGACCGGCCCAGGGCCGCCGCAATTTGGTTTTGAGATATACCGCCTGCGGTATATCTCACGCGCTGCTCAAGGCTGAGCTGGCCATAACATCGTCCCATCGCAACAACACCTTAGCAGGTGTTGCACTTGCATCGTGAACCGAAGCCGCTCTTCACTTGATCCAGTGCTCCGCGACAGGGAGCAGTGCGATCCTCAGAGATCGGTTCGATGAGCCTGAACGCGCTCCGGCTTGCGGCAGCTACAAAGCGGAGCTGCGTCGCCGCAACTAAACCGTAGAACACCCAGGATAGTGAACAAGGGCACTATCTGTCTAAGGACGGTGGCGGCGTCTCCTTTGTGCGCGTTGGCAGTATCGGATATTCGATCTTGGGTAAACGGCCGCTCAGTGAATTAAGAAACGCAACGATATCGTTCGTCTCCTTCTCGGTGAGCTCGGCGCCGAGCTGGACCTCACTCATAATGCCGACGGCTTCCTGGAGCGTCCAAACCTGCCCCGAATGGAAGTAGGGAGCTCGCAAGGCTACGTTGCGCAAAGGGGCGGCGCGGAATACGTATCGGTCGCTGAAGGCCTTCGTGACCGCGAAACGCCCCTGGTCGGCTGCGGGAAGGAGTTTGCTGTCTGGTCTTTCAATCACGCCGAACGGGAAAAACTCCTGCCCACCAATATTGATTCCGTTATGGCAGGAGGCGCAGCCTTTGTCCATGAACAGCCGCAATCCCGTCTTTTGGTTGCCATCCAGCGCGTTGCCATCGCCGTTCAGGTATCGGTCGAACGGAGCTGCTGGTGTCGTGAGCGTCGCTTCGAAAGCCTCGAGCGCTTTCGCGAAATTGTCGAAGGTGACCGGCGGTGTATCAAGCGGGAATGCTTGCTTGAACCTGCCAACATAATCTTCCATCGAATTCAGTGTGGTCGTTACGTGATCCGCAGTCGCATTCATTTCGGCGCTCGCCTGAATGGGCCCCTTGGCTTGTGCCTTAAGATCCGGCGCGCGTCCGTCCCAGAATTGCGCGACATTGAACACTGAATTGTAGACAGTTGGCGCCCGCCGCGCTCCCCGTTGCCAACCGTGACCAACTGACGTTGGACCCGCGTCGACGCCGCCGGTTCCAAGATTGTGGCACGTATTGCAGCTAATGATCCCACTCGCCGACAGACGAGGGTCGAAGAAGAGCATCTTCCCGAGCTCCGCTTTCTCGGTCGTCACGGGATTGTCCTTTAGGGCGGGGATAGCAGAAGGGATCGGTTTGAAGATCTGTCTGGCTGTCATCATCAAATCGTCGTTTGCGATAGCATTGCATGAGACGAGCATCAGAACGGTAGTAATCGATACCTTGCGCATGACGTGAGACTTCCAGATGTTGCGGCGCCGCTACCGAAGAACAGTTCTTCAGAAAAGGCGCGCACTGCATGGATGGCTGCTGCCATGCAGGAACTGAGCCAGCGTGCCCGAGTGAATTGGTCTAGGGTTTCTGTGTTCGATGTTGGTTTCACCGACAGTGGTCGTTAGCCCGACACGAACACTTCGACTTCTCACGAAGCAAGCGTTTTGCCGCTCTTCGAGGAGGCACAACGCGTCTCTCCGACGAACGCAAGGGTGCAGTTGACGTCGCAGGGCACCTGTCCCGGGAGCTCAGGTAAAAACCCGCTCCAATTGGATTCGAATCGATGCCACAGGCGTGCGCCGTCAGTCCCTCCCCAACCGGCTTGGTCCCATGGGGCCTGAAAGGGGGCTGCCAGGCTGTCGCGCCGAGATGAGGCCTGGCGCTGAGCTCGATGAACTTAGCTGACTGTCTGCCGGATGGGCGGCGCGTCGAGGGCGCCGTGCACCATTTTATGTGACTAGCAGCATCCGACTGCGTGCCTTATCCGAAGAGCGGAAAGAGGTTTTTCATATCTAAAGCAAAGCGACTTGAAATGATCAACCCGCCGCCGCCGTAGAGCTCGACTGGCCGCCATACGACGAGTCAGCGAAGCAAGCTGGTACTGGCGGGAGAGAGGGAGCTGCACGCGAGCGCCACTAGGCAGCCGGTTGTTGGTGACCACCACGGTAGCAAAACGCCTGCGTCGACCTGGCGGTCCTTCTTCGATGGCCAGACCAAGATTGCGGGGAGAACCACGAGGTACATTTTTCGGCACTGGTCCACTGCGCTCTTCGAAGGCGCAGCATCGCTGCTTGAGAGACGATTCGGCTGTACTCGGGCGCGAAGCAGAAGTTCGAATGGGAATATGGGGCCGTTCAGTTGACGAGGCGTTGGTACTCATGACACGAATAGGCGCGGTCTCCGTCCTTGCCGCCGGTGGCACGCTACGGCGACATCCAAAAAAGCGTGTTGCAAAGAAGCGGAATGCCGGTGAGCTTTTCATTTGGCAAGAAGCGCCGCCACTTTCTGCAGAGACGTTCGGGAGATAGTCTGCAATCGAGCCGATCCGTCTAGGTGTACAACGGCAGGATTTTGTCGCGACATCCGCGGCGCCCATTTTGATCGCTGGTCGCACGTCTTGGCGCGAAACGAGCCGTTCCGCTCTGGCGATTATGACCGTCTCACTGCAATCATCGCCACTTTGGAACGGGAGCAAGCAATCGAGACGCGACACGTGATTCAGCCTCCCTCCCCGGCCGGTAGACTCCCCCTCGGGCTCGCGCCACTTCTAAATCACGGGAAAATGCCCGTAGATGCGCTCACTCTGCGGGGGATGACCTTCCCGGTCAGCTTTGAACCTCCTCCGAATGAGTGGACACCTTTAGTAGGCTCATTGAGCCCGGAGGTGTCGAATGGAACGTCAACGTCGGTCATTTACCGAAGAGTACAAGCGCCAGGCCGTTGAGTTGGCTTTGAGTGGGCGCTCGATCCAATGCCAGTCTCCTGGTCGCGATCCGGCAATTCCATCAAGACAGCAGCGGGCGTTACGGCAGTCCTCGCGTCCATGCCGTCCTGCGCAACCAGGGACGTGGCGCCAGCCGTGGCCGGATCGAGCGGATGATGCGCCGGCACTGCATTCGCGCCATCATGGTACCGCCGCGCCGGCGCACCACCGACAGCCGTCACGACCTCCCGATCGCACCGAACCTGATCGCGCCTGACCTCACCGCTCCGAACCGGGTCTGGCTCGCCGATATCACCTACAGTCCAACCGCGGAGGGCTGGCTATACTTGGCGGCCGTCATGGATCTGTTCAGAAGATCGTCGGCTGGGCGATGCGGGATCATTGCAGGTCGAACTCGCATCCGCGGCACTGACTATCACCATCCAGCAGCAACGGCCGCAGAGCGGATTGATCCACCACTCCGATCGTTGCAGTATGCCTCACACGCCTATCGCAACGTCCTCACCGGCGTCGGCATCATGGCATCATTGAGCCGCAGGGCCGATTGCTACGACAATGCCCCCGATGGAGAGCTTCTTCCATACCTTGAAAACGGAGCTGGTCCATCATCGCGACTACAACACGCGTGCCGAGGCCCAGCGCGATATCTTCGCCTTGATCGAGGGTTTCTACAACCGAACAAGACTCCACTCCCCCATCGGATATGTCGCCCCGATCGAAATGGAGCTAAAAGCCGCTTAACCCGTCCACTTTTTCGGGGAAAGATCACCTCTTCCGATGCTTTGGGGCTGGCCGTTTGGGGGTTAGCGGCGCGTGGCAGGGACAGCGTCCGCTCCAGGGCAACCGATCGATGCCGAGTCGTGCCCGCACCGCCTGCAATCCAAGGCTGATCACCAAAGTCGCCGCCACTAGGCATTCGTCAGAGCGAATATTCGCTCACAGCTTCTCCCGGCGAGGCTGGCAAGGTTGAAGTTGGCGGCAGGTGGTAGGGACAGCGCTTGTCTGCAATCAGGTGTCGAGTCACGTGCCCGCTAACTTCAACCACAGGGACGACCAGTGCACGTATTCGAGCGGCATATCACAGCCCTACGGTCGCAAGCGCTTGAGGTGCTTGCAGCCAATCAGGTCCGCGCGGCCGATCGGTCTCTGAGCCCGGCAGATCGCCAAACCGCGACATTTGATTCCGAGGAGGCTCAGGCAGTATTAGGCATACTTGATTGCGTGACACTCAACCCCGGCCCGAAGGAGGCGCGGAAGATCGCTGCACGCATAAGCCAGCTTCTAGAGGGGGAAGGCGCTCACCTGTTTGGGCCTGATAGGTTCGAGGAAGAGCTTTCCGGTATGCAGATAGCGCTTCAAATGAAAGTGCGTGGGTCACATGCACCTTCAAGGAAACGTGGGAAGCGACTGCGCTGTCCTAATTCCCTCTGCGGGTGTCCTAATTAGGACAGCACCCGTGACGCCGGCTGCCCGATAGCCGCTCGGCGTGTTGCCGCCCCCCCCCCGCGACTGTGAAGTCCCATTGGGTGCCGCCCGACGGCGCTTCTATTTTGTCGCCTCGGTTGGCACGTCCAGTTCAGTCGTCCTAAAGCCTGCGGGAGACGGCACCGCCAACGGTGGCCATCCCGTCACCGAACACCCGCTCGTCCAGGTCGGAGGCAAGGACGTTGCCCAGATAGGCGACAATCCACATAATCCTGGCGCTGGGCGAAAAATGGCAATCGGAGACGACGAACACTATCAGGCTACGCTGAAGGACATCGGCCGCTACGTCTTGGCTGACGCACGGAAGTGTTCCGCATTCTCCGCGGCCACAGCTAAGGATCGAGATAACTCCCGCGCCTGCCCCGCCGTCACTTGAAACTGGGCTCCGACAACGCTCACGATGGCGATACTGATTTCATCGTCCATCTGCTGAACTATGACGGCAGCCGTCTTGTCGATTTTGATCTCGGTAGTGCGTCCAATCGCTAACATCCTGTTACTTCGCCATCACCGCACTGGCTCCATTTGTGATCGGCTCGGCTGGAAGGGCAGCTGCGCCCGCGCGGACCGGAAGCCGCGCGAGCGCGACTCGGCGTCGCGAAACATGCGAAACGACGCTGTCCCTACCGCGCCCGCGCTGCCGGAGAGCTGGCCGCGACATGACTCGGCGCCTTGGACGTCGCATAAACAAAGCGCTGTCCCTGCCACGCGCGGCTAACCTTGATGGCCGGACTTGCCGCCTGACCACCGCTCCTTCCCTGGGGTGCCGTCAAGCTCCAGGGACCAGCAAGAACTGTAGCGCCAAAGCCGCTCGTCGCGAGCCTACCTGATTTGGTTGGTCAAGACGGAGATTCAGTGATGACATAACGCCAGAGTCCCCATTTCCCCCGCGCGGTTGATGGCGCTAATGGTCGTTTTACCACTGCCGCCATCTCGAATGGCAGGAGACGCAGCGTTCGATTGCCGAGTACCTTGACGAGCTTCACGACCGGCGCACTGCCTTGCTTGACGAGCGTCAAGAACTAACTGTTGTTGTTGACTCGGTATCTTTGCTCCTGCGACAAAGGACATGACCAATGGACGTTCTTGGTCACTTGAGCCCGAAGCGGGGTTGCTGCACGAGGTGTTAATTTCGGGCTTCAGGTCATCGAAGCTGATGCCGCCTAATTTCGTCGACGGTCGCCAACATGCGGTGAATGCCATAAGTCAACTCAGTCGAATAGCGCGTTATCGAAGTCGTTAATTACGACACGTTTGACGTCTTCATTCAAAGAACTACCCCGTTTTCCGCTCCATGGCCCCCTTGGAGATCGTCTCCTGAGAGCTCGCAACCAGGTCGAGCGGATCTTTCAACAGGATCGATCAACGCCGTGGGGTGGCAACGCGCAATGATACCTCGTTGAAAGCAGCGACTGACGCGCTTTCTCCGCGGAAACAGCGAGAGCCCGAGATAGCTCAAGCGCCTGCTCCACTGTCACTTGGAAGTGAACGCCGACAATGCTTGCAATGACGAGCGTGATTTCGTCGTCCATCTGCTCAATACAGATCGCGGCCGTTTCATTCAGTTCGATCTGAGCAATACGTCCGACATCCGGCTCATTCGTCATGGCTACACTCCATCCGGCGATTGGGCTCGCGACTGGCATAGGGTGCGTCCCGACAGCGATTCAGCCAAGAGAGCACGAACTGGTCAACTACAAGAGTATGTAGGTAAGGCGCGCGTCACGAAGTCAGTCGCTGTGGGGATTAAGGTCGAAAGCAAGACACAACCACGTGCCGCGCGATCTTTGCACCGGCGCTAAACACTACCAATACGACCGCGCCGCTGATGTGATCATAGTAGGGATCTCTGCCGATGCCCCGAGCACCTGGGCGATAGCCAGATCACAGCTGTAGTGACTCCCCAGCTCAACAGTTATTGTTTGCCGTCGCAAGTGCGACAACAACAGGAAGGAGCGCGGGCGCGGCCCGGCGTCGACAATGCTTACCTACGCTGTCCCTACCGCGCCCGCTGTGCCAGTGGAGTTAGAAGCGATGCGACTCGGCGCGCCCATTGCAGAAGAGCAGCTGTCCCTATCACTCCCCACTAATTTGGTGGCCAGCCTACCCGGGAGTGCAAAGCTGTGAGCTGCTGCCGGTTTGATGGACACCGAGATTAGGTGTTTCATGAAGCCGGAGGTGGGCGATGAAGAGACGGAAGTTCAGTCGCGAGTTCAAGATCGAGGCGGCTAACTGGTTAGGAGCGTGGGGTGTCGGTGGCGCAGGCCGGACGCGACCTGGATGTTCATGAGAACGTTCTGCGCAAATGGGTGAAAGAGTTCGGCTCCGATCAGGTGCAGGCCTTTCCCGGCCACGGGCAGATGAAGCCGGAGCAGCAGGAGATCGAGCGGTTGCGCCGTGAGGTCGCCAAGTTGAAGGCCGAGCGGGACATCCTAAAAAAAGGCCGCAGCCTTCTTCGCGAAGGAAGCGACATGAAGTTCGTCTTCATCGTGAAGCACCGGGCGATCTGGCCGGTGGCATGGCTATGCGATGCGCTGGGGGTGTCGCGGTCGGGCTTCCATGCCTGGCTGAATCGTTCGCCCAGCGCCAGATCCCGCAGCGACGAAGAGCTCGGCGGCAAGGTGAAGGCCAGCTTCATGGCGAGCGACCGCACCTATGGTGCGCGCCGGGTGTGGCGTGATCTGCTCGCCGATGGGGCGGACTGTGGCCTGCACCAAATCGAACGGCTGATGCGCCTGCAGGCTTGCGGGCGCCGCGCCGCCGGCGCTTGCCGAAGGACAGCGGCGATCGACAGCTCGAGACCGTGCCGGCGAACCTCCTTGACCGGCAGTTCGCGGTCGAACCAGAAGTGGATCGCCGACTTTACGTATCTCTGGACGGCCGAGGGCTGGCTCTACGTCGCAGCGGTGATCGACCTGTTCTCACGCCGGGTGGTGGTTTGGTCGATGAGCGCCGCCATGACAGCTCAGTTGGTAACCGATGCCCTGCTGATGGCCGTCTGGCGACGCGGCAAGCCGGACGCCCTGTTGCACCACTCCGACCAGGGCAGTCAGTACACCAGCGAGCAGTTCCAGCGTTTGATGGCCGACCACGGCATTCTCTGCAGCATGAGCCGTTCCGGCAACGTCTGGGACAACGCAGCGATGGAGAGCTTCTTCTCGTCGCTCAAGATCGAACGGACCGCCGACAAGATCTACCGAACCAGAGACGAGGCACGAGCCGATGTGTTCGACTACATCGAAAGATTTTACAACACGATCCGCAGGCACTCGACCATCGGCTATCTCAGCCCGGTTGAGTTCGAGCGCAAGGTGGGATTAGCTTAACCTGGTGTCCATCAAACCGGCAGCAGCTCACTGACTGCCCTCGCCTCAGCGAGTTGAGTCTAGCCCACAAGGTGCCTGGCGGGAGCACGCGACGGTGGCGGATCTGGCGCAGCGATATCAGCTGCACCCGAACCAGAGTTACGCCTGGAAGAAGCTGCGTCTGGATTAGGCAGCGCGGGGCGTTCGAGAGCAACGGCGACGACGCAGCCGCACGAGCGCGAGATTGAGAAGCTGCACGCCAGGATCGGCCAGTTGATCATCCGGCGGGAGTGTTTAGCGAAGAGCCCCGGACCATGAGCGCCCCGGATCGCCGCATGCTCGTCGACCGCAATCATGGAGAGCTGTCGGTGCGCCAGCAGTTCCAGCTGCTCGGCGTCGCGCGCTCAAGCGTTTATCGGCCGCGCTCTGCCGCCAGCGACGATGACGATTCGGCGCTGATGCTGCGGGGCGATGAACTGGAATTGGCCGTTCCTCGGCTCGGCGGGTGATCGCGATGCTGCGCGCCCGGGGCCATGCCGTTGATCGCGCGCGCGTGCAGCGGTTGATGCGCAAGATGGGCATCGCGGCGCTGGGACCAAGGCCGAACACGACGACGCCGGCGCCGGGCCACAAGATCTATCCTGTTTGTCGCGAAACTTGACGATCGACCGGCCAAACCAGGTGTGGGCGGCCGACATCACATATCGGTAGTGCGAGGTCCACAGCGATCTACTGGCCATGATGCCATGTAAACCTGCGGCGGACGTGTAGTGGTACAAAGGCATTGTTTCCTCGATCCTCTTAGTAGAAGAGTTTCGGCCTCGTACTTTGCGACTTCTGCTCCGGGGTCATACGCGGTAATGTCGGGTCTGATCGTGAGATTTCCGCTCGGCCCTAGAGCGCCGACTCTGCGCCGCCTAGGGCGATGAAGACTGTGAGATTTCACGTGGGCACCGGCAAGCACTAACCTTGGCAGGTCTCCCCACGACCCCTCTCCCGCTATAGTCCGCTTTATCCCGTGGTGTGACAGCCCTCACGGGAAAGCCGGGTGGTTGGCCTCTTGACGCCGAGGCTGACTACTGAAGTTAGCGGCACGTGATAGGGACAGCGCTTTCCTTGCTCAGCGGAAGGCGTTCAGGGTCACGTCGCCGCTAACTTCCCCGGCCGTGTGAGCGCGGTAGGACATCGCCTGCCGTCAAAGTGACGAGCCGCGCTCGCGCGACTTCAGGACCGATACTGATGAACAAGGGATAACGATCAGTCCTGGTAGTTGTGCTAGGGCGTTCGCCGAATGGTACCACACCCCGTCAGCTTCTTCCGCTGCTTGAGGCTGACCGTGGTGAAGTTAGCGGTGCGTGGCAGGGACAGCGCTTCCGACAAAGCGCCGAGTCACGTGCCGCTAACTTCTACTATGGGTCCGCATGGGCGGTGACAATCAACCCTTCAAACCTTCGCTCGTTTAGCTTTGATCGGCACATCACATCCCTGCGGTCGCAAGCGCGTGCGGTGCTTGCAACCAATCAGGCGCGCGCGGCCGATCAGGCTCTGCGCCTGTCAGATCGCCAAGTCGCGACAGTAAAGTAGCCTGCCGCCCTCGCCGATCACCGGCTGGCCGTACTTCCGCATGAAGTATCGCGTCCCCTTGCGTCCACGATCCGACGTGCGGACCACAGCCGACCGAATGGCGCCCATGTTCTCGAACATCTCGCCGATGATGGCGACCCGGTCGCGAGCGATCTTGCCCTTGTTGGCGATCTCGTAGGCGGCAATGCCGGATGCGCCGGCGGCTTCGATGTAGGAGATCATCCGCTCTTCGTCGGTCAGGTTCTTCGAGAGCCGCCGCTTCCCCTTCGGCTGCTCGGCGAACTGCTCTGAGCCAGCCGGGGCAAGATCGGGCTGCGTCTGCGCGACGATGCGCATGGTTGTGCGGCCTATCGAGCCAGAGTGCATCACGGAGCGCCGCAACGGGAATGGCGGGGTGTTCCTTGGCGAACGTCCGGCAGAGGTTCATCAGGTTCGTCGCCTCGACCGCGATGGCGAACTTGATCTCGGCCTTGAGCGGCTCGTTCCATGCCCCGCCGGGATCGCGGCCGAGCAAGAGCCTGATCTTCAGGAACGTGGGATGCGCCTGAGTGAGAAAGCCAGCCAGTTCCGGATCAATCAACGGCTGCTCGACTCCCCTTGGCCCTATCGAAAGCAGGGGTTTAGTTTTCGGACGTTTCCGCGCGATGCGCGCTGGATACGGCAGAGTGTTCCCGGCGGCGATGCGTTCCGGTCGAGATCGCCCGAGGGTATCAAAACTCTTGCGCGACGGATAATCCGTCGACTATCCATTGATTCCGGCGGGACCGGCGTGATTCACGCCGGACGGGGACGAGAAATCCACACCGCACATCGCTGATCTGAACAACGCCCTTTCAGGGCGAACGGGAGAGCTTTGTGTATGTCTCAAAAGTATCTGAACACGCCGGGATCGAAGGGCGATGGCGCTTCGAGTGACGCCGCCGAGAAGATTGTCAGCCGGGCAGCGATGCTCCGCATCGCGATCATCGAACTGATGCTCAACGGCTACCACCTGACGGCTGACGAGATCGCCAAGCAACTGAAGGAAAGCGTCCTGGCGATCCGTCCGCGCGTCTCGGAACTCGTCAAGATCGGCACGACCGCCGGAAGAACGTCAGCGGCATGACGGCTCACGTCCTTCGCCACAAGGACAGCCTGACCGCCGTCGATCTCCCGCAGCCCACCCCCGCAAAACCGCTTCGCTCCGCGCCGCAGGCAATGCACTCGGATCAGAACGCCTTGTTCAGCTGAAGGGGAGCGCCGTGACCGAATACCTGCTCACGCATCAGGAAAAGATGATCACGCGCCGCGCGCTCGGGCTCGAACACGGCAACTCGATCAGCCGCAACTTCGTCGCCGCTCATGACAACGGCGAAGACATCGGTGTCGCACAGCGCCTTGTCGGTAAGGGCTACATGGTCCGCAACCCCAAACACGATTTCGGCTCGATGCGCGTCTTCGTTGTCACGGCGGCCGGGGCCACGGCCATAGGCAAGAAGCTGCCGCCCGCCTACGTCGTTCTGTCCGCCGCCGCCTGCCCCCCTCGTCTTGATGTACTTGTGCCCGTTGTGGACGGCCACGATCACATTGGCCTTGTGTTCTTCTTCGACATAGAACTCCCATACACCGTTTTCGATTTCTTTGATCGTGGCATCGACGGATTGCTTCCACCTGGACCCGTCCGGATTTACTCCGACAACGTTTTTGATTCGCTCGTGAGGGTTCTGCCTGTCAGTCTTGTTGATGCATTGAATTCGTATGCGGCTGGTCACTGGGGTCTCTCCCATCTGCAAGAAAAAAGAGGCTCACTGCAAGAAAAACGAGCCTCAGTCTAGACCTCCGGCGTGGGTTAGTGGCCGACCAATCCTAGTAGGTGTCTCGCATCCTTCTCCGCGCCGAGTCCCGCCCGCACTCCCAGCGACCCGCGGCTGTGATGCGGCAACCGGTTCTGGTAGTTGTGGCACGGCTTTTTTCGATGAATGTATCCCACCGTCAGCTTCTTCCGCTGTTTTGAGGCTGGCGGTGGAGTTAGCGGCGCGGGATAGGGACAACGCTTTTTTCTCCAGACGGGCGCCGAGCCACGTGGCCGCTAAACTTCAGCCGGGGGCCAACCGATGCATATATTCGAGCGGCAGATCACGGCCCTACGGTCGCAAGCGCTTGAGGTGCTTGCAGCCAATCAGGCCCGGGTCGCCGATCAGTCTTTGAGCCTGGCAGATCGCCAAGTCGCGACATTTGATGCCGAGGAGGCTCAGGCAGTGTTGGGCATACTCGATAGCGTGAAGCCCAATCTTAGGCCGAAGGACGCGCGGCGGATCGCTGCACGCATACGCGCGCTTCTAGAGGGGACGAGGTGAGTGTCGCCCGACTCTCTCGGGGGTAGAGGCGGCCAGCCCCGGACTTCGAGGACGGGCTGGCCACCATCGCTTCCGACGCCGTTTGGGCGAACCCGCACCCGGGCTCGTGGGCCTAAGCGGATCATCTGGTGCGGCGATCAAGACAGCGCCGGTTTGAAGCTGCGCGCGGCCATGGCCCAACTGTTCGGCATCGCGCGGTTCTATTTCGTCAACTGGCCGGCAGGTTCAAAGGACGCCAACGATCATCTGCGCAGCGATGGCGCGCAGGCGGTGCGCGAGTTGGTGCTCTATGGCCCGTTGCCGTGGCCGACGAGCGGCCTGTACCGGATGAGCGAGCTGCCGGATCCGCCGCCGATGACGATCTGGTCCCCGGGGTTCAACAGTTGGGGACACCGCTGCAAGCTCGCGGCTGGCACCTTGTGGGTGATGACCGACAGGGAGATCGCCGATGCGGACCGCTGGATCAATGAGCACTATCTGTTTATGGCCCATCCCGACCGGTGGCCTGATCTCCAATGGCTGTTGTCGCAGGCGGAGGCTGCTGTGCATCGCCACAGCGTCCGGATTCCTGCAGATCGATCCCTGGAATCGGCTCGAAGCGAGCCGCGAGCCTCGCGAAAGCGAGACCGACTATATCGGCCGGTGCCTGCGCGAGCTGTACAATTTCGCCGTCGACCTCGACTGCCATGTGCAGATCCTCGCGCATCCGGCCAAGGCAGGAGACGGCTACAGGCGCAGCGATCCGCCGGAGCTGGAGCACATCCACGGATCGAAGCACTGGGACAACATGGTCGACCAGGGGTTTGTGGTGCATCGGCGTCGGCTGTTCAACGACAAGGGCGAGCGCGAGTTCTACACCGAGCTGCATCACAAGAAATCTCGGTTCGAAGAGCTTGGGTACGCAACCAAGTTCGGACTCGAGTTTCAGAGCGACACCGAGCGGCTTGCCGACTGCAACCTCGCGAAGAGAACGCCCGCAAAGCAGCAACAGCAAGCTATAATGTTTGACGCGGCGAATGACGGATTACGACGCCTATCTGCGATCAGAGCAATGGCGCACCAAGGCGGACGCCGTCATTGAGCGCGAGCACGGCGGTTGCCAGCGCTGCGGCGACTCGGCGTCGGAGATGCATCACCGCGACTATGAGCGAATTTTTCGCGAGCGCCTCGAAGACCTGGAAGCGGTCTGCGCTGACTGCCATGGAGCATGGGCTGTCGTCTGCAGCCGACACTGATCGACAAACACGGAAGCAACAGGCGCATCGTGAACGGCTTGTTCGCGAGCTCTATGCGCCAAACAGAGGTAAAACATGGACTGCATTCTGATCCGGCGCGACGATCCGCCGAAATTCAACCCACTCGAAGAGGCCGTGATGGGGGACGTCGCGCCTTCGGTCTGGTGCGGCCCGCACGTGGGCACGCGTCTCGCCGAGGCGATGCGAACGCTGCGTCTGATCGCGATACGCGCGGTCGCGGGCTATGGCGCTCCGTGGCCCGGGTGCGTGCAGCGGTTCACCATGTGCAAGAGACAATCAACACGCAAACGCAACCGGTGGCTTCACTTGCTTCAACGCCGCCTATCGTGCCCGGCGGATCGAGGCAAGACATTTTGGACGCGTCATGAGCTACACCGAGGCGCTCGCGCGGCTGCGCAAAGCGGTGACTAAACGGCTGATTACTCTCGACGTAATCAATTTGGATGCTGATCTCTTGCCCGATTTTTTCCCGAACTGCCAAAACTTCGGCGCGGAAATTTACGTTACGAAGCAAAAACGTGGGTGCTTTCATCGCGCGTGCATCGGCCACAGCTATGCGCAGATGGCAATCCAGCGGCAAACGTCGAAAGCCTTAGAGCGCGAAGCAACAGCGCTTCTCCGGCGCGAGCCGGGTAAATGGCAGCACCACGCAATGCGATCATTGGCAGCTTGAGCGACCGGGCGGTTGCCAAAAACATTGCGCGAAGAAACTTGCACGATGCAAGCCGCACAGCCATTGCAGCCTTCCAGCGGCTGCCCGCGAAGGGGCGGCGCGAACCGACGACGGAATTCAGGCGGGAGCGCGCGGCGAACCCGAAACTGGATTGGAAGTGTTGTTTGGTGGCGCGACGTTGCGAGACATTGGCGTACCAACCATCCTAGCTTCTGCTGTGGGCAGGCGCCGAGGCCAAGCCATGATTACCGGATCGGGCACGCCGTGGCTTTCCCACAACCCGACCACTTCATGCTGATCCCAGCGGCGGGATCGGTCTTTTTTGATCCTTGTCCATGCCAACACTCGGGGTCGATTTCTCGCAAATCGAGCAGCGGGCCTTGGCTCTCGGCGCGACCGCCGATCAGATGCCCTACATCATGGCGACCACCCGCAACATGGCAGCCGAGAATACCCGGTCGTATCTGATCGAGACGACATGGCCGTCGTCGGTCACCGTCCGCAATCGATCGTTCATGAAGGCCGCGCTGACGACCAAGGGATCGCGCGCGACGAAGGGCGATCTGACGGTTGAGATTTACGACAAGCTCGGCGGCGCGAACCTCGCCCTGCATGCCAAGGGCGGCACGCGTCGGGCGAGGGCGGCAACCTTTCGATCCCCTCGTCGGCCAACGTGCAACGGACGAGCGGCGGCGCCGTCAGGACGCAGCAGCAGCAGCAGCAGAAGAATTTGCGGAACAGCTTCAAGCGCGGGCGCTTCATTTTCCAGCGCCAGGGCCGATAGACGCGCAAGGCGAAGGGCCGCATCAAGCTGATGTGTTCGCTGCGGCCATCGGTCCCGATCCGGCAAGACGTGCCGTTCTACAAGGACTTCGCCGAGGTGATACGGCAAGAGATGACGCTAAACCTCGCAATCGCGGTCATCCGCGCCATGTCCACGCGGCGCCGCTAACAGGGAGAGAACCATGGCAGGCAAGCCGAAAGAGGACGAGCACGAGGACCGGCGCCATGCGGACAAGCCGCCGGCAGATCAAATCGAACAGCAGCAGACGACACCGGATGGTCCCCCGCAGGGCGCGCCGCCCTACAAGGACTAGGCCGTGCTGATCCAGCGCATGGCGCGAGATCGGGCGGTCAACCCTCCTCGATCCCGAGTACCTCGCGCAATGGCGCGCCTACTATCGCAACATCGTCGAGCGATCCGTCGCTTGCACGACGTCTTGAACCGACGCCCACAATGCGCTTGTCTTGCTCGATTACCGGGACCAAGCCGCTCAAGCTCGAACTAATCGAATTGGACAAGTCCGGTGCCCCGGGCATTTTGATCCCTTACGATCGGTCGACCCGGCTAGTCTTCGAGTTCACTCTCAGTCGGTCCGGCCTCGGTATTGATGTCTAAGCTTCGATTTCTCATACGCGTCTCTAGCCGGGCTATTCGGCGACTTATGTCCGCATCTCCGGTCTTATCTTCTGCATCTTTTAACTGAGCTATGGCGGCAACAAAAACGTCGTCTCGGTCCGTCAGCTTCCTTATGGCTCATCCAACCCACAGTAAGCAGTGAGAACAGCCTTATTGAATTCAAAGCGGTCCGCTGCCGCTGCGGCCGCTTCACGCGCCTTTTCCAGAAGCATGACACGATCTTCGTGCATGAGCCCCGACGATCGCACGGGTCTCGCAAACGCCAGCGTCGGGCTTTGTCCTGACCGGGATCAAGGTGAACAAGACCCTTCTGCGGCTACCCGTCGGCACCGTCACGCACAAGATGACGCAGGTGACGGGCAAAAACCGCGCGGCCCGGCTTCCCAGGACTGGCGGATCATGGTCGGGTCAGGGCACGCCGCTCGACGGCTACCAGATGCGGTACATCTACTTTCTCGATCCGGCGGCGCGGGCGCGGCTCGTGCCGAAGGAGATCGCCTATGCCGAGATCGATCGGCGCGGCGCCGGGATGTATGCGGAATTGCGCGTGGCAAGCAGGCGATGGCCGGGGTCCCCTCGGCACAGCGGCGCGGCAGCGGCGACCGCCACGCTCCAACGTAATCGCGCCAACTTCACCGGCCTCTTAGGACCCGCAGTCAACTACCAACTTTGGCGATTGCTGGACAGACGGACACATGTCAGTCGTCGTCCATACACCGTCAAGGAAGTCGCATTCGAAAGTAGGTCGAGAAGAATGAAAGAATTGTTGCTGGGCGCGATAGCCCTCATCACGCTGGCTGCTCCTGCCTCTGCTGCTGATCTGGCCGCCCGGTCCTACGTCAAAGCGCCTCCGCCGGTCATCCAGATCTACGATTGGAGCGGCTTTTACGTCGGCATCAATGGCGGCGGTGGCTCTGCGCATAAGTGCTGGGACCTAGTCAACGCCAGCGGCGTTGTCGTCGCTCCGCCCCTTGCCATGGGGTGCCATAATGGGACTGGAGGCACGGTCGGTGGTCAAATCGGATACCGCTGGCAAATAGCGAACTCGGTGTTCGGCCTAGAGGCGCAGGGCAACTGGGCCGATTTCAAGGGCTCCAATGCCAACCTTGCTTTCGCAGGCGTCCGGGATGAATCCAAGCTTGATGCACTCGGCCTGTTCACGGGCTAAGTCGGTTGTGCCTGGAATAATGTGCTGGTCTATGTGAAAGGTGGGGCTGCAGTCGTCCGTGACAAATACCGGGTCTTCGATTCTACGTCTGGGCTGACTATCGACAACGGCAGCGAAACCCGCTGGGGCGGCACGGTAGGGGCCGGCCTTGAATTTGGCTTCGCTCCGAACTGGTCCGTCGGCATTGAATACGATCACCTGTTCATGGGCCATCGGGATGTCGATTTCTTTTTTTCACCCGGAATCGGGGGTGTTCCGGCGGGCGCTTTTGCAGGGACTGCCCGGATCAGTCAGGACGTCGATATCGGTTTGGTCAGCGTGAACTACCGCTGGGGTAGTGCGATCGCCACGACATACTGATCTTCCCCAGGGCGGAAGCGTTGCATCGCGTGGGAGACGGAAACTGAATATTTCTGGCGCGCTGCTCTCCTCTCAAGCTAGTAGTCATTGATGTTCAAGAATTGACGTAAGGATGTATGTGCGCCTCGGAGCCGAGGTGCCATATGCCATCAATCTCGCTGAGCCACCCCTCGCTGCGGTTCTGGGTTAGTCCACGTCGAGTGGCATGAAAGCCAAATGCGCCCGAAGTCCACGAATTTGTCACCGTCGTCACGTATGATGACAAGGGCGATGTGTCAGATCACAAAGCCAATCATTACGAGCCTGCTCGTCTGACCAATGACACCCGAGCGGTCGACCTCATAAGGATGTCGTTTGATGCGATGTGGCCGATCCGTCGTGACATCGCTAATCTATGTTACACACGGTTCGTCGAACTAGCTCCCGATGCAAGAGATTTGCTCGCCGGAGACATCGAGCGGCAACGCATGAAGGTGCTGGATATGATCACCGCGCTGGTCGCCTCGCTCGACGAGAGACCGATCTTCCAATCGCTGATCGCGCTTTCAGGTCACAAACACGCCAGACTTGGCGTTCAGCCAGCGCACTACGTCGCAATGGGAGAGGCCTTGATGTGGACCCTTAAGTGCAAGGTAGGCGCCTCTTTCACCCCGGAGCTGCGGGACTGTTGGCGGACACTTTACGTCACGGCCCAGACCGAGATGCTGCGGTCTGCCGCGAAAACCTAGACCGTGACGCAACTTTGCTGCAGTGCCGAGGGGCGGAGTTGGGACGCTCATTGCACATCGCGTTCGTTAGAAGAGTTCAGCTATTGTGTGGCTTGACCGCGGTAAACGGGATGGCCTTACGATTTGAGCGAAAGCAGCTTTGCGAGTAGCGCAGCGGTCAACAGCGTGGCGTGGCCGTCGGTCGCGATGGCGTAAATGAGGGCGCGCCGAGTAAAGGCGGCGGGATCGTTCTCGATCTGGCGGGCGGCTTGCATCGCGGCGATGACGGTCGATCGCTTCTCGATGCGGTACTTGCTGCGACCGAGGAAGATGGATGCGGTGAAATGATCAGCCTTGCGGATCGCCGCGACTGCCCGCGTCTCGATCTCATCAGACGTCACGGCCAACTCAAAGCGATACGGCCGCGACGGCGAGCGAGATGTATTTCGGGATCGGATGGTCGCCCTGCTCATAACCGGCCCATGCGCCGCGCGAGCAGCCGATCGCATCGGCGGCCTGTCGCTGCGAATAGCCGAAGCGCGCGCGCCAGTCGGTCAGTGATTGCGGCGTCGCAAACGGCGTGGCGCCGGTCTCTGAATTCGTCATTCCCGGGTCTCCTCATTGGCAGGCCACGGAATGCAGAGGGCCTCGACCCCGAAGACCGGGAAGCTGACCGATCAGCGCCCGGCAATCGGCCGGGCGGCTCGGTAGTGGGCCATATCCCGCCAACGAACGTTGCGCTCAGTCGGATGCGGCGAGCAGCAGCCGCAGCGGAATGATTGTCATGAATGGCGGACATATCCGGCTTTTCGACCATCGAGTAATTTACCAACTGTCCGAATTTGAACCCGTGGCCATAAAGGGTGGAGAGTGGTTTGAGCTCCGTGCCAGAAGGGGACACGAAAGGCGCTCTTATCGTTCTTTTGGATAACTACTGTTCTCGGTACGCTTGCAGCTTGTTGCAAGCGATTCATCGCCAGTGCGACGAGCTACGAGTCAGAATACCAATCGCGCGCAGCGCAGCAGCCGCCTTCGCGAGTGGAGTAATCGCCTTGAGGGTTCCGATTTCGTTGCTGGGCATGGTGTCAATTCGTCGCAGCAGTCGCGCGAAGCTGCTGACTTGTCTGTCCAGAAGAGCGACGCGTCGCCCGGCTCAATACTAAGTAGGTACTGCGGCACGGTGACGAGCGCGATGTTTGGGATGCCTTTTAGGTAGAGCGGCTGGCCTTCGCCCAACTGAATGAGCGCGTTTGGGGCCGACACTCTCGGCGCTTGCCCGGTTGTACGCCACTCTGATTCGATAAGCGCCGTCAGCTCCGGGTTGGAGGCGTAGAGCCGTTCGGATTCGGGGTTGCCTGTCGGGCCACAGGTATTTTTGAGAGGATCGTCACGGTATTCCCGAGCACCGAGGTGCTCGATCACCAGACCTGCCACTGCGTGGCGATTTCCCGGACCACCGGCCCACCAACGCGGGTGGTCCCGCAACCAGCGCGAAGTGGCTTGGCCATCGTCAGTGACCGCCGGGATTCGAAGGTGCCCAGCTGTTAACACGAAGATTGCTGTGCGTGCCAACGGTCGAGCGGCGCGCGAGTTCGACCAAACCGATGTGACCGCTCTCCTCGACAATGTTTGTACCGTCGCTGTGGCTTACCACGAGGACAGTTTCGTGGGCTGCGTTGTTACCCTCCACGGCCCCCCATATTGTTCGCATAGTGCTGTCTCGCTCGATCACGGCGTCGACGACGAGCGTCGCCCGCCTGGCCCGCGCCATTTGCCTCGCCTGCACTTCGTAGCGATCACCAAAATAGTGGCTGAAAAGGAGTGTTCCACATGCTGTGGAACATCAGCTCATACATCATGTCGGCAAGCTTGGGCCGTGAAGGTTGTGACTGCAGCTCTGACGAAGGGGCGGACGATTGTGTGATAGATCTGTGCCTGAAGTTCAGACGCCCGGTCAACAGCACCGAAAGGGAACTCATCGCGATAGTTGTCGTTCAATGCCCGGATGTCCTTGAAGCGTAGAATGTTGATGGTCTTCGCGCCCTGTTGGACCATGCGATCAGCGTGGTGTCTGAATGGGCTGCGGGTGAGCGCGTGCTCGAGTTCTGCATGTTGCGCTTCCATTGACTGGGCCAAGTTGGAGCGCTGGAACGAGTCAGACATGGCCTGACCTCCTCTGTTCTAGAGTCGATGCCGCCCCATAGTGCTGATTCACGCTGTGGTGCCGGATTGCCTGTCTACGGCGTCTTTCATCCGGCAAACTGCTCGCAAGCGAGGTCAGTGTGACCAAGAAAGCGTAACCTCAGGAGGACGTTTTGCGAGCAGGGGTGACTTTCCACGATGTTCCCGAATCGCTCTATGCAAAGTCGATGCCAGGCATCTTGTTGCTGCCGTGACGAAGTATGGCCAAGCAACTTCCGTCTTCCTGTTCTGCTGCACAGGTTTTGTCTGATCGAAAACCAACACTGGCAGAAATCAGACGCTGTGGGTCGTCTTTGTTAGACAGCGGACGTCGCATTCTTAGGGAGCATTCCCCGGGACCACCTATTATTTCAGATGGGTCCTGCTCAATCTTCCAAACTTTCGACTGGTCGCCCGTAGCCATCGCCTCAAATATGTTCTCTCACACATGAGCGCTCAATCAGGAGGCGAGTTGGCACATCGGTTGCTCTTACGTCTATGACCACCCGGTCGCTCAGCGCAGTCAGAGGATTGCGCCCAGAATGATCTCAAACATGGAGTTAGAGCATGGCGAATGAGACGAGACTACCCGTCACCAGGAAGGCTAGTGAGCCCGCGTTTCTTCCTGAAGCATGGCGCTCACTCGAAGTATTGCGCAACGAGGTGGATCGCTTGTTCGAAGACTTCTTTGGCGGCGATTTCTGGCGCCGCTCGTTCCCCGCGCACGCTAGTCTTGGAAGGTCGGTTGCCAAGAAGGCCGCCACAAGCCCCGCAGTGGATCTTAGTGAAAGCGACAAGGCTTACGAGAGCACAGCCGAACTGCCTGGACTCGATGAAAAGGACATAGAGGTTCAGGTCATCAATGGCGGACTGACCATTAAAGGTGAGAAAAAAGAACACAGGGAAGAGAAGCACAAGGAGTACTACCTCTCGGAGCGCAGTTACGGCTCCTTCACGCGCTACTTCGGCTTACCGGAATGTGTGGAGGCCAGTAAGATTGAGGCCTCTGTCAAGAACGGCGTCCTTAGGGTGACCTTGCCGAAAAATGCGGAAGCTCAGAAGCCGCCCAAGAAGATTGACGTCAAAGCAACCTAGGTACCGACTTGTCCATGCGAGGCAGCGCTTGCGACAATCGCACCGGGCGCCAGAAGTCTAGCGAACACGTCAGGTGGGGGTGACTGCACGCGCCTGCATCTGCCTTGCTCTTCGCGAAGTTGATGCCCATATGGGCGAACGATCGCCTGCTTCGCCGGCCCGAGCAGCGTAGCCGACGACCTGGCGATTACGACGCGCAACTCATCGCCTCGGCCGGTCGCGCTCTAGGTGGTGCGGACTCCTGGGATTTTCAAATCAGTTGGACAGTGTTTCAAGCCTTTCCTTTACTTTAGAAGATGGTTTCTTGCCCCTTTCTGACTTTCGATCGGTTGAACGCGCTAAGCTCTTCACGGGCCATCACCTGAACCATGGTCTCGCTCGATATGAGCAGCTCAAATTAGGAGGCTCATTGGCAGAGGCGTTGCAATGATATTCAAGAAAACCGGTGGGAGAACTCAGAAATGGAAAACGTCTGGGAAGGTCGATCGATTTGGCAGATCCCTCGTTTCCTGCTCTGGCTGTGCTCGTTTGTCCGATGGACAAGTCGCTAGTGGCACCAAGGACGACGTGTTCACTTATTTGAAGTGGCGATCTTTTATAACAGCTCTCAATCCAATCCTGAGGATTGACGTTTCCGCCATCCTAGGAACTTTCTCGCCAAGGTGGGCAACGGTTCAGGTCGTGGGGACCGCGGCGGTTTCGCTCGACCATAGCTATAATCAATTCTTCGAGTGACGATCACACCCAGCTCCATTTTTGCCTTAACAATAGTCGACGTCCTCGACCGATACTGTCGAGGTGGTTCAGGGCCATCGCTTTGAAAATATGGGCTAGGCGCTCCTCCGGCATCATCGCGTGCATAGTCTATAATAGTATCCAGGTGCGCGACGATTTCAGCCCGTTGCTCGGTCGGTTTTGGTCCGTCAAGCAACGGTATCGCTCGAATAAAGGACTCCTCAATAGGCATCATATCAGGTTCCTTTGACTGTGATTGGAAGCAGTGACTCCAGCTCGCACCGTTGGTGCAGATTCAGCGGATTGAAGGGCGGGGACTTCAAGCGGCTTGCCGCTCCTCTTTAAGAAGTACCATGCTGAGGGTATCTGTAGATTTCTTCGAATTTTCCGTCGACGACATGCCCCACGGCCCATTCCGTGAACAACACCGCGTCATCTAAGGCCACCTTTTCGGCTTTGCCCGTATCGATGTTGAAGTATTCACGGTGATGCCGATCTTGTTGACCGGCGACGAACGCCTTGTTCCCAACGCAGACCAAGGGCACGCCCGCCGCAGAAGCTGGCACGGCAGCGCTCGACAGGGCCGGGAAAGTGGATAAGTGTTCGGTGTGATATTCCGCCCTGCTGATGTCACGCGATTTGGTCTATAGGAGCCGCCTTCCTGCCTGGCATCAAGCATGGCTTCATGCATGGCATCTGCCATAGCCCACCTCCAAAAAAACAGGTCATACCAGGCTGTATCGCAGCTCATTCGCGCGATGCCCAGGTGGGGGCTCATGCCGATTACGATCGGCCTTGCAAGAGCGACCATGATGACCGGCTGACACAATGTTTGGTGTCATCGCGCTTCTGTTCCACTTTGTTTGAAGAGGTTGGGCGGGGTTATCTGTGAGTTAGGCTGCGTCTTGCGTCGGGTCAGGGGAGGCTGCGGTGCTCGGACCATGGCCGCGCAGACGTCGTAACCCGCGATTCGTTCAGCAGAAGCAGGAATAGAATTCCAGAAATCGGAGGCAGGCTCGCGCCTGGATGACGTGAGGCTCTCTGTTCGGTCGTTCCGGACGATTGTAAATACTTGAGGCATTCCAATGATCGTGAACTGTCACGCGACTGATTGTCAGAGGTGATCCCCACTTGTCCAGAACCCTACAATCTAACGCTGGGTGCGATTCAAGTCTTTCGGTGGGAGCAATGGTCTGAAGCCGTCGGTTGCTGTGCATTCTCCGTATGAGCATCGACTGCAATGCGAATTCGGCCGTTTCTGAATGGTTGCTTTCGACTGGGGGCTGACTGCTTCGGCAGCCGGTGCCACGAGCGTCGCTCCTACGTGATGATACGGAGGGTCGCTGTCGCAATTCGTTGATCTACGGATTGCATGCTCTCGGCATGAATCCGAAAAGTAAACTGTACCAGCCCGATCACTGGCGAGGCCGCGCGGAAGCAACGCGAAAGAAAGCGGAAGCGCTCATCGACGGAAAAGCCAAAGACAGGCTGCTTAAAATCGCATTGGAGTACGACAAGTTAGCGCGGCGTGCCCACTTCTGGCAGATGCGCAAGAATGAGGACGATACGTGGCCTGAGCAAGAGCTGTAACGTCGCTACCGTCATCTCTAGCCGACCCAATGGCTAGATATCGATCAGCAAGAAAGTTAACTGCCGCCTGTACGGAGCATTGAGTGAGCCAGAAGGCAAGGCGCCTGACCGTCCTATGCCACACCCGTGAGTGCCCAGCCGGCCGCTTGGCCAACCTTCCTCCAGGTCGCCTGGTTTCGTCAGCTTCTCGAAAGCTAACCGTCACATAAGCCGGATACGGGCACTAGTCCTCCCTTGCAGTCGATCCGTCGCGCCTCACTTGGAAGACCGGATGCCACTCGCCGCGGACGCGTCGAGCTGTTAAAGGTCAATTTCGCGTTTCCTCACGCTGCAGCGGCACATCAGTGTGCCAAATTCCAGACATCTGGGTAAGTCGAAATGCCCTTGCGATCGCCGGAGCAGCGCACTCAATGTCCAGGTAGCAGCGGAAGCGCCCTGCCACCAGTTCGTTCGCAGCGGTGGCAGCCCAGGATCGCGAGGGGCGCCATAAGTCCATGTGTGCCATGCGCGAGAGTGTTTCAGAAGAACGCCGCGATGACTAAGTAGATCCCGGCCCAAAGCAGCGCATTTACGAGGAGTGCGGCCAGAAGCCACAAGTTCCACCTTTTCTTGGGTCGCCGGGAGGGACGATCGGCGCCGACATGCATGATCGTTCGGTGCTTTGTTGCGCGCCAATGTGTCGTTTCATTAGGCTGAGCGCCGGTCAACAGAAAAATGCCAAGCTTTGCATGCCTCCCATCACTCATAAGTTAGCAATCCTCTTTTCATTGGGCATCAGAACCGAAGTTCGTTGCGGCGGCCGTCCGGCCGATTCATTGCTCGTGCATTTTCGCTACAGCGAGGTCGCGTTCTGTCAGCACAGCAAGCGACATGCCACGAGGTAGAACTGTCTGCAGCGCTTTTGATGCGGTCTATTGGTGACACGGAGCCATTGCGCGACGTCGGAGTCGCGACATTCATGTCGCAAGCAACACCCGACTTAGCGGTAAAAGGTGAGCGGTTCGCGAGCGCCATGCCGTGGACAACGCGTTAGGGGCTGCATCTTAGTGGCGCAGAGAAAGCGGCGACATTCGCAGTTGCAGCGATGAGATCGACTAACCATTGTTCCTGACCGTTAGCTTACGACCAAGATCGTAGGCGATCCACCGAAGGGTTCAGTTCAAAGAAAGTGCTGCCTGCGTCCGCGGCTATGTGCGTGCCGATTTGGACGCCATAGAAATGAACAATCTTCACATAAATGGCGCATTAGGACTGTTCAGCCTTGGCGAGGAGGCCGTCGAGTGATGAGTCGTCGCCAACACGGGAGCGTGCCATGAGGAAGACCAATTCATTGAAGACGAGGTGACGCGTCAAGATTCGCCGATTTCGACTGCTCATGCGGGATGTGCGCTCCGCCGGCGATGAGCGGTGAATACTGCCTGGCATCGATGACAAACGCCTCGGAGAGACTTAATGACGGACTTAAATAAGTAGCAGCAGGTGCAATCGGCGGCTCGAGCCACCCGACGCGCAGATAGTGGTACCGCTCATGCTCAGGCAACCGGCGGTCCTAGGGCGCAATACGTCTTAGAGCAATAATCAGAGGAGAGTGAGTGATGATACACATCTACGGCTTTCGCGGATGGCGCGCTGTAGAGTGGTTTAGGAGCGCTGGGTCGAGGACCGAGCAGGTTAACTTGTCACGAGACAACGTCATCTACGTAGATGTCAGGGCTATCCGAGAGGCAAAGGAGCGGGCGTGCGAGCGCAGATGATAGACAAGCTGGAGGCCGGCCGCGTGCAACACGGCCGGTTCGCTACCGCTCCAGGGTCAGGCCCTCGCGGTCTGTTCCTTGTGCAGGGGCCTTGTGGGTGTGAACTCAAGATAAGTGCATTTGTCCGTCCTGGCTGGGAGCACGTCGCTGTTTCGACCCCGCGGCGCTGTCCGAACTGGGACGAGATGTGCTTTGTGAAAGACCTGTTCTGGGATCAAGAAGAGTGCGTCATGCAACTGCATCCGCCGCATTCGAGGTACGTGAATAACAGCCGATATTGCCTCCACTTGTGGAGGCCCACCTATCGAGACATTCCGATGCCGTCCCCAAGCTTCGTAGGTGTCGTCGGATTAAGTCCCTCAGATGCGGCAACGTTGTTCGCGCGAATGAGCGCGACAGCATGACAGCCTGAGCTGACAGAAGTCGAGCAGAAGGTGAGGTCGAGCAGGTGCACAAGCACCGGCTCGGCTTCCCGAAATGACGTGTCACATGCGGGTGTATGTCGGGCTCGCTCGACTGTTGCAGTGTGCAGGCAAGATAAGCCGGAAATGCAGCCGTCAAACAGGAACGGCTAACGGCATATTGATTCGGGAGAAATGTCTGCGCGAGGTGTTGTAGTGAACAAGGTCGTAAATGGTGTTTAAACCCGGGTTTTCAGATCAGCGCTGAAGGTACGTCAGCCGCAACAACAGCATCTCACTGGCCGATGGCCGATCACGGGGACGCGAATTGCGCACTTTTTGGAGGCGAAGTTAGGCCGGCCGACCGGCGCAACACGATAAAAGTAAGATCGACCACCAAACCGATTGGTCACGCTGTCCAGCGCAACCATCATCCTGACTGCATCTGCAATTCCAAGCTCGCCCTCTGTCAGGGTGCAAGAGTCACTAGCTGTTCGGCCATCGCCTCACACCTGCAGCCGCGCTCGTGAGCAGGCACTGTCGCGCAACCAATTGGCCGTAGCGTCCCTGAGCTGTTTGGTGGTCAGCTCTTCGTCAGTTTGTTGCAATATCATGCGCCGCAAGATGTAAGCAGCGCGCTCCCTCTCGCTCGCTCCCTCTGAGGAGGCGTGCGCCGAAGAAGCAGGTGAACCAGAATGTATAATCGAGTCGATGGCCAGTACACACGCGCTGTTCAAGCTGACGGATCGAACAGGCCCGCAGACAGTAGCGAATTTGCGCAAACACTCAGCGAACTCGCGCGACGGGAGAGCCGGCCGTCCGGCGAATTGTTCGACAGGATGGGGCTCTGCTTCAGCAAGCCGCATACCTCAGATGTAATCGTTGATAGTCCAAGCGCCTCGCGCTACAGCATATCCTCTCTGTCCTCCAGCTCGGAGTTATCCTCGACTCCTAGCTCCGTTCGCTCTCTATTCAATTACAGGACTGCTGAATTGTCCGAAGCCAATGTCAACGGAATCTGTGTTGGATTGGTAGCGGAATGGCTCCTTGACCTCCCAAGTAGCCCGTCATCCCGAATGAGGGCTCTGCTCCCGGACACTGAAAAGCACCGCTCAGCAGCAAGCCGGCAGGAACAGTACGAAAAGCTCAAGGCTCAATTGATAAACGATGGGGCGGACGGGGGCAACCTCCAAGCAAGAAGCACAACGTTACGCAAGGCTGGCCTAGAGCCGTTCGCTGAAGACACGCGATATAGGTTTGATGCATCTTCGTGCATTGAGATCGTGAAGGAGATCACCAAGGATGAGTCCATATATTTGGTCAGGATGGGTTTCGCCGGAGGTGGCGCCCACATTATTGCGACAGTGACGTCGAATGGAGCGACGACCCTCTTTGATCCAAACTATGGCGAATTTGATGTTCCGTCGGGTCGGCTCGGAGGGTTGTTCAAGAGTCTTGCGGAGCGCTACAGGAGCCCCCCGAACAACCTTGAACTATCGACTGTCGCCACACAAAGGATATCGACTGTCGCCACACAAAGGATGATGTGAGGACTTTCTAGGTGGCAACGGACCTCGCCGGATGCCACCGTGCGGAACTTCATCGGTCGATGCGCGACAGCCGCGGCGCCTACCATGGTGCATTCGCCACGGTGTTCGGATGTTGGACCCGTGCTCTGGGCGGATGCTCTCTGGAGGAGGGGGAGAATGTTCAGGCGATATAGGTCGCCAGATCGCTCAGATTTGAGCCCGCGCCCTCGCCGTCCTCAGGGCCTAAATGGCGAGCGCTTGCACTCGGGCAGGGATCGATGGCCCGTTGGGCTGACTTTCTCGTGTGGGTTCCGATGCCCGCCCCCTAATCGCGCTCAGGGCTAAGGTCTGATTAGGCATTCACAGAGCCGGCACAAGCTGTGGTTCGACTGCTTCGGATTCCTGGCCGGCCCTTTTGATACTGAGTCGCGAACCGAATAACTGCAGCCGACGACAATTGCATGCAGTCGTACCGGACAAGCCGAGTCCTCACTCGCCACGAGCTCCGCAACAATCTATGCCTTTTCCTCGTCGCTGCACTTCTCGTAACGTCGGCTGTCGGTGAAGGCCTCATCCACGATCTAGCTCAGTGGCAACACTATGCACTGTGTCGTCCCAAGTCTCACGGTCGAAGTTTGCCGCCGAGCTGGACTACAAAGCCGTTTGAGAAGTGACTTGCCGAATAATGCGAGGTGACATTGTTCGTTCTCGACGGAGCGAGCGCATGCGGGCATTGAGCTCGATCTGGAAGACGGCCACCCGGTAGTGCGGATCTGATCCCAGTCTCACGCCCGGAAGCAACCCGCGCGCGACACGACCTTGGTCGGACTGGATGTATGAGATGTTCTCTCTGCGACGCTCGCACTACTGGTTGAAGTTAGCAGAAACGTGACTCGGCGCCAAAATCCCCACGCATACTCGGGGCAAGCGCTGTCCCTACCACGTGCTGCTAACTTCAACATCAATGTAGACGGGGGAGCTTTCCGAAAGCTGACGAAACCGGCGCGATGCGTCAGGCGAAAACGGACCGTGCGGGGGAGGCCCTCCTGGTGAACCCCGCCACCCGCCTAACGGAAGAGCCGCTTAAAAGTATCGTTGAGTACAGACACAAGCTCTTCCTTAAAGAGGTCGTGAAAATTCGCATATACCATGTGCCAGCGAGAAGGCGGCAGCAGGACGCTTAAAGCACACCGTGCCTACGGGGTTGCTTCCATGCAGGGTAAGGCTAGGAAGTTACGGATAATGAGATCGATGCAGCCAACGATGCCGTGGCGGAGATGAGGTCGATAGCCTCTTGCAAAGAGAGAGCTAATCCGCCGTGCTCTCCTGGTGCGGTGAGCCGGAACAGTCCCTGCCTTGCCAAAACCCTGTGTACGGTCGGAGGGAAGGCTCGGCGGTCATCCGCGTCTGCGAAAGTCAGCTGACTGAGCCCAGGGATGAAACTGGAGTATCGTGCAATTGCGTGCCCTTCAGCTAAGCGTTCCTGTGTCTCCCGGTGAGCGTAAACTTGGGTGTACATGACCATAAGATCACAATGATCCTGAACGCGTTTCGTGCCAATTCATCCAAGAGGCTACGTTGGCCAGATATTGGTATAGTGTGGATGCAGGCGCAATGTGGGGCCGTGCCGGGGCCGGACTGTCGTGCAGCCGCCCCCCCGGCGAGCTCTTTTGCAAAGCACCGCCGTTGCTATCGGATACCGTATATATTGGACGCAAAGCAAGCCTTGCGATTGTAGTGTGTGATCACTCTTAAGCATGTCCTGCCCCGACGTCCGCAGCAGGGGAGTTGAGGGGAGCCCCGTCCGCGAGGACCAAACGAGGCGCAGAATAATCATCGCACTTTCCGCAAAGACTGTGGTTTTTGAGAATGTACTCCGGGTTCAAACAAGCCCTTAGGTCACAAGCCTCCAGCTACGCTACAGCAAAAGCAAGGAGGTGGAAAGCGGACAGGCGGCGCCGAGTCTACCGCACCCCAAGGGGTCGAACATTTGGATGAGAAGAGGCAGCTTCGTGAGTCATTTCGCCATAGACCGACTCATCGTCCTACCGGACGCGGTCCTGTCGTCGCGGAAGGAACGGTCAAGAAAATTGAGTTGGGGTGCTGCCGCCGCGGATAGACCGATGGGCCGGACCTTCGGCGGGCTGGCAACGGGCTACCGGCCGCTCGATGCAAAAACCCTGACATTATTGCCAGGGTTTCGCATGTCATCGAGAATTTAAGAAGTGGATCAGAAGTCCATACCGCCCATGCCGGAGCCGCCAGGCATTGCTGGACCAGCCGTAGCCTTCTTCGGCAGCTCGGCAACCATCGCTTCCGTCGTGATCAGCAGCCCGGCCACCGAGGAGGCGTTCTGGACCGCGATGCGCACGACCTTGGCCGGATCAATGATGCCCTTGGAGAGGAGGTTGCTGTACTCGCCTGTCTGCGCATCGAAGCCAAAAGAGTACTGCTCGTTATCGAGCACCTTGCCGACCACGATCGAACCGTCTTCGCCGGCATTGATCGCGATCTGGCGGGCCGGCCAAGACAGTGCTCTGCGCACGATCTCGACGCCGGTCTTCTGGTCGTCATTCTTGGTGCGCAGGCCCTTGAGCTGCTCGGAAGCACGGAGCAGGGCGACGCCGCCGCCCGGAACGATGCCTTCTTCCACGGCCGCGCGGGTCGCATGCATCGCGTCATCAACGCGATCCTTGCGCTCCTTCACCTCGACCTCGGTCGCGCCGCCGACGCGGATCACCGCGACGCCGCCTGCGAGCTTGGCGAGACGCTCCTGGAGCTTCTCACGGTCGTAGTCCGAGGTGGTCTCCTCGATCTGCGCCTTGATCTGGGCCACGCGCGCCTCGATGTCGGCCTTCTTGCCGGCGCCGTTGACGATCGTGGTGTTCTCCTTGTCGATCATCACCTTCTTAGCGCGACCGAGCATGTTGAGCGTGACGTTATCGAGCTTGATGCCGAGATCTTCCGAGATCGCCTGGCCGCCGGTCAGGATCGCGATGTCCTGCAGCATGGCCTTGCGGCGATCGCCGAAGCCCGGAGCCTTGACGGCCGCGACCTTGAGGCCGCCGCGCAGGCGGTTCACGACCAGGGTCGCAAGCGCCTCGCCTTCGACGTCCTCGGCGACGATGACCAGCGGCTTGCCGGTCTGCACCACGGCCTCGAGCAGCGGCAGCAGCTCGTTCAGCGAGGAGAGCTTCTTCTCGTTGATGAGGATGTAGGCGTCGTCCATTTCGACGCGCATCTTGTCGGCGTTGGTGACGAAGTAGGGCGAGATGTAGCCACGGTCGAACTGCATGCCCTCGACCACGTCGAGCTCGGTCTGGAGCGACTTGGCTTCCTCGACGGTGATGACACCCTCGTTGCCGACCTTCTTCATGGCGTCGGCGAGGAACTTGCCGATCTCGGCATCGCCGTTGGCCGAGATGGTGCCGACCTGGGCGATCTCGTCGTTCGAGGTGACCTTCTTCGAGTTCTTCTCGAGGTCGGCCACGACGGCTTCGACCGCGAGGTCAATACCTCGCTTGAGGTCCATCGGGTTCATGCCAGCGGCAACCGACTTGGCGCCTTCACGCACGATTGCGGCGGCCAAGATGGTCGCGGTGGTGGT